>JAHCJE010000131.1 GCA_026128865.1 Phycisphaeraceae bacterium | reverse complement strand
AGCCGCGCGTCGTGGCGTGGGGGAGCAGCCAGCCGCGCGTCGTGGCGTGGGGGAGCAGCCAGCCGCGCGTCGAGGCGTGGGAGAGCAGCCAGCCGCGCGTCGTGGCGTGGGAGAGCAGCCAGCCGCGCGTCGAGGCGTGGGAGAGCAGCCAGCCGCGCGTCGAGGCGTGGGAGAGCAGCCAGCCGCGCGTCGAGGCGTGGGGGTACGTGCAGTTGGCGGTGTTCGGCGCGGTCGTCGGCACGGCGGCCTCAACGTGCCAGGTGCGCATCGAGGAAGGCGCGCGGATCGAGGGCGGGCATCAGATCGTTGTTCCGCCGATCACGACAGCCAGTGAGTGGTGTGACCGGTACGGCGTCACCGTCGCGGATGGCGTCGCCACGCTCTATAAGTGCGTTGATGATGACTATCTGTCGGAATACCAAGGGGGCATCTCGTACGCGCCCGGCACGATACCCGAGGCCACCGACTGGGACGGCGGAGAGGCCGAGTGTGGCGGCGGTCTGCACTTCTCCCCGCATCCGGCGATGACGCTGGAGTTCTGGAACAAGCAGGGCAGTCCGCGCTTCGTAGCGTGCCCGGTCCGGCTCGACGACATCGCGGTCCGCGCGGACGCTCGAATGCCGCAGAAGGTCAAGGCGAGGCGCTGCTGCGCCCCGGTTTACGAGGTGGACATCGACGGCGTGCCGGTTGTTGCGCGGCCATCCGGATAACTCTTTCCTCCCTGCCCCGTTGGCGATGGCCGGCGGGGCGGTTTCAGGCCAACTGGGCGCAGCCCAAGGAGAACCAGATGCAGAACGATCGAGACCAATGTCAGCATGGGGCCGTGGTCATGCCGGTTGTCAGCGTGGACGAGCTCGCGCGCAAGGCCCACGAGCTATGGCTGAGGTCCGAGGACCGACACTACAGCCCGTACAACATGCCATGGGAGTCGCTGAGTCCGAATCAGCGTTCCGCCGTCAGCCGTACCACGCGGAACGTTCTTCAGCAAATCGTCGAGAAGGGCGTCGGCGTCCGCTTCGTGGATGAATACGCGCCTCCCGGCCCAGGCGACGCTCGGTGGAGTGACCCGATTCTGCTTGCCGCAGGCTGGTCACAAAATACCATGAGTGAGTTGCGCAGATGACGCAGCACCCACCCGCAGGACCGCTGTACGAGCAGCCGCGAGCCGATCAGCCGGTCTCGCGCCCGTGCCGACGGTGCGGGCGGCCGCGGCACCGACGGCACGCCGCAGTGCGAGCAGGTGGACGGTGTCCACATCAACCACTTCGTCACCTGCCCGAAGGCGGCTGAGGTTCGGGCCGATCAGCAGCGGAAGCGATCGGCTGCGGCGAGGCGATAAGGAGGTCTCGTGGCGGCGGACGACTGGATCAAAATGCGCTCGAACCTCCCGGCCTGCCCCAAGGTCGCGGTCATCGCGCGCGAGACGCGGCTGGGCGCGTACGACGTGATCGGTCGTCTGCTGAAGTTCTGGGCGTGGGCCGACCAGCACACGACGACCGGCGTGATTCCGGGCATCGACGCGCAGTGGATCGACCGCTACGTCGAGCGGCGCGGATTCGCCCGTGCCATGATGCACGAGGCGGTGGGCTGGCTCCGCGTCGAGCGCGGCGCGGTCGTTCTGCCCGACTACACAGAGCACAACGGCACGACCGCCAAACGGCGCGCCCAGGACGCGAAGCGCAAGGGCCGTGTCCGCAAAACGTCCGCATCGGAAGCGGACATCGCGTCCGCAAAACGTCCGCAAGGTGTCCGCAAAACGTCCGCATCGGAAGCGGACAAGGTGCGGAACAGAGGAGAGGAGAGGAGAGAAGAGAAGAGAAGAGACCCCTCCGTCCGTCCGTCCTGCGTGAATACGGGCGCAGCTGGTGTTCGGGAGGATACGGGGGGGCACCATGAAGCGCGTGCTGCGCGGGAGGACGGAGGGACGGACGGACGGAACACGCCCAAGACCGCCCGAGACGCCCTCGCCGCGATCGGCGTAGGCGGCGCCTGGGCAGACCGATTGCTCGCCCCGGGCGTGCTGACCGCCGAGGACGTGGAGACCGAGGCCATGAGCGTCGCGGGCAACCGGGGCATCCGCAACCCGGCTGCGGTCGTGGCGCGTCGGCTCGCCGAGCGGGTCGGCGTCGAGTTGCCGCGCGGTCGGGTCATGAGCGAGCAGACGCGCGCCTTTGCCGATCAGATCGCGCGGCTGCGCATCGGCCGGGGGATGTCGGCATGAGCGAGGAGGTCGGCACTCTCGTCCTGCAGCGCGCGATCGGCCAGGAGGTCGTGATCGGACCGGTCGGCGCGCCGCTGTGCCGCGTGCGGGTCGTCCGTATTCAGCCGAGCGGCGTGCGGCTGGCGTTCGAGGCGCCGCACAACGTGGAAATCAACCGGGGCAAGATCGCCGACTTGAAACTCGCACGAGAGTTCGGGGCGGCTCGGGACGTGGAGGTGCGACCATGACGCCGTTCAGGCCCGACGATCGCCTGGTGCCGCTGGTCAACGGCGTGCCCGGGTCGGTCGACTTCGGCGAGGGCACGGTCGTCGGCGTCGAGTCGAACGGCTGGGAGATCAACGTCGAGTGGGACAGCGGGATCATCATTCCGGACGAGGACTGGCGGGCGGTGATGCCCGCGGACGCGGAGCCGCTCGCGCGAGCGGATGAACAGCATCGGCCCGATCCGGGCCGGGGAAAGGAGCTCACGATGGCGAAGCGCAGCAGCAAGGGGTCGGACAACGCGGCGGCGAAGACGCCGGGGGGCCGGAGGGCGAAAGGCAAGCCCGCGGCGGATGGGTACGACACGGCCGCGGACGCCGCGGCGACCGACGACCGCAAGGCCGGCCGAACCGGTCGGGCCTCGCAGGCGGCGCTGATCGACACCGACTTCCCGGAGGACAAGCCGCTCATCAAGGCCGCGACGGAGTACGCCGAGGTCCGCGACGCGCGCATGAAGCTGACCAAGCAGGAGATCGAGGCGCGGACGCGCGTGCTCGACCTCATGCACGAGAGGGGCACGGGCCTGTACGAGCACGGCGACCTGCGCATCGAGCTGTGTACCGAGGAGAAGGTGAAGGTCAAGCTCCGCGACGCCGACCCCGAGGACGACGATATCGAGGACGACGCACCCCCCGTGGGCCGCCGGGCCAAGGCCGGGGGCGCCGCGTGATGGTCGAGGCCCACAGCGAGCGTGAGCGTGAGCTCGTGGCCGAGCTGCTCGGCGGCCCCGGCATCGTCGTCTACGTCCGGGTGACCGGCGAGCGGCGAATCCAGGTTCGCCTCATGGGCGAGGTCCTCTGCGAGCCGAGCTCCGTCATAGGGGCGATGTGAGGCCTCGGCGCCACCGAGGCCGAAGCGGAAGCGGTACGCGAAGAAGCGCAAGACGCGATCCAAGAAGGG
This sequence comes from Phycisphaeraceae bacterium, assembly GCA_026128865.1. GTDB lineage: Bacteria > Planctomycetota > Phycisphaerae > Phycisphaerales > UBA1924 > CAADGN01. The sequence continues at coordinate 5,421 of JAHCJE010000131.1, read as the reverse complement.
AGCAGCATGAGCCAGCAACAGGAGCAGCAGTCGTTCTGGGCGATCATCGAGCTGATGGGGCACCAGCGCATGGCTGGGCTCGTGACCGAGACCACGTTCGCGGGGTGCGGCATGCTCCGCGTGGACGTGCCGGCGGGAGACGACGGCCAGCCCGCCTTCAGCCGACTGGTGGCGCCGACGGCCGTGTACGCGATCAACCCCGTGACGGAGGAGATCGCGCGCGAGATGACCAAGCGCTACAGGCCGCGGCCGGTCCAGGCGTGGGACTTGCCATCCCGCCAGCTGCCGGCGCCGGCGCCGGCCGGCCCGGATGACGACGAGGACCTCGATCTGTGAGCGCCGGTCCAAGACTCCCGCTCGAGCACGCCGACGCCGCCGCGGCGTTCATCATGCGCTGCTGGGGCCTGGAGCCGCCAGCCGCGGTTGTAGTCGGCAGTGTCCGCCGGCGCGAGCCGGAGGTCGGCGACCTCGAGATCATCGCGCCGGCCGCGGACCCGAGCCCGCTGTTCGGCGGGGACCCCCTCTGCGAGCGCCTGCTCGCGTGCGTCGGTTCGCGTCGCCCGGACAACATGCCGGAGGTCACGCCGCTGCGGGGCCTCAAGCCCGGCTTCGCTGCGGCCTCGATGACGGTGAGCCTCTACGACGTGGGCGGACGGCAGATGCTGCACCTTCCGGTGCAGATCTTCCGCTACGAGCCGGGCAACCGCGGCTGGCACGAGCTGATGCGCACGGGGCCGGCCGACTTCGGCCGCTGGTTCCTTACGCAGTGGAAGCGCGTCCACCGCATCCCCCACGAGCAGCCCGCGTCCGTCAACGGCTGGCTCGTGGACGCGAGCGGCGAGCGGGTCATCGTCGAGCGCGAGAGCGACTGTTTCCGCGAGATCAACCTGCCGGTCTGCCCGCCCGAGCGACGACGAGCGTTCGCGGAGTCGCAGGCCGCCGCGAGGGAGGCACGCCGTGACCACCACGCCCACACTGATTGAGATCGAGGTGCGCGGCGTGCCCAGGCCGCAACCGCGCGCGAAGACACAAGTGATCCGGCTGCCCGGCAAACGTGCGTTCGCCCGCGTCTACACGCCCCGCTCGATCGACGAGTGGAAGGAGGGCGTGACGCGATCCGTCTACCTGCACAGGCCGACGACGCCCTGGCAGGGGCCTGTGCGGCTTGAACTGCGGTTCTACCTGCCGCGCCCGGCGCGCCTGCGCACGGCGGCGCCTGGGGCGATCCTCGCGTCATCGCGATCCGCCGGCGACAACGACAACCTGGCCAAGGCCGTCATGGACGTGCTCGAGTCATGCGGGTTTGTGGCGGACGACGCCCAGTTCAACCCGACCTATGTGGAGAAGTGGTACGCGGCCGCCGACTCCGCGCCCGGGGTGCGCATCCGCATCGGTCCGGTCGAGCCGTTCGGGCCGTCGCTGTTGTTTGCCGGAGCCGATTGATGGGCGTGGTCTTCCGCTGCGACTGGTGTGGTCGGGAGGTCGAGATCGCGATCAACCCGCAACGGGGGACAAAGGCGAGTTTCACCACCCCGGACGGCTGGTTCTGCCGGTGGAGTCAGCGGAAGGAAGCGGAGGAGATCGCGTGCGGCGAGGCGTGTGCGCAGCGCATCGACGAGGCAGAGCGCCGCCTAGGGGAGCAGGCCGGATGACCACGGTTGACGACGTGATCGCCGCGGCGCGTCTCGTCACGCGCGAGATCGGAACCCGCCGGCGGCGAGCGATCCGATGCCTCGACCTCGTCCTCAATGCCTACGACGCCGCAGCCGTGCGATCGGTGGGATCACGGAGCAAAGGAGATCGACCCCATGAGTGCGCGTCTCGACTGGAACTCCGGCGTCCTCACGCAGCACCTGGCGATCGTCGGCAAGACCGGCAGCGGCAAGACGTACACGGCCAAGGGCCTCGTTGAGGGCCTGCTCGAGGCCGGCCGCCGGGTGTGCGTACTCGACCCCACCGGCGCGTGGTGGGGTCTGCGGTCCAGCGCGGATGGCCGCAAGCCCGGCCACCCCGTCACCGTGTTCGGTGGCGAGCACGCGGACGTGCCGATCATGGAGCACGGCGCCGCCGCGCTCGGCGAGCTGCTCGGCCGCGAGCACGTGCCGGCGATCATCGACCTCGAGGGCCTCTGGCTGTCGCAGCGGCACCGGTTCATTGAGCGATTCGCCGAGTCGATCTACCGCTCGAACCGCTCGCCCCTGCACCTGGTGATTGACGAGGCGGACGAGTTCGCGCCGCAGAAGCCGCTGCCTGAGACGCAGCGGATGCTCGGCGCCGTGGATCGGATCGTGCGCCGCGGCCGAAGCAAGGGGTTCCGCGTCATGCTGATCAGCCAGCGGCCGGCTGTGCTCCACAAGAACGTGCTCACGCAGTGCAACACCCTGATCGCCATGCGTCTGCCGAGCCCCCAGGACCGCGCCGCCGTTCAGGACTGGATCAAGGGCCAGGCGGACGCCGAGCAGGGCCGCGATGTGCTCTCGACGCTGGCACGGCTGCAGAAGGGCGAGGGGTGGGTATGGGCGCCGGAGTACGACGTGCTCGCGCGCACCACATTCCCGCGGATCAAGACCTTCGACAGCTCGCGGACTCCGACCGACGGCGAGGCCATCCAGCCGCCGAAGGCTCTGGCCCAGGTAGACCTTGCCCGCATCCGCGAAGCGATGGAGGACGCGATCCGCGAGGCCGAGGCGAACGACCCCGAGCTGCTGCGCCGCCGGATCAAGGAGCTCGAGGCGCGGCTGGCGGCGCCGGCCCACGACCCGGCCGACGTTGAGCGAGCGGCGCACGCGCTCGCGCGTCGGTCACTCCAGGCGACTGCCGGCAAGGCTCGCGAGCTCGCCAAGATCGCGGTGTTCGCGGCCGGCGCCGCGAGGGGCCTGCAGAAGCACGCCGAGGACCTGCGTGATGGCCTGGGCGACCTCGCTGCGGACGCGGAGGCCGGGCCACCGCTGACCGATGGGAAGAAGTCCGGCGTTGTCTACTCCTTCGCCACCGCGCCTGCTGCGACCGTTGAGAGCAAGCCTCACCGTCAGCCAGGTGGCAGGCACGCCGCGGCACCGGCTGCGGGCATCACCGGGCCGCAGCAGCGCGTGCTCGACGCGATCGCCTGGTGGCAGGCCGTGGGCCGTGCCGAGCCCACGCTCGCGCAGGTGGGGTTCGTCGCTGGCATCCGGCCAGGCGGTGGGCACTTCAACAACACGGTGGGGCCGTTGGTCACTGGTGGGTTGGTGACGAGGGAGCGTGGGATCGTCGGGCTGACGCCGGCCGGAGCTCAGCTCGCCACGAGGCCTGACAGGCCGGCGACGCTCCAGGCGTACCACGAGATGATCTTGAGGCTGCTGCGCACGGGACCGCAGCGCCGCGTGCTCGAGACCATCATGGCCGCCGGGGGGCGACCCGTGACGCCGGAGGAGATCCAGAAGGCGACGGGCATCACCCCTGGCGGGGGGCACTACAACAACACGGTGGGGCCGCTGGTCACGCTCGGCCTGATCGAGCGCGCCGCTGGTGAGCTGAGGCCGACGGCACTCCTGTTCCCGGACTGGCTCGGGGGTTGAAACTCGGCGCGATACTCGGCCGGGTAGACTCTGGCTCAAGGAGGTACGCCATGCCCCGCGTGCACAAGGTCCTGACTCTCCGCGAGACGTGCGTCTTGGCTGTTGTCGCCTGTTCGCCGGTGGAGACGCCCGCGACGACCGCGGCCGTGCAGCGGGAGTTGATGCCTGAACCTGTGGTGGACGACCTGATCGCCCTCCACCAGCGCGGCCTGCTCCGCCAGCCGCTCGATGCCAACGGTCGCCCGCGCCAGCGGGCCTGGCGCCTTACGGACGAGGGCTGCGCCGTGCTCGCCGAGTCGGTCGAGGACGCCGTGGACGAGCTGGACGCGATGCACCGGGACGGACCCGGCGACATGACCGGTGTCAAACGGCGGACGGCGTCTCAACTCGTCGAGACGCACCAGCAGCGCATCACGGCAATGCGCACGGCGCTTGAGCGTTACGAGAGCGTACGCCCCGCGCATGTTGACGACGACGCAGTGGGCGAGGCCGACGACGACGTGGACGACGTGCCTGCCCCACCGCCTCCGAGGCCTCGGAAGGCCCGCGGGGCGTCCAGGCGCGGTCCTGTGCCGGCGAAGACGCCAAAGCCCAGGAGCCGCGGGCAGGCCGCTGAGCCCGCGGACGGAGCCTTGGTGCCGATCGAAGAGGAGTAAGGCGTGCACAGGCTCGTGGCCTCGCCGTCGGTCGAGGTACTCCAGCCGCCGGCTGAGCAGGCCGAACTCGTCGGTGCGACATTGCGCCGCATGGTCGGCCGTGTGGACTGGGGTGTAGGGGGAGTCCGCAGGAGCCCGTCCGACCCCTACTACGCCGATCCACAGGCGCGCGACCAGTACGTCCTGCCGGCTTCGAACTGGACCCCGGAGGAGCGCGCCGTCTTCGAAACGTTCATTTTCGGCGGACTTGCGCGCGAGCTCGCCGACGCGCTCTGCCGGATCGGGAACGACGGCGGCTACCGGGTCGCGCAGCAGGAGGCCCAGGTCACTCTGCCCGGTGGCCACTTCCGCTGGCACCAGGACCGGCGCTATCCCGCCGTCTCTGTCATCGTCTACGGGTCCGCGTGCGACGGCGGCGAGCTCGAGGTCGTCTCGGGCGGAGGCGGTGTGCGGCTGGTTGTCCCCCCGCGCGAGGGCTTCGTGGTGGTCATGGATGCACGCACGCTTCACCGCGCGCGGCCGGTCTCTGGCGACCGGCCGAAACTCGCAGTGCTCACGGTCGTCGAACCAGTCCGCTCACCGCAGGAGTCCACGTATGGCCAAGAGGCCCCCTACCAGAACGACCCCGCGTGAGGCTCCGCCCCGCCTGACCATCGGCGAGGACGGCCACCTTCAGGAGCGCGGCGAGACGCCGCGTCACGGAGGCGCCAGGCGCGTCGCCTCGGCCGGGGCGACGCCGGAGGAGCCCGGCGTGTTCGACCGCATGGTGGTCGGTGCCGCCGTGGAGGCCGCCAGAGCGATCCGCACCAGCGGCAAGGTGACGCGGGGCCAGGTTGAGGCCCTGCTTGCGCTGGCCGATGCAGCGGAGCGCATGGTCGGCCTGCTGGCCTACACCGCGGGGGCGATGGAGGCGATGCGCGCGGACCATCAGGCGGGCATCGAGGGCATCGACCGGCTGCTCGCGCTGCTCGGGGGTGAGGGTGAGCGGACCACCGAGACGGTGGGTGGGTGACGCGACTCGGTCGCCCTGGGCCGTCCGTCGATCCCCCACGTCGCGAGGACGTGGCCGACCCGCGCAGGAGAGCCGATCGTTGCCGGCCTGGTGACGACAATGACGGCGACAGGCCATGGGGCGCGTTCGCGGCTCGCTACCCACGCCAGGCCGAGGACGACGCTCTCGGCTCGCTCCCGCAGCGCGCGTGAGACCC
>JAHCJE010000130.1 GCA_026128865.1 Phycisphaeraceae bacterium | reverse complement strand
GACGTGCGCCCCGTGCGCCGCCGCACGCTCGTAGTGGTGCTGCGCCCGGATGCCGTGGCGCCGCGCCTCCGCCTCGTGGTCGATCGTCGTCAGTCGGCGGTAAAAGTCCGGGTCGCTCGTCGCGATGTACCGCCCCAGCAGCGTCGCGTGCGTCGTGAAGACCAAACTCGCCGGCAACTGCTCGCGCCGGATGAACGGGATCGCCAGCCCGCCCAGCCACTCGTGCATGTGCGCCAGCAGCCGACGCTGCCCCTGCCCCCCCCCTGAGTCCCGCACCCACACCCGGCACATCACCGCGATCAGTTTCCGGATCGCCTCCGCGAACCCGACGACGCCGTCCACCAGTTCATCGTTCCCCGGCGACTCGATCCCGTGCTCCGCCCACAACCGGTACTTCACCGCGTCCAGTTTCGTCCCCGTCAGCCCGTGCTCCAGCAGCACCACCCGAGGACGCCCCGGCACCAGCCACCGGCCGTGGTGCGACTCCAGCCCCTCCGCCCGCAACTCGTCCAGCACGCGCCCCATCCACCCCGTCGCCCGGCGCGGCTCGACCTCGAGCGCGGACCGCGCGCCCATGTACGGCCCGACGACCATGTAGCGGTTCCCCCACCGCTGCGCCATCGTCGGCGCCTTGGAGCGCAGCACCTGGTAGATGCCCCCGATCGGGTTGCAGACCTCCCAGCCGATCTCCATGAGGAGTGCGCCGGCGGGCGCACGCTCGGCGTCCACTTCCGGCGCATGGCTCACGCGGGACCGCTCCCCCCCGCGCGCCGCCGCCCCGACCTGCTCGTTCACGCTCGCCATCGCTCAACTCTAGAGTACCAGCCTCCGCCCCGCGATCACGCGGCCTCCTGATCGGGGACCAGGCGCACCTCGAGACGCAGGTGCAGCGCGGCCGCGATCCGGCGCAGCATCCCGAGCGAGTGCCCGTCATAGTCGGCATCCTCCAGCCGAGCGATCGTCGGCTGGCTTGTCCCGATCAACTCGGCCAACTCGCGCTGAGTCAGCCCGGCCTTCGTCCTCGCGTCGTGGATGAGTTGCGCGATCTCCGCCCCGGCCCGCTCCTCATCGATCATCGCCCGCAACTCGCGATCGTCCCCGACCATCCGGTCGATGATCCGCACGGCGTCAGTCGTCTTTCGGGTCTTGGCCATCGATACTCTCCTCGAACACATGGAGTGCGGGTGTACACTCGAACGCCCGTCTGCGACGCAGCGCCCGCTCGATCTCCGCGTCCGGAACCCGGTCCTCCTTCGTCAGGCCGTGCGCAAGCACGACCGCGTCGCGCCCGTGAAAAAAGTAGAGGATTCGGTAGTTGACGCTCCCGCACCGCGCCCGCAGTTCGTAGATGCCGTCCCGCAACAGGTCCGCGTGCGGCCGCCGGAGTTCGTGCCCGAGAGCAGCAAGCCTCTGGATGCGCTCGACGCACTTGGCAAAGCCACGACGATCACGCAGCCGCAACTCCATCAACCAGTCCCGCACCGGGACTTTCCCATCCGCCTCCTTGAAGAACACGACCGTGGTTTCCGGCATCCCGGCAATCCAGTATATACCAGTTTTGGTATCGCGTCAACCTGCCCCGCTCCCCTGTGGCCCTCCGCCGCACAATACACTCCTGCTCCCCTCCCTCTCACACCGGAACCGCCGTGCCCCGCCACTCCCTCCTCACCGACCTCGACCTCCACCTCTTCAACGAAGGCACCCACGCCCGGCTGTACGAGAAACTCGGCGCGCACCCTCTACGCGACGGCGCAGCCTTCGCCGTCTGGGCGCCGGATGCCGAGCGCGTCGCCGTCGCGGGCGACTTCAACGGCTGGAACGCGGAGGCCAACCCGCTCCACCCGCGCGGCTCCTCCGGCGTCTGGGAGGCCTTCATCCCCGGCGCTCGCCCCGAACACCACTACAAGTTCCGCATCCGCCCGCGGCACGCGTTGCACGAACTCGAGAAGTCCGACCCCTTCGCCGCGCACGCCGAGCGTCCGCCGGGGTTCGCCTCGCGCATCTGGCAACCCGGCTACGAGTGGGGCGACGCCGACTGGATAGCCGCACGCCCGGAACGCCGCTGGCTTCGCAGGCCCGTCTCCATCTACGAGGTCCACCTTGGCTCCTGGCGCCGCGTTCCCGAGGAGGGGAACCGTCCGCTGACGTACCGCGAGATCGCGCCGCTGCTGGCGGAGTACGTCAACTGGCTCGGGTTCTCGCACGTCGAGTTCCTGCCCGTCATGGAGCATCCGTTCGACGGCTCGTGGGGCTACCAGACCACCGGCTACTTCGCGCCCACCAGCCGCTTCGGCACGCCGCAGGACTTCATGTTTCTGGTCGACACGCTCCACCGCGCCGGCATCGGCGTCATCCTCGACTGGGTGCCCTCGCACTTCCCCCTCGACGCCCACGCCCTCGCCCGGTTCGACGGCACGCACCTCTACGAGCACCAGGACCCCCGCCTCGGCTTTCACCCCGACTGGACCACCGCCATCTTCAACTACGGCCGCCACGAGGTGCGCTCGTTCCTCCTCTCCTCCGCCTCCTGCTGGCTCGACCGCTTCCACGCCGACGCCCTGCGCGTGGACGCCGTCGCGTCGATGCTCTACCTCGACTACTCGCGCAAGGAAGGCGAGTGGCTCCCAAACCGCTTCGGCGGGCGAGAAAACCTCGAAGCCGCCGACTTCCTCCGCGCCCTCAACGTCGCCGTCTACCGCGACCACCCCGGCGTCGAGATGATCGCCGAGGAGTCCACCGCCTGGCCCGGCGTCTCGCGCCCCACCCACACCGGCGGCCTCGGCTTCGGCTTCAAGTGGGACATGGGCTGGATGAACGACACGCTCCGCTACTTCTCGCGCGACCCGGTCCACCGCCGGTTCCACCACGGCGACCTCACCTTCCGACCCATCTATGCCTTCAGCGAGAACTACGTCCTGCCGCTCTCGCACGATGAGGTCGTCCACGGCAAAGGCTCGCTCCTCGCCCGCATGCCCGGCGACGACTGGCAGAAGTTCGCCAACCTCCGCCTGCTCTACGCCCTCCAGTGGCTCTCGCCCGGCAAGAAACTCCTCTTCATGGGCGGCGAGTTCGCCCAGTGGGACGAGTGGAACCACGACTCCAGCCTCGACTGGCGGCTCACCCAGTTCGAACGCCACCGCGGCGTGATGGAACTCGTCCGCGCCCTCAACCGCCTCTACCGCGACGAGCCGGCCCTGCACCGGCACGACTGCGAGCCGGCCGGCTTCGAGTGGATCGACTTCCACGACGCCGACCAGAGCATCATGTCGTTCGTGCGCCGGGGCGATGCCGGCGCGCCCCCCGTCCTTTGCGTCTTCAACTGCACGCCGGTCCCACGCCCGAACTACCGCCTCGGCGTCCCCGAGCCGGGCCGGTGGGTCAGCGTTCTCGACACCGACGCCCCCATCTTCTTCGGCTCAGGCCACCCGACGCCGCGCGCCGCCGACGCCGAGCCGCACCCCATGCACGGCCGCGCCCACTCAATCGCCGTCACACTCCCCCCCCTCGCCGCACTCGCCTTCAAGCCCGAACGCGCATGACATCCTGGCGCGGGGCGTCTCCTTCGGGGCGGGGACTTGCAGGCCCCGTCTTCTTCCCCTCCACCCGACCTTACGGGAACAGCCTCACCGATTCCCAACTGCCCCCCCCCCTCGGCGGATCGCCCACCTCGCGCCTCCACACCGCCCGGTCGTGCAGCCTGCCGTCGCCTCCGACCCACAACTCCACACTCGTCGCCCACAGGCGGAACCCGCCCCAGCACGGCGGACGGGGGATCTCAACCTCCCCCCCCTCGCCCAGCAGGTGCATCGGCGTGATGCCGAAGCGCTCCATCACCTCGCGCGTCCGTTCGAGCAACGCCGCGCGCGAGGTCATCGGGCGGCTCTGCTCGCTCGCCCACGCGCCGAGGCGCGACAGCAGCGGCCTGCGCTGGAAGTACGCATCGCTCTCCTCCGCCGGGGAGCGCACCACCACGCCCTCGACGCGCGCCTGCCGCTCGGCGTGGTCCCAGTGGAAGACCGCCGCAGCCCGTCCGCTCGCCTCGCACTCGCGTCCCTTGCGGCTCTCGTAGTTCGTGTAAAAGACGAGATACCCGTCCTCGACGCTCATGCCCCGGCAGAGCACCACCCGTGCCGAAGGCCCCCCCTCTCCGGCCGTCGCCAGCACCATCGCGTCCGGGTTCGGCGTCGCCTTCGCGCGCAGCCCCTCGTCGAACCACGCCCTCAGCATCGCCATCGGCGAGGCCGGCAGTTCCTCCGGCAGCCCCCCGTCCAGCCCGCCCAGCGACCACGCATCGTCCATCCGGCACCCCGCTTCCTGCCCCGGCCCGAACCATCGTCCACGCGCCGCCCGCCGTCGTCCACAGTAGCCCGGCCCGAGAATAGCCGATATAGTTGTCCGAAATGTCGCGCCCCATCCAACCCGACCCCGCCCGCTGGGAACTCCGCCGTATTGCGATCGTCGGCGCGGGCGCGATGGGCACAAGCCTCGCCGCGATCCTCGGCCGCGTCGTGCCGATCGTCGTTGTGGCGCGTAACCCGGAGCGAGCCGCGCAACTCGTCCGCGACGGTGCGCGCACGACGGGGCAGATCGAGGCCCGGGCCGCGCCCATCGTCGTCCGCCGCCTCGACGACCTCGTCGCCATCGGCGGCGCGAGCGCGATCTTCGTCGCCACGAAGACGACAGCCATCCCCGGCGTCGCAGCGGACCTGCGCCCGCTCCTGCCGCGCCTCGCCGATCAGCCCGCCGGCCTGTTCGTCGTCTCGTACCAGAACGGGATCGAGCCTGGCCGCCAACTGATGGACCTGCTCGGGCATCCCGGCGTGCTGCGCATGGTCCTCGGCTTCGGCGCGACCATGCACCCGGCGACGGGCGAGGTCCGCATCACCCTGAACGCCCCGCCGCACGCGATCGGCTCGGTCGAGCCTGCGCACGAGCCTGTGTGTCGCGCCATCGCCGCCCTCCTCAGCCGCTCCGGCCTCGAAACGACCTACGAACCGGCGATCGAGCGGCGGGTCTGGGAGAAGGCCGTGGTGAACGCGGCGATGAACCCCGTCGCCGCGCTCGTCAACGCGGGCATCGGGCCGGTGCTCGACTCGCCCGCCTCGATGATCGTCGAACGTCTGCTCGCGGAGGGCGCTGCCGTCGCACGGGCGGAGGGACTTCCCCTCGGCGAGGACTACCTCGCCGCGGCCCGCGTCCTGCTCCGGCGTGCCTCGGACCACACCCCCAGCATGGTCGAGGACGTTCGCCTCGGGCGCGAGAGCGAGGTCGGCCAACTCAACCGCCAGATCATCGAGCACGCCCGGCGAGTAGGCGTCCCGACGCCCACGCACGAGATCGTCAACGCCCTCATCGAGACCTTCGACTGGAAGGTCTACCACGACGCCGCCCACGCCACGCCGACGCTACCCTCCCCTCCATGACCTCAATCCAGTTCCTTTCCGGCGCGTTGGCCTCGTGCCTCGGCGCGTCCGCGCTCGCGGGCGAGGACGCCTACCGCCTCTCCGCCGCGCCCGCTCGCGTCGAGCTCCAGCCCAACGAAGCCGCCCCGACGGCATCGTCAACCAACTGGTGGCGCAACCCCGGTGAGTTCACCCGCGCAGGCTCAACCTGGCTCACGCTCGGCGGCGGCGTCGCCCCAGATTTCACCGACAACACCGACTACAACGCATTCCTCGCGTGGAGCAAGTTCCTCGTGGACGACGTCGAGTTCATGCTCGAACTCGGCGGCTGGTACCACGACCAGCCCGACGACGACGCCTTCGGCTTCAACCCCAACCTCGTCTTCCGCTGGCACTTCCTCAAGTCCGAAGACCTCGCATGGACCGTCTACGCCGACGCCGGCATCGGCCTCCTCCTCGCCACCGACGACGTCCCCGAGGGCGGCACGAACTTCAACCTCATGCCACGCGCCGGCGCTGGCGTCACCCGGCGCATCACCGACGACGGCGCACGCCTCATCCTCGGCGTCCGCTGGCACCACATCTCGAACGCCCGGATCAACGGCCAGGACGAGAACCCATCCCGCGACGCCCCCATGTTCTACGCGGGCGTCACGTTCCCGTTCTGATGCCGTGCACCCGGCTCACCCCGCCTTGGCGAGTCTCGCCTTCGGGGTGACGTCCGTCGCGATGACGCGATTCCGCCCTTCCGCCTTCGCACGGTAGAGGTTCTGGTCCGCGGCCTCGATCCACTCCTCGGCCGAAAGCGTCGCGGAACCGGACGAGCCGACAAGCCCGATCGACGTGGTCACGAACCGCTCGGGGTGTCGCGGCCAGACGTGCTGCTCGAATCCTACGCGGATGCGCTCGCAGAGCACCAGCGCGGCATCGGCGCCGGTATCTGGCATGATGACGGCGAACTCTTCGCCTCCCATTCGGCACGCCACGTCCGACTGCCGGCACTCACGCTGCAGCAGCGTCGCCATCCCCTGGATCACCGCGTCGCCCGCGGGGTGGCCGTAGGTGTCGTTGACAGACTTGAAATGGTCCATGTCGAGGATAGCCATCGACAGTGCACGACCGTGCCGCACGCAGCCCGACACCTCGTCCGGCCACCGCTTGTCGAAGTGTGCGCGGTTCCACAGCCCGGTCAGCCCATCGATCTGCGCACGCTGCGAGAGCATCGTCAGCAACTGGCTCAGTCGCAGCGCGGCCCGGACACGCACCCGCAACTCCGTCAGGTCGAACGGCTTGGTCACGTAGTCCACCGCGCCGAGGTCGAACGCCGTCACCTTGTCCTGCGGGCTTTGCAGCCCCGACAGCACGATCACCGGCACGTGCTGCGTCGTGGGGTTCTCCTTGAGGTTGCGCAGCACTTCGAACCCGTCCATCTCGGGCATGTCCAGGTCCAGCAGCACGACCGAAGGCAGGCGCGACACCGCGAGCGCAAGCCCCTCCGGGCCGTTCAGAGCCTGCACCAACTCCAGCCCCTCGGGCTTCAGGCGCGCCCGAAGCAACCGGTGGACGTCCACCGAATCATCGATCACCAGCGCGACCGGCTGCGCTTCCTCGTGCCTGTTCGCCTCGAGTTCCATCGCGTCGTCGCCCCCAAAGCCCCGCGTGTCCTCAGATTCGGGTCGTCCGTCTTAGATTGAGCCCTTCCTTCCCCCCTGTGCCGCTCGCTCGCACAGCATGACCAGCTCGTCCACTTCCTGCGCCACCACGGCGAGCGCGCCGTCGTTCGGCAGCGCTCGCAACTGGTCTTCCAGCGCGCCCGCCGCAGACGTCAGCGCGGGATACCCGTACCCCGCGCCCGCCCCACGCAACTGGTGCGCGAGCCGTGTCAGGTCCACGCGGTTCCCGGACTCGAACGCCGTGCGGATGCTCCGCACACGCTCGGGGATATCGCCGATGAACTCCTCGACCACCTCTTTCATCGCCGGGTCATTCGCGTACAGGCTCGGCAACGGTGGCAACGCTCCCCACGATGGGTTCGGCTGGGCCATGTGGCACCTCCAGCGGACTCATCGACCGCCCCACTCCGGGAGTTCACCCCTCCAATCAGCTCGCGATAACGGTCCCCGCACGACCCACACACACCCGACCACCCAAAGCAGAATCCCATCGCAACGCCCGAGAACTCCCGTCGGGGCGGCGCACCGCAGGCCCCACCTCAATCCTGCTATTTCTCCTCCGGGCTCATTGTCGCGCCCAGCCTCGCAGACACTACCCCACTCCGGCGAGGCTCACGCACACGCTCGAGCGCGAGCTGTGCATCCGTCAGCAGACTGAACAGCATCGGCACCAGCAGGAGCGTGAACACCGTCGAGACCAGCAGCCCACCGACCACCACGCTCCCCAGACCGCGGTACAACTCCGAGCCAGACCCCGGCATCAGCACCAGCGGCGCCATCCCGCCCACGGACGTCAGCGTCCCCATGAAGATCGGGCGCACGCGCGACTTCACCGCCTCCGCGATCGCGAGACGCGGCTCCATCGCCCGCGCGTCATCGCTCCCCCGCATGAAGTTCAGCGACTGGTGCACGATCAGGATCGCGTTGTTCACCACCACCCCGATCAGGATGATGAACCCCAGCATCGTCAGCACGTCCATCGACTGCACGGGCAGGTACCGGTCGTTCACGCTCCACGCATGGACCAGCGCGAGCGCGGCAAAGCCACCCAGCGTCGCCAGAGGCACGCTGAACATGATCACCAGCGGGCGCAGGAAACTCTGGAACAGGATGCACATCAGCAGGTACACCGTCGCCAGCGCGAGCACCAGCGAACTCTCCAGCGTGCCCGCCAGCGTCCCGTCTCCCAGAAGCGCGCTCTGCACCGCCCGCAACTTGCTGGCCGATCCGGCGTACCCCGTCGCCACCCCGGGCGCGATCCGCCCGTCCGTCCGCATCTCCGCCAGCAGCGCCTCGATCTCGTCCACCGCCTGCTCCAGCGGCAGGCCGGCCGGTGGTGTGAACTGCAGCGTCACCGAGCGCTGACGCCCGACGTGGTTGATCTGCGGCGGCGCGACCGTCCGCTCAAACTCCGCGACGCTCGACAGCGGCACCACGTGCCCGGTCGGCGTCGCCACCGGCACGTCCTCAAGCCCCTCCAGCAGTTTCCGATCGACCGCCTCCGCCAGGATCACCTTGAGGTCGATGGTGTCGCTCCCGAGGCGGTATTCGCCGACGATTGCCCCGTCCCCGGCCGCCTGCACGGCGAGCGCGAGGTCCATCGGCGTCATCCCCACGTCCGCCAACTCCCGCAACTTCGGGCGCACCCGGATCTCAGGCCCGAACACGTTGAAGTTCGAGGGGCTGGGCTGCACCACCCCCGGCCCGTACTTCCCGAACAACGCGCCGAGCGCAGCGCCCGCGGAGTCCGTCACCGCTCGCAGGTCGTCGCCCGAGAAGTCGATCTTGATCGCCGACCCCGACGACCCGCCGAGCCGGAACAGCGGCACCTGCGTCGCAAACCCGAAGACTCCCGGCAACGCCTCCGAACGCGTCGCGTGCTGGAAGAGCGGGATGAGGTCCACCACCCGCCGATCATCCTCCGAGATGCCCCCGTGGAACATCGTCCCGTCGAACGACACCAGGA
>JAHCJE010000013.1 GCA_026128865.1 Phycisphaeraceae bacterium | reverse complement strand
GGCCCGGCGGACGGAAACCGGGCGCGAAAGGGGTGGCCGTGACCGATGCCATCGTGATGCGGGGCGTGAGCAAGTCGTTCGGCCCGAAGCAGGCCGTGATCGACATGAACCTGACCGTCCCGCAGGGCGCGCTCTACGGGTTCATCGGACCGAACGGAGCCGGCAAAACGACGACCATCCGGATGGTCATGGCCATCCTCTTCCCGGACGCCGGGCAGTTGTCCGTGCTCGGGCGGCCGTCGGCGGTCGAGAGCAAGGACCGCATCGGCTATCTGCCCGAGGAGCGGGGCGTCTACAAAAAGATGAGGGTCGGGGCGTTCCTGCGGCACATGGGTCGGCTCAAGGGCGTGCCGGGGCGCGGGCTGGACGCGAAGGTCCGGGCGTGGCTGGAGCGGATGGACCTGGCCGACTGCGAGCGCAAGCGGTGCGAGGAACTCTCCAAGGGCATGCAGCAGAAGGTGCAGTTCATCTCCGCGGTGCTGCACGAGCCGGAACTGCTGATCCTCGACGAGCCGTTCAGCGGGCTGGACCCCGTGAACACGCGGCTGCTGCGCGACCTGATCCGCGAGCAGCACGCCGCCGGACGGACCGTGATCTTTTCGACGCACGTCATGCCGCAGGCGGAGCAGATCTGCGAGCACATCGTGATGATCAACAAGGGACGGAAAGTGCTGGACGCGAGCCTGCCCGAGATCAAGGCCCGCTTCGACCCGCACACGGTGCTGGTCGAGCCGCTGGACGGCTCAGCCGAGAGCGTGCTGGCGGGGCTGGCGGGCGTGCGATCGGTGGCGCGCGTTGATGGAGCGCTGGAGGTGTCGCTGGAGCACGGGCACGACCCGCACGCGGCGATCCGGGCGATCGTGGAGGCCGCGCCGGTGTCGCGGGTCGAGTTGCGGCGTCCGACGCTGGAGGACGTGTTCATCGAGATCGTGCAGGGATCGGCGGGTAATGAAGAGGAATCCGTGCTGCGGGCGGAGTTGCGAGGCGAGGCGGAGGCCGTCGCGGCCGGGAAGGGGGACCGATGAATCGCGTGCTCGCTGTGGCCTGGCGGGAGTTCGTGTCGACCGCGCTGACAAAGGGCTTCATCATCGGCGCGGTCGTGGTGCCGCTGGCGTTCATCGCGATGATCCCGGTCATCGTGATGCTGGTCATGGCTGCGAAAGGCCCTTCCGTTGAAGGCGACGTCGCCGTACTGGACCGCTCGGGCGTGCTGCTCTCTGCCGTCGAACGGGAACTCTCAGCAGAGGCCGTCGCCGCGAGGCGGAATCGGACCGTTCAGGCTGTTGCCGAGCAGATGGAGCAACTCGGACCTATCGGAGGGGGAGGGCAAGAGGACTCTGCCCCGGCGAAGGCGGCTATCGCCGCCGCGGCAGGCGAGATACCAACGTTTCACGTCGTGCCGCTCGCGGCGGGGACCGACCTGGATGCTGAGAAAGCGCTCCTCAGTCCGACCGGAGGCGACGAACGGCGCCTCGCGATCGCCGTGCTCGCCCCGGACGCGGTGATTCGTGCTCCCGATGCGGACTCATTCGGTGGTTATGAGCTGTTCGTCCGCCCCAAGCTGGATGATCGCATTATCAGTGAGATCCGCTCCGGCCTGAACGCCGCGATCCTGCGCGAACGCTACCAAGCGAACGGTTTCTCTCCCGAGGAAATCCGTCGTTTGACCACGGTCGCGGCCGCGCAGACGAGGGAGGTGACCGCCACGGGTGAACGGAAGTCCACGCAGGAACTCACTGCAATGCTGCCGTTCGGCTTCATCCTGCTGCTGATGATCTCGGCGATGGTCGGCGGGCAGTACCTGCTGACGACGACGGTCGAGGAGAAGTCGAGCCGCGTCGTCGAGGTGCTGCTCAGCGCGGTCTCGCCCATGCAGCTGATGACCGGGAAGATCCTCGGTCAGATGGGGGTCGGATTCGTCCTGCTGTTCATGTACACGGGACTGGGCACGGGTGCGCTGGCGGCGTTCGGGCTCATGGACCTGATCGGGCCTGTCAAACTGCTCTACCTGTTCGTCTTCTTCGTGCTGGCGTACCTGATGCTGGCGTCGTTCATGGCGGCGGTCGGGAGCGCGGTCAACGAGATGCGCGAGGCGCAGTCGCTGATGGGGCCGGTGATGATCGTCGTGATGCTGCCCTACATCCTGTGGCTTCCGATCACGCGCGACCCGAACTCGACGCTCTCGGTCGTGCTGAGCCTCGTCCCCCCGATGAGTCCGTTCGCCATGGTCATGCGCCTGACAAGCACGCAGGCGGACGTCATCCCGACGTGGCAGGTTCTGCTGTCGATAGGCGTGAGCGCCGCCGGGGCGTACCTCTCGGTGTGGGCCGCGGCCAAAGTCTTCCGAGTCGGCCTGCTCATGTTCGGAAAGCCGCCCAACTTCAGGACGCTCATCCGCTGGGTGCGAATGGCGTGAGGGAAGGCCGAAGGCCGGAGGGAGGAGAAAAGCCGGAGGCGCTTCCAAGCGGAGCAACTGGTTGCTCCGGATGTCCACCGTCAACTGTCCACTGTCGCCATGCTCTCCCGCCACGACCTCTACGAACGCTGCGTCCAGTCGCCGCGCCACGCGGTGCCGCTGCTGCGCGTCGTGCACGGCGGCCAGCCGCGCGTGCTGGGCGAGGACTTCGCCGGCACGGCCGCGCTCTCGCACCTCTGGGTCGAGCGGGTCGAGGGCGGGCGCGCGATCGCCGTGGACCTCGACGCCGAGACGCTGCACACGCACGGCGACGACCCACGCGTGCTCAAGATCGTCGGCGACGTGCGCACGGCAACGCGGCCCGGCGAGCACGACGCCGACGTCATCTTCGTCGGCAACTTCTCCATCGGCGAACTGCACACGCGCGACCAACTGCTCGCGTACCTGCGCCACGCCCGCTCGCGCCTGAATCCCGGCGGCGTGTTCGTCTGCGACACCTACGGCGGCGAGACGGCCTTCCTCGTCGGCAGCGTCGAACGCGACCACTGGACCGACGACGACCGCCGCGTCCGCTACACATGGGAGCAGCGCGAGGCCGACCCCCTGACCGGAATGGTCGTCAACGCCCTGCACTTCCGCGTGGACCGGGGCGGCGAGGTCGAGCAGACCATGCACGACGCATTCGTCTACCGCTGGAGATTGTGGAGCGTGCCGGAACTGCGCGACGCGATGACCGAGGCGGGCTTCCCAAGCACCGAGGTCCACGATCACGTCCCCGACGCCGTGGACGACGAGGGCAACGTCTACGCGACGCCGATCGAGAGCGGCGACGAGGTGGACGCGAGTTTCATCGTGCTGGTCGTGGGACGAACGTAACAGAGCACGAAGCAGACAGAGCACGAAGCGCAAGCGAGTGCCGGCGCCCGACCCCACGGTACACTCACTCCCGCCGATGTCCGACCTCCAGCCCGAAAGCCCGAAGCACCCCGTCCACCCGCCCCTCTGCGGGCAATGCGGCTACGACCTCACCGGATTGCGCATCGAGATGCCCTGCCCCGAGTGCGGCCGGCCAATCATGCAGGGACGCGACCTGCGCGGGCCGAGCGGACGCGCCTGGCTTTCGATGGTTGTGACCGTGCTTGCCGCGGCCCTGATGCCATGCACCTTCGGTATCGGATCGTTCGTGGTCGGAATCGTTGCGATCGTTCTCGCGGTGAAGGCGGACGAGCGTGCGCGGATAGGACTGGCGCCGCTGGCGGACATCGGCATGTGCATGGCCACCGTCACGATGGCCACGCTCGTCGTGATTGCGAGTGTCTTGTTGCTGCTCTACATCATTGCCGTCATGCACTGGTGACGCCCGTCGTGCCCACGGTTCGGTGCCGTCGGCTCGAACCCGTACGGAAGTCGGCACTCGCTTGCGCTTCGTGCTCTGTTTCGGAGTTCCGCGCAAAAAGGCCGCGGGCCTCCGCTTTCACGGAGGCCCGCGCCAAACGGTCCGGCGTGGCTGGTAAGCCGAGTTCTGTGCCCGTCGGCGGTTCGCGCGCACCTTGACGGGGGCTTGCGCGCGCCTGCCGCGGGCCGCGGCCATTTCTCTTGCCGCGCCGTTGCCGGCGCGATCCGGGCCAGATGGCCCGAGCGCCCGACCCGTTCCCTGCCGCCCGAGCCGGGCGTCCCCTTGCGGGGCGGGAACTGCTTGGGCTTGCACGCGGTGGGGTTTGCCGTGCCCCGGGCGTCGCCGTCCGGGCGGTGCGCTCTTACCGCACCGTTTCACCCTTGCCTGTGCCGGGATCCGCCACAGAGTGGCGGGGCACCCGGCCATCGGCGGTCTGTTCTCTGTGGCACTGTCCCTCGCCCCGGACCATGGGGCGGGTGGGTGTTGCCCACCACCGTGCTCTGCCGTGCTCGGACTTTCCTCGGACGCGCCTCCCGGCGGGTCCGCGGCCGCGTTGCCACGCTTGCAAGGATTGTACGCCGCGCGGTTCGCCGCCGCGTCCGGTACGATGCACGCGCCATGGGCGAACCTGCACGGGTGGTGGCGTGGCTCGAGGAGCACCAGGCGTCGCTGGTGGGCCGCGTTGTCGAGGCGGCGGGGTTGCGGCTGGTCGGGGCCGGGTCGCCGGGGCGCGGGCGTGCCGGGGCCGCCGCGGCCGCGCTGGGCGTCGGCGCTCTTGACGACCTGCGGGCCGCGCTCGCGGAAGCGGACTGCGACATCGTGCTGCTCGCCTCGCCCGGTGAGTTCGGGGCCTCATCCGCGGACCTCTCCCCACTCGTCGCGGCCCGATCGCGCGGCGTGCGCATCGCCTCGCTCGAACCCATCCCTGCGACGGCCATCGAACTGGCGGGAGGAGGCTGGACCGGCGGCAACCCGAGGCCGATCGACGCCGTTCGGTTCTGCCCGCTCGCCCGCTCGTCGCGTTCCTTCCGCGACGCGGCGGAAGTGCTCCAGATGTTCGGCCCCGTGCGCACGCTCGCGGTCGAAACCTGCTGCACGCCGGCGGAGGGGTCGCTCGGAGCGCGGCTCTTCGCGGCCATGGAACTGGTGCACTGGCTGATGGGCGAGCCGGAAACGATCGACGCGGCCTTCGCCGGCCCGGCGCAGGGGCCGGGGGTCCATGCCCTCCCTGGCGAGACCCTCCGTGACCTTCACGGCGACCTGACAGCCAACCTCCGCTTCGCCGACGGACGGGCCGCCTGTGTGCTGGCGAGCGACCAGAGCGGGCGGTGGTCGCGCACGGCGACACTGCTGGGGCCGAACGGTAGGCTGCGCGTCTTCGAGGACGGGTTCGAGTGGGTCAGCCGCACAGGGGAGAAGGTGGACCAGGCACGCCGGACGAAGAAGCGCGGCGAAGAACCGGCGCCGCACGCGGTCGACGCGATCTCGGAGAGCCTGTTGCGGCTCATGGATCCAGCGGCGGGCGACGAAGGGCCGCTCGACCACGAGTCCATCCTGTGCATGAGCCAGGCCGCGCTGCTCAGCGCACGCACCGCCAACGGCGAAAGCCCGGCCACCATCCGGCGGATGGTGGCCGTGCAGTAGCGGGATCAAAAATGCGTCGGCTCGCGGGCGATGAACCGCCCGCGCCCGATCGTGCCGATGAACTCGCCGTTCCTCGCCTGCACCTCGCCGCGCACGGTCACCACGGTCGCCCTGCCCTGCACCGGCCAGCCCTCGAACGCGCAGTAGTCCACGCGAGAGAGCGACGTGCGCTGCGAGAGCACGCCACGCCACGATGGATCCCACACGACGAGGTCCGCGTCGCCGCCGACGGCGATCGTGCCCTTCTTCGGGTACATCCCGAAGATGCGGGCGGCCTGCGTCGAGCAGGCGTCGACGAACGTGTGCAGGTCGATGCGCCCGGCCGCGACGCCGTGGGTGTAGACGAGCGCGATCCGCTCCTGGAGTGAGGGCACGCCGTTGGGGATCTTCGTGAAGTCGCCGCGCCCCATCTCCTTCTGGCCGCGGAAATCGAACGGCGCATGGTCGGTCCCGATCGCGGCGATGTCGCGCCCTCGGACGGCGTTCCACAGAAAGTCCTGATGCCGCTTCTCGCGCAGCGGCGGCGACATGACGTACTTCGCGCCCTCGAAGTCCGGCCGCTCCGCGAACGAGCGGTCGAGCGTGAGGTGCGGCACGACGGCCTCGACCCACACGCTCACGCCCCGGAGCCTCGCTTCGACCGCCTGCCGCACCGCCTCCTCGCACGAGGTGTGCACTGTGTAGACGTGCGCTCCGGTCAACTGCGCAAACGTCGTGATCCGACGGACGCCCTCCGCCTCCACGATCGTCGGACGCGAAGGCTCGTGCCACTCCGGACCGGTCTTTCCCGCCGCAATCAGCCGGTCCTGCATCGCGGCCACCGCATCCGCGTTCTCGCAGTGGGCCGTGACGATGACCCCCAGTTCCTTCGCCATCGCCATGAGGTCGAAGAGGTCCGCGTCGTTGAGATTCAGTGCGCCCTTGTACGCCAGGAACACCTTGAACGACGCCACGCCGGCCCGCACGATCTCGCGCAACTGCCGGCGCGCCGGTTCGTCGAACCGCACCGCGGCCATGTGGAACGAGTAGTCCACCGCCGCACGCCCCTCGGCCTTCGACCGCCATTCGTCGAAGGCCGCCGAAGGCTCGTCCTTCGGCCCGGGGCAGACCATCTCGATCAGCGTCGTCGTCCCGCCCACGAGGGCGGCCCTGCTCGCCGACTCGTAGTCGTCCTTCGCGTGCGTTCCCATGAAGGGCAGGTGAATGTGAACGTGCGGATCGATGAACCCCGGAAACACGAACTTGCCCGTCGCGTCGATGACCTCGACCCCGGCCCCGTCCTCGGGCAGCGAGCGCACCTCGATCGACGGTTCGACCCGCGTGATCGTCTCACCCTCGCAGTAGACGTCCGCGACGCGGTCGTCGCTCGCCGTGATGACTCGGCCGCCCTTGATGAGCAACGCCATCCGTTCGCTCCCGCCTCGCCACGCACGTGTCAGGGGCGCGTCAAGCTGCCATAAGTCTCGGGACGGCGGTCCCGGAACCACTGCCATGTGGCGCGGACTTCCTCGATCATGTCAAGGTCCAGGTCCGCCACCACGACCTCGCCCTTATCGCGTGAGGCCTGCGCGACGATCTTCCCGCGCGGGTCGCAGAAGTAACTCTTCCCGTAGAACTCGCCGATGTTCCACGGCGCCTCGCGCCCCACCCGGTTGATCGCCCCGACGAAGTACTGGTTGGCCACCGCCATCGACGGCTGCTCGATCTCCCACAGATACTCGCTCAGCCCGGCGACGGTCGCGCTGGGGTTGAAGACGATCTCCGCCCCGTTCAGCCCGAGGATGCGCGCCCCCTCAGGGAAGTGCCGGTCGTAGCAGATGTACACGCCGATCCGGCCTGCGCTCGTCTCAAAGACCGGGTACCCGAGGTTGCCGGGCGCGAAGTAGAACTTCTCCCAGAACCCCGGCTTGCAGTGCGGCAGGTGGCTCTTGCGGTACTTGCCGAGGAACTCGCCCCGCTCGTCGATCACCGCGGCGCAGTTGTAGTACAGGCCCGCCATCTCCCGCTCGTACACCGGCACGATCAGGATGACACCGTGCTTCTTTGCCACGCCGCGCATCGTGGTCACCGTCGGCCCGTCCGGCACCGGCTCGGCGAAGTCGTACCACTTCGTCTCCTGCTCGGCGCAGAAGTACGGCCCGTTGAACAACTCCTGGAGACACACCACCCTCGCCCCTCGATCCGCCGCCTCGGCGATCAACGAGACGTGCCGGTCGATCATTGACCGCTTGATCCGATCGAACGGGGCGTCGGCGGACTCGCAGAGCGAGGCCTGAATCAGCGCAGCACGCGTCACTCTCGGCATGAGCCGTCTCCGTGCGGCGCAGGCCATCCACGCCGGGGCACGAACGCCGGATCATATTGCTCCGCCGACCCGTCGCCCGCCCGCTCACGCCGCCCGTTTCGAGGCGACGTGCTCCGGCCGCGGCAGTCGGACATCCCTGGCCAGCCGGACCAACGCCAGCCCCCTGATCACGAGGTAACTGAGGTCGAACTGCCACCACCGCAGCCCATGCCGCGCCGACGCCGGGAACGCGTGGTGGTTGTTGTGCCACCCCTCTCCGAACCCGAGAACCCCGAAGATCGGATTGTTGCGGCTGTGGTCGTGCGTGCGGTACGGCCTCGACCCCCACAGGTGGCAGACCGAGTTGATGCTCCAGGTCACATGATGAACGAGGAACACCCGCACCAACCCGCCCCAGAGCAGCCCGAGAAACGCTCCCGTCCAGGCCCCCGTCACGGCCCACGCGATCCCCGCAGGAATGACCAGACCAAGCACGACCCAGAGCACGAACAGCCGGCTGACGCCCCTCACGAGTGGATCAGCCTGAAGGTCGGGCACATACCGGACTGGGTCGCTTTGCTGCCCCAGGAAGAGCCAGCCGAAGTGGGCATGGAGCAGCCCGTGGAAGAACCCGCGGATGCCCTCGCCGTGCCCGTGCGGCGAGTGCGGGTCGTCGTCGCGGTCGCTGTGCTGGTGGTGCTGCCTGTGCGTGGCCACCCACGAGAGGATCGGCCCCTCGACGGCCATGGAACCGAGCACACCGAGGACCGCTGTCGTCGCCCGATTCGTGCGGAACGACTTGTGCGTGAAGAGCCGGTGGTAGCCGACCGTGACGCCCAGCCCCGTGAGCATGTACCCGCCGAGCAGCAGCCAAAGGTGAACCCAGCCGAATCCGACGCCCCACAACAGCACGATCGCTGCCACCAGCCCGATGAAGGGAACCACGACGGCAAGCAGATTGACCAGTCGTAACAAGAACGAAGCCCGCTGGGCGGGCTCGTTCTCGATCGCGTCAACGAATGGTGTCAGAAACACGCCATCGGCCGGCTCCGCTCGCCCGCTGCGATCGATGGGCGAGACGCTGCCGTCCTCACCGGCCGGCGTGGTGTGAACCGCGCGGGCCGATGCCGTAGTTCCCCCCGGAAGCCGCGATGGCTCCGGTGTGTGTGGCACGGATGTTGTTCCGGACGACGTCTGGATTACCAGCCGCCCCGTCCGCCGCGGCCACCGCCACCGCCGTACCCGCCACGACCTCCGCCGCCGCCACCACCGCGGTTCTCGCGGGGCTTGGCCTCGTTGACGGTGAGGTCACGCCCGTCAATGTTCTTGCCGTTGAGGGCGTTGATGGCGGCTCGGGCCTCGTCATCGTTGTTGAACTCGACGAACCCGAACCCGCGGGGGCGACCCGTGTCGCGGTCCATCACCAGTGTGGCGGACGCGACCTGGCCGTGCTCCTCGAACAGCTCGCGAAGACGGTCCTCGGTGGTGCTGAACGAGAGATTGCCGACATAGAGCTTCATGAACCCGATCCTCTTGCCCGAGTGCATTTCCGACCGCTGCTTGAACCCGGGCAAGAGTCAGCTTCGGCGATCCAGTTGCGGGGCCAGACGCCTGGTCCCGCCGGACAAACAGATTCTAGCCCTCTCCCATTGCCCGTGCAGGAAGGAGTCAAGGGAAGCCCCCGTTGGGCCACTTGTCTCGCGGGTCTGGGTCGGAAGCGCGCGCCGAGAAGGCCACGTAACGTCCTTCCCGTCAAGGACTTGGCCCGCTCTCAAGCACGCATTCCCCCCTTTGGGGTATGCTGACCGGACATCCGGAGAAGCGCCATGCTCGCCCAGAACCGAATCGTGACTGCCGTCCTGGCAGGTGCCCTCGGCGTGGGACTCACACTCGCCATCGTGCCGACCCGTGCTCAACCCGAGACTGGCCCGGCCGCGCGAATGCCCCCCCGCCCGGCCGTGATCAACCACGTCGTCTTCTTCAAACTCAAAGACCCCGCTGACGCAGCGCGCCTCATCGACGACTGCGACCGCAGGCTCGCGCGCATCCCCGGCATCACCTCCTACTTCTGCGGCAGCCACATCGACACAGGCCGTCCAACCGTCGAGACCGAGTACGACGTCGCCTTCTACGTCGGCTTCGACACGCTGAAGGACTACGCCGCGTACGTGGACCATCCGCTTCACGTTGCTGTCGTCGCCGAGTGGCGATCGCGGTTCGAGTGGATCAAGGTGTACGACGTTCACGACGAGACGCCATGATCCCATCTGTCAGCCACCAGGTGCGCGTGCTCCACGTCGGGCTT
Source organism: Phycisphaeraceae bacterium (assembly GCA_026128865.1). Lineage (GTDB taxonomy): Bacteria > Planctomycetota > Phycisphaerae > Phycisphaerales > UBA1924 > CAADGN01. The sequence goes on along the minus strand of JAHCJE010000013.1, from coordinate 29,388 downwards.
GGCCCGCTCGGACGACTCATCGCCGCCGACTTGCACGCCCGCGGCGCGGGCGCCGTTGTCGCCGCCGTCGATCCCGACCCGGCCCTCGTCGGACGACCCCTCAGCGATTTCGCACCCGGCACGACGCCCGGAGTCACCATCGACGCCGACCTCTCCCACGCAGCCGATTCCGCTGCGTTCGACGCCGCCATCGTGACGACCGTCTCATCGCTTGCCTCCTGCGCCCCGACGCTTCGCACGCTGCTCGAACGCGGCGTCACGGTCGTGAGCACCTGCGAGGAACTGGTCTACCCACGTCTCCGCCACGCCCTCCTCGCCGACGAACTCCACGACCTGGCCGTGCGCAGGGGAGGCCGACTGCTGGGCACGGGCGTCAATCCCGGCTTCCTCATGGACCTGCTGCCGGTCGTCGCCACCGGCGTCTGCCGGAGCGTCCGATCCGTGCGGGTGGAACGCGTGCAGGACGCCTCGACCCGCCGCCTCCCGTTCCAACGCAAGATCGGCGCCGGCCTCGACCGCGACGCCTTTGTGCGCGGCGTCCGCAAAGGCTGGCTCCGGCACGTCGGCCTCGGCGAGAGCCTCCACTTCATCGCGGACCGTCTCGCACTGGAGATCGAGGACTGGAGCGAGTCTGTCGAGCCTGTCATCGCCGACCGCGAACTCCGGTGTGCCCTCGGCGTGATCGAGCCAGGCCGGGCGGCGGGCGTAAGGCAGGTCGCCATCGGCGTGGGGGGAGGGCGTGACGCCGTTCGGCTCGAGTTCGTCGCCGCGATCGGTCAGCCCGACCCGCACGACAGCGTGCGCATCGACGGCGACCCACCGATCGACCTGACCATCCGCGGCGGCGTCCACGGCGACATCGCGACCGTCGCCATCACCTTGAACTCGATCCGGCCGCTGCTTGCGGCGCCGCCCGGGCTTCATACCATGTCCACCATCGCGCCCCCGGCCTGCGACCGGCACGCGAACGCACCCCTTCAGCACGGACGCTGACCATGCCCGCCCCCCCCTTCGACGCCGCCACCGCGACCACCGTCACCACCACCGACGGACGCTCCCTCGTCTCCTTCGGCGGGTGCAACTACCACGGGCTGGCGCACCACCCGCGCGTCGTTCACGCAGCCCAGGACGCTCTCGCTCGCTTCGGCCTCAGCGCGTCGGCAAGCCGAGAGACGACCGGCAACGCACGCCCCCACGAACTCCTCGAACTCGAGACGGCGGGATTCCTCGGATCAGAAAGCGCGCTGCTCGTTCCCGACGGCTACACCGCGAACGTCGCCGCGGCGCAGGCGGCTGCGAGAACCCACGGCGTCGCCATCCTCGACGAGCGATCCCACGCCAGCCTCCACGATGCCGCGGCCGCCGCCGGCCTCCACACGCTCGTCTACCGACACGGCGATACCGACCAGGCGTCGACCATGGCCGCCCAGCACGTCGAGCACGGCGTCGTCATGATGGTCGACGGCGTCTTCGCCGCGGACGGACGCATCGCACGCCTTCGCGAACTCCTCGCCGCACTCCCCGAAGACGCCCTGCTGATTGTCGATGACTGCCACGGCTTCCTGACGCTCGGCCCGGACGGGCGCGGCACGGCCTCGCACCTCGGCCTGCACGATCCTCGCATCGCCCTCACCACCACCCTCGCCAAGGGCCTCGGGTGCGCAGGCGGAATCGTCGCGGGTCAGCATTGCTTCATCGAGCGAGCCAGGCGCGCCACCGCCTACGTCTGCACTACGCCGACCCCGCCCGCGCTCGCCGAGGCCGCGCGCGAGGCCCTCCGCGTGATGCGCGACGAACCCTGGCGGCTTGAGAGCCTGCGCGACAACGCCTCGCGACTGCGGGCGCACGCTGTCCGTCTGGGACTGGCCGTCTGCCCCGACCCGACGCCGATCATCACCTTCACGCTCGGCACACGCGACGACATGGAGCACGCCCAAGCCGCTCTGACCGCCGCGGGTTTCCGCGTCCCGCTCATCGACTACCCCGGCGGCCCCGCGCCCGTCTACTTCCGCCTGATGGTCTCCAGCGAGCACACCCAGGACCAGATCGACTCGCTCGCTGCCGCCCTCGCCGGCGCGATCTCCCGGCCGATCCGAGCGGCTTCCTGATGTTCACTCTTCGGCCGCGTGCGCAGGCTGGATCGTCCGAACGGTCACCGGCGTACCCGCGACGTCGCGCGTTCCCCCCGGCCTCGCCAGCAACGCGCGGTACTCGCCGTACGCGTTCGGGTGCGACTTGTGGTCCTTCGACACACGCTCGCGGACGACAACGAACCCGGTCGTCGCGATCAGCCGCCGGAGTTTCTCCTCGCTGAATGAGTGCGGGTGCATGTGGTCGCTGTAGTCCATCAGGTCCACGAGCAGCCACAGCAGCCCTCCCGGCCGCAGCACGCGCCGGCACTCCAGCATCACGCAAGCAGGCTCCGTCACGTGGTCCAGGCAGTTCTCCGCAATCACGAGGTCCGCGATGCCCCCAGGCACCGGAACCGACTCCCCCGGCGCGGCGACGAACACCACCTCATCGCAGTGCGCCCGCTTCGGCAGCAAACCCTCGCGCACGTACCCGTCCGCAAGCGGATCGACCGCGATCGCCCGCCGCCAGCGCGCCGCCGCTATGGCCGGGTACGGGCCGGGGCCGATCTCCAGGACGGACTGCCTCGCGCACCAAGCCCGAAGTTCGCGCTCACCGGTCGCGCCGACGAACCGCCCCAACTCGACGATCCGATCTCGCTGCCATTCGCCGAAGCTGCGTTCGAAGTCACCGAAGCCCTCGTAGCGCTCTGGATGCCGGACGAGGGAGATCCAGAAGCCGAGCTCGTCGCGGTACTTTGCTGCAAGGTCTGGCGCATCGATCTCGGTGCCGTTGACGAACCGCGTTGCGGAACCGTCCGTCAACCCCCCACGCCATCGGCCTACCGCTTCACAGGGACGAGCCTTCTCCAATGCCTCGAGCTTGTCGACTCGGGCGACGACACCCGCCAAACCGGGCCGGAGCAACCGAGCCATCAGCGTCTTGACTCTGCTCTTCATCTCCATACCTGTACGCTCGAACCGGACCCGCCGCCGAGAGCAACCGCCGTCACAGAACGATCGGCGAGACGGCGCTCGACGCAAACTCCCACTCTTCGTCGCCGAGGAGGAACGTGTAGACACCGAGTCGCGGGTCACCCCCGGCCTCACGTGCCGCGACGATCATCCTCCCGCCCGCAGACGCGGCTGAGACGGGGAAGTCTATCGCCGGCCCGCTCGCGAGCGCGGTGGCATCGCTCGAACCCCACACGAGCGTGACGAGCGAGAACCGCAGCATCACCAGGTTCCCGGCCGGAGTCAGACCGAACAGGTTGATCCCCCCGTCGGCCGACACCGCGGCAGCAACGGCCCGGTCGAGCGCGGGCGCGGCGGCAGCCCGCGATATGTTCGCAACTTCCCACCCGTCCGGTTCGCCCGCCGCGACCTTCTGGTCGCGCAGCCCCGGCGACCACCAGTACGTCCAGACCTCACCGCTGGCCGTCTGGCCCGCGATGTTCAGCCCGCCCCATGGCGTGACATACGCATCCAACTGACCCCGAAAGATCGGCCCGTTGAAGAGCGTCGTCATGTTCAACGTCTGCCAGTCGGAGAGACCGGGCGCCCACCAGTAGACGATCACCTCGCCTCGCTCGTTCAGCCCAGCGAGATTCAGCCCGTCCCACGCGGCAACGTAGCCCGCAAGCCCTCCCATCATTGTCGCGCCGCTGAACAGGGACGTGAGGTCAGAGTACTCCCACGCGGGCAGACCCGGCGCCCACCAGTAGTTGATGGCGTGCCCTCTCGCATCCAGCCCAGCGATGTGGATCGATCCCCAGCTCGGTTGGTAGGTCGTAAGATCGCCGGTCAGACCGGGTGCGCCGATCTCAGCCGTCTTGTTCACGACAGTCCACGTCCCGAGTTCGTGGTCGCCGCTGAAGATCCAGAGCCGATGCTCCGTGTCCGTGACCGCCAGGTGCAGCATGCCGTCAGGCGTGACGAAGGGTGTCATGTCGTGCACGCGGGCACGGAAGTTGGTCAGCAGCGCGATGTCCTGCCGGCTCACGTCCCCTGTGTTTCCGTCCGACAGCAGCAGGAACGGTCGCAGGTCCGGCCCGACCGCGAAGGTCGCGATTGTCTCGCCGATCGGCGTAGAGACGATCTTCTCTGCTTGCCCATGTGATGCCCGCGCACGGAACCGGACGACAAGATCCGTCCCGAAAGCCGGCAGCCAGAAGGTGAGAGAGCCATGCGAGCGGAACAGCCCAGAGAGAGTTGCCGCCGGATCGGTGATGTTCGGACCCGTGCGCCAGACTTCTGCGTCATAAATCGTGTCCTGTCTCAGACCATGCACCGTCACCGACGCGCCGAAGACCGTGCCCTCGCCGGCGTTCCCGTCCTTCAGCACGTACACGATGCCTTGATCCCTGTCGGTCGCGCCAAAGAGGTGCAGGATGTGGCCCGTCGTGTTCGACCACGCCATCCTGCCGACAAGCGAGTCCGGGTGGTAGCGGGCGAAATCAAAGCCGAGCACACCGTGCATCACAACGCGAGCCATCGTCTGCTGCAGTTTTCGCATCCCGTTCGTCAGGATGTAGCCGTTGAAGTCGAGTTCTTCCGTCACGATGCGCAGCGGAGTGCCGAACTGTCCCGACGCCAGGCCCGACCACAGCACCGTGCGGAAGAGCGCCTCGTCGTCGGCCTGCGTGAAACCCGGACCGTACACCGGCCGCCCGTTCGGCCAGTCCACGCGCGTCATCCCCCACTCGCCGTTGATGATCGGTCGACGTTGAAACTCACTTGTCAGCCAATACGCCGTGACGTTGCCCTGCTCGAGAGCGGCACGGACTGACCGGTCCGCGTCCGGGTTGTTGATCGGCTCCTCGTTCGCATTGGTGTAGAAGTGCGGCGTCAGCGCGTCGAAGTTCCTGCTCAGGAAGTTGAGCCGAAACAGTGGGCCTCGCGGATCCTGCGCGATCGTGCTGTTCAGGACCATGTGGTGAGGGTCGTACGTCCGCATGTGGGCCGCGAGGGCGTCGATCCACTGTGCTCGCCGCGTGAACTCCGGCTCGCGCCCCGGGCCGACGTTCCCCTCGGCGTTGAGCGTCCACTCGTAACTGTCCCACTCGCTCGGGATCTCCCACCCCAGCACGCGGTGCCCATACTGGCTCTCGTTGACCCAGTCAGCGACGACCTCCATCCTGCGCTTCGCCAGTTCGAGCGTTTCTGGCGTTTGGAAGAAGTCGTTGATTGACGACAGCGGGCCGCCGAAGTTCTTTGCCCAAGGGCCTTCGACCGCCGAGCCGGAATCGCCGAACGCCTCGAAGACCTCGTCGTAGTGGAACGTGTCGAACGCGCTGAGAATCACGTAGATGCTGTTCCGGTCGGCCTCCTCGAGCAGGTTGTGGATGAACTGCCGCATATGCGGGTTGAACTCGCCCGGCCTCCACTCCAGCCAGAACAGCCCGTCCGGCGCCGAGGTGATCGGCGTGTCAGGCCCCGTGGGCACCGTCGGGTTTCCCTGCCAGTGGTTGTTCAGCAGTTCGAGGTACACGCGCATCGTGTTGATGCCGCGTGCGGCCAGCGCCTCGAAGTACGGCCCCGCCGGCCCCTCGAACGACGGCTGGTCGTGGAAGTTCTGGAAGACACCGCCCTCGTTGTCCCACACGTTCCCGGGGTACAGATTGCGCGTGTAGTTCCAACTCAGCCCCAGGTGGTCCCCCACCGCCACGAACGCATCGCCTCGCTCGGTGACCAGCATCCGCCCCAGCGGCGACGGCACCAGCCGCAGCCCCCCGGAAGGGTCTTGCACCGTCGTCTGCGTCGTGAACTGCACGGAACCGGCAAGATCACCCAGCGCACCGGCTGCATCGAACGCTCGCACGACAACGTGGTATGTGGTCCCAGGCGACAGCCCGATGAGGCGAATCTCCTCCCCCAGCCCCGCGAGTCGCGGCACGTGGCGGTTCTCGTACACAGTCGCATCGAGCCAGTCACGCTCATTGAGAATCGACGACGTTCTGTAGCGGATGTCGTACCCCGACACATGACCAAGGCCGGTCGTCGTCCCTGCAGGCGCGTCGAACCGGAGACGAGCGGAGTAGCCCGTCACGTCGGTCACCATAACCCCGGCCACGGTCGCGGGCCTCTGGCCCGCACGCGTATCGATGAACATTGCCTCTGCGTAGTTGACAGGCCCGCGTATGCCTGCCTGAGTCGTCGAGTAACTGCTATGAACGCCGGTGATGAAGTCGTCGACGAAGGCAGGAACATCGAACCGTTCGGGCAAGTCGCGCCGGTCGGTCAGATCGCGCATGCCCCCCGAGTCATCGAAGATGACCTCGAAGTTGATCCCCATCGTGCGGCCGTGCGTAGGTGCCGTCGTTCCCAGCGCGGCCCAGGGGATGAACATCTCCATCGTCCACCCATCGTCGAGGTCGGAGTTATCGTTGATCGTGCCATTGGCGACCGTTGCGTACAGAAAGCCGGCGGGAAGCGAAGACGCCAGGTCATCCGCCGGTGCGTTCAGGATGCCCGGTGCGCCGCCCAGTCCGTCCCCACTCACGTACTTGCCGCGTGCGACCGCGCCGGACCCGTTCACCGGCCGGTCGAGATTGGCGTTGTTCACGCCGATCGCGACGTCGTTCGAGCGGAAGAACTCGTCGCGCGAACCATCGATGTCGAAATACAGGAGAAACGAATCGTCGTTCTCCAACTCCCAGCGGCTGCCCCCGCCACCGCCATTGCCGTCCGCCCAAAGGAACTGATCCTTGACGTCAACGGCGGCGTAAAACCCGGCCTCGTTGTACATGAACCGCACCGTCGCCGCGGCTCCGGTCCTGAACGGCAGCGTGCGATGGAGCGTGAACGCATCCGCCCAGGCAGCGTCGTTCAGCACACCGTCGATCGTTGCATGGCCGTATGGGATCGCCCACAGCGGATGATCCTGCGTGATCGGATCAGCAGCAAGCAACTGTCGCGGTTCGAGCGGTTCGACGTGGTGCCGGCCGCTCACGGGACGTTGGAACTTGAACATCCTCGTGCCTCCGCTACGTCGCGCCTGCTGTGCGGCTGCGAAGCCTACACGCGGGCATGATGAGCCATGATGATCGACCGGGTGGCTCATTGCCCCGCCGCGATTTCCCCCCGGCGAAACCCCTGAACCGTGTGATCGGAGCAGGCATGCAATGCGGGCACTGTCCGCAACATCCGTCATGGCAATGACTTGCGCCTGTTGCAGAATCCTGGTTACCCATCTTGACCCGCGCACCCCAATCACCGAGAATATTCAAGACAACGCTGTCCGCATGGACCAAGGGAAGGGAGGCCCCAATGGAGAGGCGGAGCCACCAGGCAGAAGGTAGCACGGCACGGAGCGCAACGGTCGAGTTCGGCACGGTCAGGGGAGCCTTGGCCGAGTTGAACTCCCTACGTCGTACCGAAGCCCCCCGACGCCGCACCCTCGGCCGCCATCCGATGCTCGACGTTCCCTCCGCTAAGGCGGCGGCTGCTTCAGAATGCACGCCAACGCTCCGCGGCGCATCCCACGAGCCGACACCGGATCAGGTCCGCCGTCGCGCATACGACCTCTGGATCGCCCGCGGCTGCCGGGAAGGCCATGACCTCGAAGACTGGCTCGACGCCGAGCGTGAACTGCGCGCCCAGCGCTGACGTGCGTGTCGCGCCAGGTTCTCGGACCTCGTTCCGGGCACCCTCATCGTCGCCGTGAAACGCGCGGCCGCAGCATCCCTGCCGCTGTCATAGTCGCTACCGAGGCTTCGAGTCGTCACCGCGTGGTCTGGCCGCACGGCCGTTCGTATGGAATGGTGGAGGTGTCAGGGCACACGTCGCTCACGACGCAGCCCGCATCAGCCGGCGCACGCCGGAAAGGTGGTTCAGCATGAGAAGGACTTCGTGCATCGCTCTCGGGACGCTCGCCACGGTCGGCCTCGCCTCGGCTACGCACGCCGACATCGTCGCCACGCCCTTCAACATGGAGGACGCCTCTTCCGTCGCCGGCCTCACCATCCGCCTCGACGTGATCGACCAAGGCTCGTTCGCCCAACTCGTGATCTCGAACGACTCCGCCACCGCCGGCGTCCTCACCACCCTCTACATCGAGAACACACCCACCTCGCAACTCTGGGGCGGCGTCTCGCTGCACGACTGGTCGAGCGGCGTCTCCTTCAGCAACGGGGCAACGCCCGCCAACCCGCCCGGCTCCATCGCCGACTTCGGCGGCCCGTGGGGCGGCTCCTTGTACGCCTTTGCAGCCAACAACCCGAAGCCGTCCAACGGCATCGGCCCCGGCGAGTGGCTCTCGCTCAAGATCGACCCCGGCGCGTCTTCCGTCGCCGCCATCCAGGCCGCCTACACGGATCCGAGTGCCGTCCGATTCGCAGGGCATGTGCAGGCCCTCGCGGACGGCTCGAGCGCATGGATTGTGACCGTCCCAACGCCCGGCACCGCTGCCCTGCTCGCCCTCGGCGGTGCGCTCGCCATCCGCCGACGCCGCGCCTGATCGCCTTCACCAGAACTCCCACCTTGGGCGGGCGTGGATTGCCCGCCCTTTTTCATGCACGGGCAGCCTTCCGTGCCACCTCTCGCGCGACGTCGAGTGTCGAGTCTCCACGACCGCGGCCCTTGACGTCGTAGGTTGCTACGCGGCCCTCGCGGATCACCTCGGCGATTGCATTCTCTAATCGTCCCGCAAGCGACGACTCGTCGAGCCACTCGAGCATCATGCGGACCGTCAGCAACATCGCCATAGGGTTGACGACGTGCCGACCCGCGTATTTCGGGGCGGACCCGTGCGTCGGTTCGAAGACTGCATAATCGTCGCCGATGTTCGCAGACGGGGCGAACCCCAGCCCGCCCACGAGGCCCGCGCAGAGGTCCGAAATGATGTCCCCGAACATATTCTCCGCGACCAGCACGTCGTAGTCCTGCGGGTTCTTGAGCAGCCACATGCAGATGGCGTCGATGTTCGCCTCGTCGCTCGCGATCCCCGGATAGCCGCGCGCCACGTCGCGGAAGACACGGGTCATCAAGCCCCCCGTCTCCCGCAACACGTTCGGCTTCTCGACCAGCGTGACACGCTTCCGTCCGTGCCGCTGTGCATGCTCGAACGCCTGGCGGCAGATGCGTTCGCTCCCCTGCCGCGAGATGATCCGCGTCGAAAGCGAGACGTTCTCCAACCCCTTGCTGGCCCAAGGCCTCATGCGCGGGCTCGCACACAGAGCGCCGTAGACCGATTCCGGCATGGGAAAGAACTCAACCCCGGCGTACATCCCCTCCGTATTCTCGCGAAAGACCACGAGGTCGATCGGATCCGTCACCGGCGTTGCCTCGGTCCCGCGGAAGTTGAGCGGATTCCCCTCATAGCTCCTGCACGGCCGCAGATTCGTGTGCAGATCGAACAACTGCCGAAGGCGCACAATCGGCGAGACGTACACCAACCCCCGGCCCCGCAGCGGCGGGGCCAGTTCCGCTTCCGCTTCCTCGCGCGGCTTGCTCGTGACCGCACCGAACAGGGCACAGTCGGTCGTCTTCAGCGTGTCGATCGTTCGCTCCGGGAGCGCATCGCCCTCGCGCTGCCAGCACTCCCAGCCGATGTCCGCCGGCACGTAGTCGGCGTCAAGCCGGAGCGCATCGAGCACGACCCGCGCCGCGTCCATGACGTCGTGCCCGACGCCATCGCCCGGCATCCATGCGATTCGGTACTTCCCCACTGGCTCACTCTTCGAGCAATGCCCGCAACTGCTCCAGGTGATCGGCCCAGAACTTCTTGGCCTTGGCTACGTCGCTTGATGCCTTCAGCTTTCGCTGTTGAACGGCGACTTGGCACTTGCCTTCGCCCTTGGGCGTGAAGTACACGTCCACGAATGTCTGGTCGGGCCACGTCACTCGCAGGTTCTTGTCCCGGTTCGCCACACGCACCGTGAACGGCGTCATGAGCCAGCGTTTGCGCGTCCGTGTATCCGCCCACGCCCTGTACGCGCGCGAGACCGGGACCTCGATCACGCGGCTGGCGGACGTCTGGTAGCCGGTTGCCGCCTGATTCGGCTCGCGTCGCCCGCGCGCCTGCTCGTAGCCGACGGTTACCATCTGTGCCCACCAGGCCGACAGACCGTCACGCTCGGTCAAAAAGACCGCGATCTCATGGTGCGTCATCACTTCAGCGCCCGCGTCGTCCAGGATTCGGCACCAGTCCTCCCAGCCACGGCCGGTTCCCTTCTTGACGGCTTCCTCGGTGATCCCCGCGGTCTTGTCCACGCCTTTCACCTCTGCGACGGCGTCACCGTTCGCGACCACCTTGTCCGCGGGTGGGGCCGCCTTCTTCGGCTTCGGCGCGGACTTCGTCGCTGTCGTACCTGACTTCTTCGCCATGGCCTCGATCCTCATCCCGCGCCGAGCGCGATCCGCGTCATCGATTCCGCCCCTCCCATCGCCACCAGTTCCTGCGCAACCGGTGAGAGCGGCGTGAACCCGTACTCCTCTCCCTCGCACCTCACGACCGCCGACTCGAAGTCGATCTCGATCGCCGGCCCTCGCACCGTCCCGCCGGACACACCCACGAAACGATCGTGCATGGCGCCGACAAGCCCAGGACACTCAACGCAGAGCAGGCCGTTATTGAAGGCGTTGCGCAAGTAGGTCTCGCTGAACGATGCCGCGACCACACACGGCACGCCCCTGTGCTTGAGGGCCGTTGCCGCCTGCTCACGGCTCGAACCCGTCCCGAAGTTCCGGCCAGACACGACCACCTCGCCGCTTCTGTAGTGCGTACTGAACGCTGGATCATAGTTCTCAAAGATCACGGCGGCCATTTGTTCGGGAGTCAGGGCGTCATTGTAGGTGTGTTTCCCGGCAAAAATCCCGTCCGTGTCGATGTCGTCCCGGGGGAGGAAGACAGTCCCGGCGCGAATCGAGGCCGGGAACCCCTGCACGACGCTCTTCGGTCCGTTGGGAACCTGTGAGGCGGGAGGCCGATCACCTACCCGGATAGACGCACGCACACGCGAATCGGGGTATGTGTAGGGAGCTCGGATGTAGCCCGAGATCGCGCTCGCCGCTACGACGGCCGGAGACGCGAGATACACCTCGGCATCTCGACTCCCCATGCGCCCGCGAAAGTTGCGGTTCGTCGCGCTGATCGCCACTTCGCCGTCGCGCACGAGTCCTGCGCCGAGACCGATGCACGGCCCGCAGCCGGATGGCAGCACGATCGCTCCGGCGTCGAGCAAGGCCCGCCAATAGCCGAGGCGCTCCGCTTCGCGCTGCACCTCGGCGCTCGCCGCGGCGACGTAGAACTCGACCCCGTCGGCTACCCGCCGGCCTCGGACGACAGACGCGGCATCAGCAAGGTCTTCAAGCCTCGCGTTGACGCACGAAAGCAGGTACGCCTTGTGGATGCGCACGTGCCGCCGCTCCATCTCGGGAAGCGAGTGCATCACCTTCACTCCGTTCGGACCGCTCACGTGCGGAGTCACGGTGGAGAGGTCCAACTCCATCTCGGCGTGGTAGGTCGCGCCGTCGTCCGCCGTCAGTTCCCCTCGCCGCTCCCACCACCGCTCGACATCCTCCCGCGTGTACCCGCCTTGCGAATCCTGCCGGCGCGTGCCCGCGAAGTACGCCGCACGGGCGAGCAGGTAGTCGCGGAGCGTCCCGTCGAACGGGAACACCCCGGCCAGAGCACCCCACTCGGTCGTCATGTTCGCTATCGTCATGCGCTGGTCCATCGAAAGCGACGCGACGCCATCCCCCCCGAACTCGACCGCGTGGTTGAGCGCCTCGTCGCGGTTGAACAGGCCACACAGCGCGATGATCACGTCCTTGCCGACCACACCGGGGCGAAGCCGCCCCTTCAGCACACACCGGGCGACGCGAGGCGTCTTCCACCATGTTGTACCGGTCGCCCAGAGGCAGGCGGCATCTGTGCGCACGATCGGCGTGCCCAGGCAGCAGAGCGCACCGTACAGGTTCGAGTGTGAATCCGATCCGACAACCATCTCGCCCGGCGTCACGTACCCCTGCTCGACCATCACCTGGTGCGAGATGCCAGTCCCGGCCGGGTAGAAGTCGATCCCGTGCTCGGCGGCAAACCGCTCGATCCTCGCGTACTTGCCGATGTTCTCCGGGGTCACGTTCTGGATGTCGTGGTCGATCGCGAAGACCGGCTGCCGTGGATCATGAACGCGCGGCGCACTGCCCGTACCCTCAAACAGGCCCAGGAACTTCGGGATCACCGCCGCGGTGTTGTCGTGCGTCATCACGTGCTTCGGGCGGATGCGGACGATCCGCCCCGACCACGCCGCCTCGCCCTGCCCGAGGCCGATGGTGGCATTCGTGGCAAGCTTCTCTACAAGAGTGAGTGCCATGAGAACAGTGAGCTCCCGATCGAACGCTGGTGCCGTGGCGGATTCTAGGAATTCGAGGCCACGCCCCTCCGCACTCCCCAGAACCCAGATATAGGATGCCGCGTGCCTTGCCGTGGGGCGTCGCTCGACCCCCCCAGCGCCGAACCTCAACTCACAGGTGCGAGGATCAAGGATGGTGCAACTCCACGTGCTCTCGCCGCAACAGGGCAGCACCGATCCGGTGTGTGGGATGACGGTTCCGCCCGGAGCGGAGGCCGCGTCCATCACGCACGACGGCAAGACGATCCTCTCTGCAGCACTGTGCCGCGAGGTTCCTGCGGACCCCGCGAGGTACGCGGGGGGCGCCAACGCCGGGCACGACTCCTGCTGCTCCCACGGCGCGGCCACGCGCCCCCCCCCCGCTTCCGCGCGCCCCGACGCCATCTACACCTGCCCCATGCACCCGGAAGTCCGCCAGATCGGACCGGGGGATTGCCCGAAGTGCGGCATGGCCCTCGAACCCCTCGACGCCACGGCCGAACCCGACGACACCGAACTGCGCGACATGACGCGCCGGTTCTGGATCTCGACCATTCTCACCGTACCGGTCGTGCTCCTCGCGATGGGGCACATGCTCCTTGGGACTCGCTTCCACGCCGCGATCGGACCCGGCGCCGCTCAGTGGGCCGAACTCCTGCTTACCACCCCGGTCGCGCTCTGGTGCGCCTGGCCCTTCTACGTGCGGGGCGTGCGCTCGATCGTCTCCGCCAGCCCGAACATGTGGACGCTGATCTCGATCGGCGTCTCGATCGCGTTCACCTACAGCGTCGTCGCCACGGTCGCGCCGGGCCTCTTCCCGGAGTCGTTCCGCGTCGATTCCGGCCGCGTTGGTGTCTACTTTGAGGCCGCCGCCGTCATCGTCACGCTCGTTCTGCTCGGGCAGGTGATGGAACTCCGTGCCCGCCGGCGAACGGGCGGGGCGATCCGCGAACTGCTCCAACTCGCCCCCGAAACCGCCCGGCGCCTCGCCGACGACGGCTCTGAGGGCGAAGTCCCCGTCGAGCACCTTGTCCCCGGCGACCGCGTCCGTGTCCGACCCGGCGACCGCGTGCCCATCGACGGCGTCGTGATTGAAGGCCGCAGCACGGTCGATGAGTCCATGCTCACCGGCGAGCCGATCCCCGTCGAGAAAGCCGAGGGCGACGAGGTCACGGGCGGCACGCTCAACCGCACAGGCTCGTTCGTGATGCGCGTCAGCCGCGTCGGCACGGAGACCACGCTCGCCCAGATCGTGCGTATGGTCGCCGAGGCACAACGTTCGCGGGCGCCCATCCAGCGTGTCGCCGACGCGGTGGCGGCGTGGTTCGTCCCCGTTGTCGTTGCCGTCGCCGTCGTTGCGTTCATCGTCTGGCTGCTCGTCGGGCCGTCGCCGTCGTTCACCTACGCGCTCGTCGCGGCTGTCTCCGTCCTCATCATCGCCTGTCCCTGCGCCCTCGGCCTGGCGACGCCCATGTCGATCATGGTCGCCGCCGGGGTCGGCGCTCGCCAGGGCGTCCTCATCAAGAACGCCGCCGCACTCCAGGCTCTCGAGAAGGTCGATACGGTCGTCGTCGACAAGACCGGCACGCTCACCGAGGGCAGGCCGCGGCTTGTCTCGGTCGATCTCACCCCCGATCACGACCCCGAGCGCATCCATGCCCTTCTCGCCGCCGCCGAACGAGGCAGCGAGCACCCGCTCGCCGAGGCGATCGTCGCCGGACTCGACGAGCGGACGAGCGTCCGGCTCAGCGCATCCGAGTTCGAGAGCGTGACGGGCAAGGGGATCGTCGCGACCGTCGAAGGCTCGCGCGTCGCCATCGGCTCGCCCTCGCTGATGACGGACGAGGGAGTTGACACCGGTCCGCTCTCCCAGGCGGCCGATCGCGCGCGGCGCGACGGCGCGACGGCCATATTCGCGGCGGCCGATCGTCGGCTCGTCGCGCTGCTCGTCGTCGCCGATCCGATCAAGGCGACGACCCACGATGCGATCGAGGCGCTCCATGCTCGCGGCATGACCGTCGTCATGCTGACGGGCGACAACCGCACAACCGCCGAGGCCATCGCGGCCACGCTCGGGATCGACCGCGTCGAGGCCGAGGCACTCCCGGACCACAAGTCCGAGATCGTTCGCCGGCTCCAGTCTGAGGGCCGCCGTGTTGTCATGGCCGGCGACGGCGTCAATGACGCACCCGCCCTCGCCCAGGCCGACGTCGGCGTGGCGATGGGCACCGGTGCGGGCGTCGCTATCGAGAGCGCGTCGATCACGCTCGTCGGCGGCGACCTCAACGGCCTCGTTCGCGCCCTCGACCTCTGCCGCGCCGCCATGCGCAACATCCGCCAGAACCTGTTCTTCGCCTTCGTCTACAACGCCGCCGGCGTGCCCATCGCGGCAGGCGTTCTCTACCCCCTCTTCGGCGTGCTCCTCAGCCCGATGATCGCAGCGGCCGCGATGAGTTTCAGTTCGGTCTCCGTCATCGCCAACTCGCTGCGGCTTCGCTGGCAAGGGAATGGAGGCTGATCTACTCCCACCGGGCCCCCGCGTCCGGCGATGCCGCTTGACATCCCGTCCTGCCGCGATAGTGTATAGGACTCCTATGCATAAGTCGCCTCCATTCCACAACGCCGCGAACGAGAAGCTCGCAGCCGGGCTTGCCAAGGTCGGCCTTGTACAGCGGCACCATGCCTGGGCGGCTTCGGGCCAGCGCGGACTCACCCCGACCCAGTCCCAGATCCTCGCCCTGCTCGAATCCCGCCACCGCGACGGCCTCCCGATCTCCATGCTCGCCGCGGAGTCCGCCGTATCGCAACCCACAGTGAGCGACGCGGTCGCCGCCCTGGAGCGCAAGGGCCTCGCCGCACGATCCAGATCGGAAGCGGACGGCCGGGTCGTGCTCGTGCGGCTTACGGCCGCAGGCCGCAGGACCGCGGTGCAGGCCGCGCAGTGGCCCGATTTTCTGCTGCGAGCCATCGACTCGCTCGACGCGGACGAGCGAGCCGCGTTCCTGCGCGGCCTCGTGAAGATGATCCACTCGCTTCAGGAGGACGGGCAGATTCCGGTCTCGCGCATGTGCCCGTCGTGCGACTACTTCCGCCCGCACGCCCACGCCGACCGCGAGCACCCTCATCACTGCGCGTTCGTGGATGCGCCGATCGGTGATACCGACCTGCGCATCGACTGCCGCGATCACAAGGCAGCCGAGGCGAACGAGCGCCCGCGGCTCTGGCAGCTGTTCGTCGGGGGCAGGCCCCCGGGACCGGACGTTCCGCGCCCCGCCCTGCCCAAATCGTGACTCCATGCACAAGGAGGAAACCGTGAAGACCGCGACGTTCTACCACGCCGGATGCCCCGTCTGTGTTGAGGCGGAGCGCACGATCGCCGAGTCGCTCGATCCCGCTCACTACAAGGTCGAGACCGTCCACCTCGGCGAGCAGAAGGGCCGGATCGCCGAGGCCGAGCGCGCCGGCGTCAAGTCGGTGCCAGTGCTGGTCGTCGAGGGCGCACCCTTCCACATCAACTTCGGGGCCCCGCTCAGCGCGCTCAAGGGCTGAGCCGCCGGCCGTGAGAGCACGGACGACCCTGCCGGGGGCGCGAGGGGCGCCCCCGGTTTCGCGCGCCCACGACGTTCTTCACCGCTTCAGTGTCGCCATGTCGATGACGAAGCGGTACTTCACGTCGCTGCGGAGCATCCGCTCGTAGGCCTCGTTGATCTGTGCCATCGCGATCACCTCGACGTCGCACGCGATGCTGTGACGCCCGCAGAAGTCCAGCATTTCCTGCGTCTCCGCGATGCCCCCGATGAGCGAACCGGCGATCTGACGCCGCGGCATGAGCAGCCCCATCGCCGTGAGCGCCAGCGGCTGCGCGGGCACGCCGACCAGCACCAGCGTCCCGTCCAACTTCAGCAGCGACAGGTATGCGTTGATGTCGTGATCGGCGGACACCGTGTCCAGGATCATGTCGAAGGTGCCCGCGTGCTTCGCCATGGCGTCGGCGTCTTTCGAGATGACGACCTCATCGGCACCCAGCCGCCGGCCGTCCTCCGCCTTGCCCGGCGAGGTCGTGAAGAGGACCGTGTGCGCCCCGAATGCGTGCGCGAACTTCACGCCCATGTGCCCCAGCCCGCCAAGCCCGACCACGCCCACCTTCCGACCCTTCGTCGCGTTCCACCGGCGAAGCGGGGAGTATGTCGTGATCCCGGCACACAGCAGCGGCGCGGCCGACGCCGGGTCCAGGTTCTCCGGAACTTTCAGCGTGAACGCTTCGTCGACGACGATCGACTCCGAGTACCCGCCGAAGGTCATGCCGCCCGAGTGCTTGTCCGGCCCGTTGTACGTGAAGACCGACCCACCTTGGCAGAACTGCTCCAGCCCCTGCCTGCAACTCGGGCACGTTCGGCACGAATCCACGAGGCACCCCACGGCCGCAAGGTCGCCCACCTTGAACTTCTTCACCTCGCCGCCGACCGCCGTCACCCGCCCGAGGATCTCGTGCCCCGGCACCACCGGATAGACCGTTAACCCCCACTCATTGCGGGCGAAGTGCAGGTCTGAATGGCACACGCCGCAGTACAGGATGTCGATCGCCACGTCGTTCGCCAGCGGCTCGCGCCGGACGATCGAGTGAGGACCGAGGGGCGACGTGGCGGACTGGGCGGCATAGGCGCGTGTGCTCATGCCGCATCGTAGCCTGATCACTCACCGATTGGCGCCGGAAGGCTCGCCAGCGGCACTCGGATAAAGCGCGGCAGGTAGAGGTCGGCATTCGCCGCCATGTGCCAGAAGTCCGTGCTGTTGACGCAGTACGACACGAGCAACTCACCCTCGCGCGACAGGTGCGGGTGCGCCTTCGCGCTGTAGACCAGATTCCGCGGATCCTGACCCGGCTCAGGACACTCGTAGAGCCGCACCGGATCGCACCACGGCCCTTCCGGTCTCAACGCTGTGCGGGCCATGATGCCCGACCCGAGCGGCGGTTCGCTGTAGATCATGATGTAGCGGGATTCGGGAGATTGAGCGTCCAACAGGTGGATCGAGACTTCGCTTGCGACATTCTCCACGACGGGAACCGCTTCTGACGGGGTGTCGGACCACCCGTCGGCCGCACGAAACCGCCACGTTTCGAACCGATCCACGGAGGCGGCCGGCGCACGGGCAAGCAGCGCTCGCTTGTTGAGCGGTTCCGTCCCGTCGATTCCGAACACGAGCAGCGAGGCCGAATCCTCGGGGTTAGGCAGGACAGCCGTGCCCCATGTCCGCTCGAGTGGTGGCTCGGCCGGGATCGAGGTGAGCGTTGATTGAACGATCCGCCACTTCGAGGGGTCGTCGTCCGGATTGTCGATCGTCAGCAGCGTGCTGCCGCGGCAGGTGAAGTTCCAGACGCTGTCCGACTCGTCGCGCCGTGAGAGTCGCGTCATGAACACGAGCGACCTCGGCTCGCCGCCATCGCGCACGACAAGCCCCCCGCCCGCAGGCCAGAACCACTCGCCCGGTTGCCCGGGCGTCGCCCACGATGCAGGCCGGATGCCCGATTCATCCCAGAAAAACTCAACCTGTTCCGGTGCCTCACGCAACCGCTCATCTTGGTGAACGGCGATTGTATTGTTCACGATCACCGACCCTTCCGCGTGCCGATTGTCCCGTACAGGTCCGATCCATGTGTCGCCGAAGAGCCAGAGTACGCGCCCCTGAGACAGAACGATGCTCGCCGCCCCGTCCGCTCCGGTCCATCCGGTCGTGCGATGAAAGAGCGCGTTCCACTCCATCGCTGCGCGAGGGGCGAATGACGGCGTAAAGCCGGTTGGTTGGGCCTGCGTCGGCGAGAAAGGGCTGAGCAGAAGGGATAGAGGCCAACACGCCGCGGCAGGTAACCGTCCATGCCATGCGCGAAGGGACCGGAGAGACCGCTGAGTCTTGCGATTCATGGACGATATTGTACAGGATCCTGGGCATCCACCGTTCTCACCCGGCAGTATGCACATACACTCCCTCTGCATGACGACACCTTCTCACTCGCTTTGGGGCGGCAGGTTCGCGTCGGGGCCGGACGCGGTCTTTCGAGCCATCAACGACTCGCTGGCCTTCGACTGGCGTCTCGTTCGTCAGGACATCACAGGCTCCAAGGCGTGGGCACGGGCGCTCGGAAGGGCAGACGTGCTGGGCCAGGACGAGGTCGGACGGCTTGAGCGTGCGTTGACGGACCTGGAGGAGGAGGTCGGACAATCGCTGGACCCCCCATTCGAGTCAGGCGCCGAAGACGTCCACACATGGGTCGAGCAGCGGCTCGTAGGGATGCTCGGCCCGCTGGGCAAGAAGCTGCACACAGGCCGGAGCCGCAACGACCAGGTGGCGACGGACCTCCGGCTGTGGGCGCGAGAGGCGATCGACGAACGTAGAGCAGAGTTGCTGACGCTGCAGCGAGCGTTTGTTGACCTTGCCGAACGCGAGCTCGACACTCCGTTCCCGGGCTACACGCACCTCCAGCGAGCTCAACCGGTGCTGCTCTCCCACTGGGCGCTCGCCCACGCTGAATCGTTCCACCGCGATGCCGCCAGATTCTCCGATGCTCGCAGACGTGCGAACTTATGCCCGCTCGGGTCAGCCGCGCTCGCCGGGACCGCCTACCCGATCGACCGCGCGGCGCTCGCCCGTGAACTGGGCTTCGAAGGCCCCACCTCCAACAGCATGGACGCCGTCGCCGACCGCGACTTTGTCGCCGAGACACTCTCCGCGGCTGCCCTGTGTGCCGTCCATCTCTCACGTCTCGGCGAGGAGTTGATCCTCTACTCGTCGGCCGAGTTCGGGCTTGTCGAGATGGACGACGCCGTCACCAGTGGGTCGTCCATCATGCCGCAGAAGAAAAACCCCGATGGGTGCGAGCTCCTGCGCGGCAAAGCCGGCCGGATCATCGGCACTCAAGCCGGATTCCTCTCGACACTGAAAGGCCTTCCGTTCGCCTACAACAAGGACTTGCAGGAAGACAAGGAAGCGATCTTTGACGCGATGGATCAGTTGTCTCTCTGCCTGACCCTTGCCGAGCGGGTCGTCGCCGGTTGCAGGTTCGCCCGCGACCGCTGCATGGCTGCAGCCGCGGGCGGACACGCGAACGCGACCGAGCTCGCCGATTACCTTGTCGAGAAGGGCGTGCCATTCCGCGACGCGCACGAGCAGACCGGCCGGATTGTGCGCGAAGCGATCGCGCTACGCTGCGGCATCGAAGACCTGCGGATAGACGACCTCCGCAGATATGCCCCCGCAGCCGGTGAAGACGTCTACGCTCGGCTCACCCTCAGCGCCGCTCTCGACAAGCGCAGCGTGCAAGGTGGCACCTCGCCTGCGACAGTCCGGCTGGCGGTCCGGGAGTTCAAGCAGCGCCTCGGCTACGGCCCCTGACCGCAGACCAGCGAGACCATCGACGGCATCTTTCACTCACTCGGCGCAAGTCCACGCATCATTTCCCTGTCGAGATCGGGCATCCAACGCCGGGCTGTCGCGGCATCAAAACTCTCCGGCAGGCCGATCGCCCGCCGCCGGACGACAAGCGCCATCAGTCGCTCGATGACCTCGCTCGGAGGACGTGTCCCACCGCACCAATAGTCATGGTCCACCCAGGCGAGCGTGACCACGTGGTGTGAGAAGCCGCCGTCGGGGGCGGCGACGCGGACCTCGTACGACCATCCGCGATCGGTCTCGGTTTCAGCGCCAACCTGCACGATGCTCATCGGTACTTCTCCCGGACCTAGAGTATCGACCAGACGCACGACCCGCATGACGTCAGCGAGTGACGGGTCGGTTCCAGACCCCGGGAATCCGCCGTGAGCTACTTCCTCGAGACGTTTCGCCTCGGACTGCGCAACCTCAGGCTGCACATGCTCCGATCATTCCTGACCGCACTGGGGATCATCCTCGGTGTGGCGGCTGTCATCATCATGGTCTCGATCGGCGAAGGCTCGAAGCGAGAAGCCCTTCTGCAGCTCGAACAACTCGGCGCACGAAACCTCATCGTCCGTTCCGAGCGTCCCGCGGACTCCATCACGCAGCAAGGCGGGCAACAGACCGGCATGATCAGCCGCTACGGCCTGACCCGCGACGACCTGAAAGTCCTGCGAGACAACTTCCCGCACGCCGAAAGCATCGTCGCGCTCAAGGAAGTCGGCGGGCAGGTGCTCCGTGCCGACCGCGTGCGCACAAGCCAGGCGTTCGGGAGCACGCCGGAACTGCTCGGTGCGGCCGGCCTTCGCATCGCCCGAGGCCGCTTCCTCACCCAGCGCGACATCGACGAAGGGGCGATGGTCGCCGTCATCGGAAAGGAGGTCGCCCGTGCCCTCTTTCCCTACGAAGACCCGATCGGCCTCACCGTCAATATCGACGACAAGGCCTTTACCGTCGTCGGCGTGCTCGCTCCGGTCGGCCTCGCGGGCGGCGCGGGCGCCAAACTCGTCGGCCGCGATATGAACCACGACGTTCACATCCCGGTCACGACCGCCAACGACGTCTTCGGCGACCTCGTGATGCGCCGGTCAGCGGGGTCTTTCACGGGTAACGAAGTGCAGGTGTCGGAGGTCTACATTGTTTCGCCGACACGCGAGACCGTGCTGTCGGACGCGGCCCGCCTCCACCGCCTCATGGCAGTCCGCCACCCCGACCTGACCGACGTCTCGATCATCGTTCCCTACGAACTGCTCGAACAGGCCAAGCGCACCGCACTCACGTGGCAGGTCGTGCTCGGCATGGTCGCGGGTATCTCGCTCCTCGTCGGCGGCATCGGCATCATGAACATCATGCTCGCGACCGTGCAAGAACGCACACGCGAGATCGGCATCCGCAGGGCAGTTGGCGCGAAGCGGTTCGACATCGTCTCACAGTTCGTCGTCGAGACGGGGGTGCTCTCAGGCATCGGCGGCGTCATCGGTGTCGCCCTCGGCGTCGGCGCGAGCGTGCTGCTCGGCTACGCCGGGCCGTTTGTCCTCGAACTCCTCAAGTCCGATGCCCAACTCCACACCCAGGTCACGGGCTGGTCCATCGCCGTCGCCTTCATCGTCGCGACGATCACCGGCCTGGTGTTCGGCATCTACCCGGCCCGTCAGGCGGCGAAACAAGACCCCATCGTCGCCCTGCGGCACGATTGACGCGAAGAAAGGGACCAAGGCACACGAGGCATCGAGGCCTCGAGCAGGAATCAGCCGCCCAGCAAAGAGTCCAGTTCCTCGTCGATCGGGTTACGGGCTCGCTGGTCCTTCGGCCCTTTCTTCTTCCCACCTCGTTCCTTCGGCTCGGCGAGTTCTTCGGCGTTGCGAGAGTCCCCAGTAGGTACAGCGGGCTTGCCGACCTGCTCGCGTGCCTGCTTCTCACGCTCCAACTTCCGCTTGATCGCCTCGACCTTCGGCTTGTCGGGTGCGAGAATGATGCTCGCCTGCCTCCCCGCCCAGCGCGGCTCAGACTCGACCTTGGCCACGTCGGCGAGATCGTCGCAGATGCCCCGCAGGCGGTCGATGCCCAGTTCCTTGTGCATCATCTCGCGCCCGCGGAACCGCTGCGTGATCTGGACCTTGTGTCCTTCGATCAGGAAGCGACGCGCCTGATCGACGCGGATCTTGACGTCGTGAGGATCGATCTTCACCGATCGCCCGAGGCGGATCTCCTTGAGTTCCGACCCCTTCGACGAACTCTTGGTCTCTTTCTTGGAGAGTTCGTACTTGTACTTGCCGTAGTCCATGATCTTGCAGACCGGCGGCCTGGAGTCGGGGACGACCTCAACGAGGTCCAATCCCTGCTCCTGCGCCATGCGCAACGCCTCGGGCGTTTCAACGACGCCGATCTGCTCATTGTCCGGGCCGACGAGCCGAACCGGACTGATTCGGATCAGGTGGTTAACCCGGATGCGTCGGACCGGACCAGCTTCCCTGTAGAATCTTCGCCCTCTGATGTCATGTACTCCTGGTGTGGGGGCAGGCATCCCCGCGCGTACCAACGACGGTCGGCGAGAAACACGCCCCGCGGTGACGGTGCTGTGTTCGGATTGTGGGGGCCGGAGGCTGGGTCATGACCGCGCCGCCGAACGCCGCCCACGGGCGGATGCGCCGGCCGCGATCGACTGTGCCGATTGAATCACCGCGCCGTGCCTCCGAACCCCTGAACCACGCCCAGCCGGGCCTATCCCGGAGAGCGGTCTCCAAGCCTAACACGGGACCGCCCCGCAAGGCAAGTCCAATCCGGCCTCATCCGCGAAGAGCCAGCAGGACCACGTTGAACGTGATGCTGATCACCGCGATCACGCACATGACGATGAACAGCGGCTCCTTGAAGACCGACCCCGCCCCCGAAACCGTCGTGTCCACTGCGATCTCCGCCGGGGCCGCTGCCTCAGCCGCTGCCAGACTCGCCACGGTGTCCGCCGGCAACACATCCTTGTGAGCGATCGGAGGGGTCTCCCCCTTGCGGATCGCCCGTAGGTCGATCAGGAGGTCCGTGCAGTTCTGGTACCGACGCCGCGGATCCTTGGCCATCATCATCTCGATGACCTCGCTGATCCCAGCGCCGAGCTTCGGGTTGACGTGGTCCGGGGGCACGAGGTCCGCTTTCAGGTGCTTGTGCATCACCGCAGACGGATTCTTGCCATCGAACGGCACCGACCCCGTCACCATGTGATAGAGCGTCGCCCCCAGCGAGTAGATGTCCGCCGGTGGGCCGATGTTCTTCTCCCCACGAATCTGCTCCGGCGAGATGTAGTACGGCGTACCAAACGCCTTGCCAGCCTCGGCCTCCGCGGCCTCTTTGTCCGTGATCGCCCGGGCGAGGCCCATATCCGCCAGTTTCGCGACGCCCTCCTTCGTCAGCATCACGTTCTTGGGCTTCACGTCGCGGTGAACCAGGCCCTTCGAGTGCGCGTGCTCCAGCGCCTCGGCGACCTGAATCACGACGTCGAGCGCCTCCGCTTCGCTGAAGCGCCTGTGCTTGGCAATGTCGTCAAAGACCGTCCGCCCGTCCACGTACTCCATCACGAAGTAGTGGTGCTCGCCCGCCTTGCCGACGTCGAATGCCTGCACGATGTTCGGGTGGTTCAACTGGGCCGCGGCACGCCCCTCGGCGTAGAACCGCTCGATGAACTGCGGGTTCGCCGAGTACTTCCGCGGCAGCACCTTGATCGCGACCATGCGGTCGAGGCTCAGTTGCTTGGCCTTGTAGACCGTCGCCATCGCTCCAGCGCCGAGCTTTCCGAGCAGTTTGTAGCCGGGGATCTGCTGCCCCGATCGCTCGGCTTCGATGATCTGGCGGAGCCGCGCCACTTGCCGTCGGGTGACATACTCATTGTCCACGAGCAGTTCGACGAGTGAGCGCTGGTTGGCTTCGACCTCTCGCGCACGCCGCGACAACTCGAGGCACGCCTGCACTTCTTCCGAGGTCGCCAAGCCCTGTTCGACCACCAGCCGGCCGACGAGCGTGTCAACGTTCGTGCCTCCCTTGGCGAGGTCCTGGGGGGTATCGGTGTCGTGCGATGAAGTGAGGCTGTCCGCAGGGGGTGCGACAGGCTTGGTGTCACCCGGCCGCCCTGCGGTCCTGCTCTCGGTCAGGTCTGGTTCGCGGTGCGCCTGGCTCATCCGATCGGCTGCCGTGCCCTTCCATTCCCCTCACGCGCGGGGGAACCGTAATTCCAGCACCGCGCCCTGTCAATGGGGCATCCCCGAGGCTCCGCCTCGCGGTATCCCTTCCATCGGCCATACGAGGCCCAGCCTTCGGTGGTTCTCCTTCCTTCGATCGGGCGTTCGGTACACGGCTGGTGGTGTGAAGCCGCGCCACGCTCGCTACGCTCCGGCAGCAAGGAGCGACGATGACCCGAACGGATGCGGGCCGACACGCTGAAGCCCCCGAACTCGACCACCTCCTGAACGACCTCACCGAGCCGCAGTGCCGAGCCGTCACGACCACCGAGGGGCCGCTCCTCGTGCTCGCGGCGGCCGGGTCGGGCAAGACACGGGTGATCACGCGCCGGATCGCCTATCTGGTCGGGTGCGGCGTGCCGGCGTGGTCGATCCTCGCCCTGACCTTCACCAACCGGGCCGCGGGCGAAATGCGAGAGCGCGTCCTCGCCATGCTCAACCCCACGGGCGACACCGAAGGCCCCGCCGCCCGGCGCGTCCGCGGCCTGACGGTCACGACCTTCCACGCCCTCTGCGCCCGCCTGCTGCGCCGTTACGCCGAGACGGCACGGACCGAGGGCGTCGATCTCGGCATCGGCCACGATTTCACCATCTACGACGCCGCCGACCAGAACGCGCTGATGAAGAAGGTCATCGCGTCGATCAACCTCTCGACCACGAACTGGTCTCCGGCCGCGATGCTGGCCGCGATCGGCCGGGCCAAGAACCGCCTCCAGACCGCGGACGCCTTTGCCGCCGAAGCGGGCGACTTCGCCGCGAAGACTACCGCGAAGGTCTACAAGGCCTACGAGAAGGCGCTCAGGGCTGCGAACGCCGTCGATTTCGACGACCTGCTGCTCCTCACCGCGATCATGCTCACCCGCTCGAAGGCCGTCCGCGAAGACTGCCGCGCCCGCTGGCAGTACCTGCTCATCGACGAATACCAGGACACGAACCACGCGCAGTTCGTGATCGCCTCGCTGCTCGCGGGTGGGAGCGACGGCGTCGCTCGACCGAACGTCTGCGTCGTGGGAGATCCAGATCAATGCCTGCCGCCCGGAACGCCGATCCTGACTCCGAACGGATCGCGAGCCATCGAGACCATCGCCGAAGGGAGCGACGTTGAGGCCGCCACGGGTTGGGGCCGAAGGTCGGCCATGCCGGTCGATCGGGTGATGTCCCGGCGTTACCGGGGCACGCTCGTTCGCATCACGACCGAGGGCGGACATGCCGTCCGCGCTACGCCGAACCACGTGATGTTCGCGAGACTCCGCGCCGACTCGAACCTGCACTACACCTACCTCATGTGGAAACGCGGCGTCGGGTACCGCATCGGCACAACGCGGGGCGTGCGCGCCAGCAAGGACCGGGAGATCCTCTCCGGCCTCCAAGTCCGAGCGAACCAGGAAGTCGCCGACGCGATGTGGGTGCTGCACTCGGCCCGAACTTCCGCTGAGTCGAAGTACTACGAGCAGTACTACTCCGTGAAGTACGGCATCCCGACCACCGTCTTCTTCGTGCGGGGACGCCGCATGGACCTCACGCAGGAGCACGTCGATCGGCTCTACTCAACTCTGGACACAGAGGCAAACGCGCTCCGGCTGATGCACGACCTCGCCCTCGACGCGCGCTTCCCGCATCATCGCCCGGGCGCGGTGACCCGTCACGGAGGAACGAACGGCCAACCCTGGTCGCGCAAACACGTCCTGGTCACGGTCTTCGGCGATCCCCGCCCGAAGTCGATCCGCCCCTGGCACGAGCACCGCGTCCAGATCGTGTCGTCCGACGAACACCTGCGCAAGGTCGCGGCGCCATCGTTCCCAGTCCGGGACGGCACACGCGGCACGTGGCGGATCGAGACGTCGCGCAAGGACTACGACGCGGCCTTCCGGCTCGCCGACGAGATTCGCGCCCTCGCCTCGGACATCGAAGTCGTCTCGCGGGCGAGGCTCACGCCGGACAAGGCGTTCCATTTCATGCCCGCCAGCCACGTCCATCCCGGCATGGTCGTGCCCGTGCATCGGAACGGCGAGATCGTCGAGGACATCGTTGCCTCAGTCGAACGGGAAGAGTACGACGGCCCGGTGTTCGATCTTTCCGTACCGCACGCGAGAAACTACGTCGCGGGCGGGATCGTCGTTCACAACTCGATCTACTCGTGGCGGGGCGCGGACATCACCAACATCCTCGAGTTCGAGGAGCACTACCCCGACGCCGCCGTCATCATGCTGGGCGAGAACTTCCGCTCCACCGCGCCAATCCTCGGCGCCGCGGATTCCGTCATCCGACGCAACCGCATGCGCAAGCCCAAGGACCTCTTCACCTCCAGGCCGGGCGGCGAGCCGGTCACCGTCGCCTTCTGCGAGGACGAACACGACGAGGCCAACCTCGTCGTGGACTGGTTCCGTCGGCTTCGAGAGGAGGGCCTCGCCTGGCGCGACATGGCCGTGCTCTACCGCACAAACGCCCTCTCCCGCGTGCTCGAGGACACGCTCCGCGCCGCCGCCGCTCCCTACGTCGTCGCCCGCGGCACGGCGTTCTACCAGCGCGAGGAGGTCAAGCACTCGCTCGCCTACCTGCGCGTCGTCGCGAACCCGGCCGACGACGTTTCGCTCAGTCGCATCGTGAACGTGCCGACACGCGGTATCGGCGGCGCGACGCTGGCCGCGGTCGAGGCCCAGGCCGCCCGCGCCGGCACGCCCCTCATCGACGCCATGCGCCGCGCGGACTCGATCCCCGGCCTCTCGACGCGAGCGAACGCTGCCCTCCGCAGATTCGTTGCCACCCTCGACGGCTGGACCGGCGGCGGCACCTTCCTCGGCCAGAGCGTCGCCGGCTCGCTCAGCGAACTCGTCGAGCGTGTCATCAAGGAGTCCGGACTCGAAGCGATGTACGTCAAACAGGCCGACAGCGGCACCGAAACCGACCGCGAGCGCCTCGACAATCTCGCCGAGGTCGTATCCTCCGCCGCTGACTTCGAGGCCGATTACGACCCCGAAGCCGACCCGACGACCTTCCCCGGCCCGCGGGCCGCCACCGACGGCGAGAAGGCCTCGGCTCCCCCGCTGCTGGCCCTGCTCCGGGCCTACCTCGAGCGGGTCTCCCTCGTCGCGGACGCCGACGCCGTCGACCCGGCACAGGGCGCGGTCACGCTCATGACACTCCACGCGGCCAAAGGACTCGAATACCCCGCCATCGCCATCATCGGCCTCGAAGAGGGCTGCCTGCCGCACGCTCGCGCCTGGGAGTCCGAGTCCGACCTCGAGGAGGAACGCCGCCTCTTCTTCGTCGGCATGACCCGGGCCATGCGGCGTCTCCAGATCACCAGCGCACGCACCCGAACCCTCCGCGGCCGAACCGAACGCACCATCCCCAGCCGCTTCCTCGACGAGATCGACACCGCCCACGTCCGGATCGTCGAACTCGCCGAAGCCCACGAGCACGACGACAACCTCGATCACGACCCTCGGACCCACCATCCCGCCTCAACAGCATCGACCTCCCGAGGCAGGCTCGGGCAGGCGAAGGAGGCCTTCCCCCCCGGATGCCGCGTGCGACACCCCCAGTTCGGCGTCGGCACCGTCCTCGGCCTCGACGGCGGGACGAGCATCCGTGTCCGCGTCCGATTCGGCCAGGTCGGCGACAAGACGCTCATTCTCGAATACGCCCGCCTCCAGCGGCTTCCCTGAGACGACCAGATGACGATCCGCCGCCAGCCGTCGGACTTCAGGGTCGAGGAGCAGCCCGCTCCCGGCTTCCTCGACTCGCTCCGCGACCGGCCCGGCCGCGACGCGCAGCACGCCGTGTACACCCTGCTCAAGACCTCGATCGCCACGCCCGACGCCGCCGCCTTCCTCGCCCGTGAACTGCGCGTGCGCCAGGGGCAGATCGCCTACGCAGGGCTGAAGGACAAGCACGCCGAGACCCGACAACTCGTCTCCGTGCCCGATGGCGCTACAAGGCGCCCGGAGCGCGTCGATTGCCGCGGCTGGTCTGCCGAACTCCTCGGATTCTCGGGGCAGCCCGTATCCGCCGAGTGCATCACCGGCAATCGCTTCACGATCGTCGTCCGCGACCTCACCCGCGAGCGAGTGCGCACGATGGAGCGAAGGGCCGGTGCGCTGCGCCGACGCGACAGGCCGGACTCCCTGCTCGTCGTCAACTACTTCGGCGACCAGCGCTTCGGCTCAGCCCGGCACGGGCAAGGGTGGGTCGCACGACACCTCATTCGGGGCGAGTTCGAGCAGGCCCTCCGCCTCGCCATCGGCACGCCCTCGCGCAAGGACGCCGGACGCACACGCCGGATCACGCGCGCCTGCGCGACCGCCTGGGGCAACTGGGACGACCTCGTGGCCCAACTCCCCCGCTGCCCTGAGCGGGCCGCGTTCGAGACTCTCGCCTCGGGAGGCTCATTCCGCGACGCTTTCACCGCGCTCCCCTACTTCACCCAGGCGATGAGCGTCGAGGCGTACCAGTCGCACCTCTGGAACGAGGCCGCCCGGCTGCTCGCGCGGCGCATCGCCGACGACACGCCACCCGCGGAGACCGGAAATGAGGTTCGCATCCGAGGCCCCCGCCTCCTGCGGTCAGACGACCCCTTCGGCGAGATGCTCTTCCCCGTCGCGGCCGCCGTCAGCGAACGTTGGCGCACGCTCGTGCTGCCACTGCTCTCTCGGCGCACCCGGCTCAAACCTCCGTGGGCGGATGCCGTATCGACAGTCCTCTCCGAGCAAGGACTGACGCTCAACGACCTGCGCATCCCGGGACTTCGACGCCCGTTCTTCGGCGAGGCGCCGCGACCGCTTTTTGTGGATGCCGCCGCGTTCGACCTGTCCCGAGCCGAACCCGACGAACTCACCCCGGGACGCCTCCGTGTTACGGTTTCGTTTGATCTGCCCCGCGGAGCGTACGCCACCGTTGTGCTCCGTGCCCTCGGGGAGTGACTCGCGGAGAGTGTCCCGGATCACGCCCATATCCTCGATGTCCGGCCGAGTCGGGCAGGGACAGGAGACGAACGGATGAATCGCCGAGTGGTCACTCTCGTGCTGGCCTGCATCGCGTCGGCCGCGCTCGGATGGAGCGCACCCGGCCACCGCACGATCACGCACAGCGCGATCTCCCTTCTGCCCGACGAGATGCCCGCCTGGGTGCGCGACCCCGCCATCGCCGCGCAGGTCGCCTACCAGTCGAACGAGCCGGACCGCTGGCGAGGCACGCGCCTTCCCGCCCTCGAGCACGAGAACGGCCCGGACCACTACCTCGACGCCGAACTTCTGACCGACGCCGGCCTCACGCTCCGGACGCTCCCCGCGCTGCGCTACGACTTCGTCCTCGCCATCGGCCGAGCACGCC
>JAHCJE010000129.1 GCA_026128865.1 Phycisphaeraceae bacterium | reverse complement strand
GGAACGGCACGAGTGAGCACACGCCAGAGCCAGACACGGGGAGGGGGCACGAACCGCTGCCGCGGGTCGGAGGCGGTGACGCGCGGCATCCGCGTCGAGGTCCGGCCGTCCTACGCCCCGGACCAGTCGCACCCGGCCTCGGGCAAGTACGTCTTCGCGTACCGCGTGCGCATCTCGAATCAGAGCGACCAGACGGTGCGGCTGATCTCGCGCCGATGGCTCATCATCGACGCGGACGGGTGCGAGCGGATCGTCGAGGGCGACGGCGTGGTCGGGCGGCAGCCGGAACTGGAGCCGGGCGGGCACTTCGAGTACGAAAGTTTCTGCCCGCTCGAAACACCCTGGGGCACAATGCAGGGAACCTACTTCTTCGAGGGCGAGACGGAGCCGTTCGAGGTGCGGGTGGCGAGGTTCTACCTCGTGGCGGATGAAGGCTGAAGACGGAACGCAGAGGGCGCGGAGGAGGAACGCAGAGTGCGCGGAGTGGAAGATGGGATGGAATGGCGATCCGCTCGATGCCCCTGCGATTCTGATCTATCGTCTCTTTTCTTCCGCTCTGTGCCCTCCGAACCTATCCCCAAACCCATGATTCACCACAGAGGCACAGAGGGCACCGAGAGAAAAACCAAGAGTTCCTGCCTCGGTGCCCTCTGTGCCTCTGTGGTGAGATTGGTTCTCCGAGGTTACGGGAGAGCCTCCTCCGCGTTCCGTCTCCGCGACCTCTGCGTTCTTCCCGCCGCGGAGCGTGATAGGCTGACGGCATGAGCGAGCGTGTGCATCCCGGCGTGCGGCTGCGTGAGGCGATGGGGCGCGGCGTGGTGGCCGCGCCGGGTGCGTTCAACGGGCTGTGTGCGCGCGCGGTGGCGAGGGCGGGGTTCGAGGCGTGCTACGTCTCGGGGGCGGCGACGAGCGTGTGCGCCGGCGTGCCGGACGTGGGGCTGCTGACGCTGGAGCACTTCACGCGCACGGTGCGCGAGGTCGCGGAGGGGAGCGGGCTGCCGGTGCTGGCGGACGCGGACACGGGCTTCGGCGAGGCGGAGATGGTGCGGCGGACGGTGGTCGAGTACGAGCGGGCCGGCGGCGCGGGGCTGCACCTGGAGGACCAGGTCTTCCCGAAGCGGTGCGGGCACCTCGACGGCAAGGCGCTCGTGCCAACGGACCACATGTGCGAGAAGGTCGAGTGGGCGGCGCGGGCGTCGCGCGACTGCTCGGGGGGGGCGTTCATCGTGTGCGCACGAACGGATGCGCGCGGCGTCGATGGCTTCGATGCGGCGGTGGAGCGGGCGAAGGCGTATGCGCGGGCTGGTGCGGAGATGATCTTTCCGGAAGGGTTGGCGAGCGAGGAGGAGTTCGCGGCGTTTGCGCGGGAGGTTCGGGCAGGCGGCTCAAGGCCCTTCCTGCTCGCGAACATGACGGAGTTCGGCAAGACGCCGATGATCCCGCTTTCGCGGTTCGGGGAGATGGGGTACGACGTGGTGATCTACCCGGTGACGCTGCTGCGCGTGGCGATGGGGGCGGTGGCGCGGGCGCTCGAAACACTCGGCCGTGAAGGCTCGGCGGAGTCGCTGCTGGGTGAGATGCAGACGCGCAAGGATCTGTACGACCTGATCGGCTACGAGCCGGGCAAGGCGTGGGAGTGGCCGGTGCGTTGAACCGGCTAGCCGGGCCGCAGTCCACAGTCCTGGGATGGGCTTGACCGGGCTCGCGGAGAATTGTGTATCCTCCCCCCCATGAGCGACATCCATCGTGGGCGGCTGTTCCTGGCGAGTTGCGTGGCCCTGGTCGTGACGGCGATGAGTTTCGCCATCCGCGGCGACATCATGGGGGACCTCGAGAGCGCGTTCACGCTCTCGAAGACGCAACTGGGCATGATCGCGGGCACGGCGTTCTGGGGGTTCACGGTCGCGATGGTGATCGGCGGGCCGCTCTGCGACGTGCTGGGCATGAAGCGGCTGGTCGTCATCGCGTTCGTGGGGCACCTCGCGGGCATCCTCATCACGATCTTCGCCACGGGGTTCTGGACGCTGTACGCCGGGACTTTGGCGATCGGCATCGCCAACGGGTTCGTCGAGGCGGCGTGCAACCCGCTCATCGCCACCGTCTATCCGGGCGAGAAGACGCGGAAACTCAACCAGTTCCACGTGTGGTTCCCGGGGGGCATCGTCATCGGCGCGCTGGGGGCGTTCGCGCTCTCGAAGATGGGAACGAACGGCGCGGGGCTTGCCGGCGCCGGGTCGCTGTGGCAGTGGAAGATGGGGCTGATGCTCGTGCCGCTGGCGGCGTACGGCGCGCTCTTCCTCGGCCAGCGGTTCCCGGTTACGGAGCGCGTGGCGAGCGGCGTCTCGACGGGGGCGATGTTCAAAGAGTGCCTGCGCCCGCTCTTCATCCTGATGATCGCGTGCATGTTCCTGACGGCCTCGACGGAACTCGGGCCGGGGCAGTGGATCCCGAACATCCTGACGTTTACGGCGGGCGTGTCGGGCATCCTCGTGCTGGCGTGGATCAACGGGCTGATGGCGGTCGGGCGGCAGTTCGCGGGGCCGGTCGTGCACCGGCTCTCGCCGCCGGGCGTGCTGCTGGCGTCGGCGGTGCTGGCGGCGGTCGGGCTGTTCCTGCTGAGCCGGGCGAACTCGGGCGTGACGGCGTTCGCGGCGGCGACGGTGTTCGCGTTGGGCGTGTGCTATTTCTGGCCGACCATGCTGGGGTTCGTGGCCGAGCGGCTGCCGAAGACCGGCGCGCTGGGGCTGTCGCTGATGGGAGGAGCGGGGATGCTGGCGGTCGCGTTCGTGCTTCCCATCATGGGGCGCATCTACGACCGGAACACAGACGCGGCGATCCCCGAGGGCTTCACGCGCGAGGCGCTGCTCGCGGCTGCGCCGGAGAGCGCGGAGGGGGCGATGTGGGCCGAGGCGCAGGCCGTCGGCGGCGCGGCGACGTTGGGGGCCGTCGCTGTCGTGCCGCTCGTGCTGGTCGTCGCGTTCGGCGCGATCTACTTCCACTACCGCGGCAAGGGCGGGTATAAGCCGGAGGTTCTGTCGGGGGGTGACGCGGGCGCGGCGCCGGCGCGGCACGATTGACGCGGGCGTCGCGCCACCGGACGCGGTCGGACTCCTACAATCGGCGAAACTGCACGTCAGACGCCGAAAGGAATCCGACCATGACCACAGCGACCCCCACCCGCGGCCTCGAGGGCGTGATCGCCGGCGAGACCGAGATCTGTTCGGTCGAGCAGGGCGCGCTCATCTATCGCGGGTACGAGATTCACGACCTGGCCGAGAACGCGACGTTTGAGGAGGTGGCGTTCCTGCTGCTCGTCGGGCACAAGCCGACGGCGGAGGAACTGCGGTTCTTCAAGGATGAACTGGTGGCGAACCGCGCGCTGCCGCCGCAGTGCGTGGACTACCTGCGGGCGGCGGCGCCGCTGCTCAAGCAAGGGTCGGCGGTGCCGATGGACGTGCTGCGGACGTGCGTGAGCATCCTCGGCAACACCGACGCGGAGAGCCAGGACAACTCGGCGGAGGCCAACCTGCGCAAGGCCAAGCGGCTGACGGCGAAGATCCCGACCATCATCGGGCATATGCAGAACCTGATCGACGGGCGGGACCTGGTCTCGCCGAACACCGGAGGCGACGCGAAACTGGGGCACGCGGCCAACCTGCTCTACCTGATGAGCGGGGAAAAGCCGAGCGCGGAGCACGCGCACGTGCTGGACGTGTCGCTGATCCTGTACGCGGAGCACGACTACAACGCCAGCACGTTCACGAGCCGCGTGATCGCGGCGACGCTGAGCGACATGCACGGCGCGGTAACGGGGGCGATCGCCGCGCTGAAGGGCCCGCTGCACGGCGGGGCGAACGAGGCTGCAATGGAGATGCTCAAGGAGATGCGGCGCGACCTCGGGCCGGAGAACGACAGGGCGAAGATCGAAGCGTGGATGCAGCGGGCGTTCGCCGAGAAACGGAAACTGATGGGCTTCGGGCACCGGGTGTACAAGCACGGCGACCACCGGGCGTCGTTGCTGCACGCGCTGGGGCGGAAGATCGCGGAGGGGAAGGGGCCGGAGTTCGTCAAGTTGTTCGAGTTGGGCGAGCACGTGCAGCGGATCATGGCGGAGCAGAAGCAGATCTATCCGAACGTGGACTTCCCGTGCGGGATGACGTACTACACGATGGGGATCGCGGTGCCGCAGTACACGCCGATCTTCGTGGCGTCGCGGATCACGGGGTGGTGCGCGCACGTCATGGAGCAGCACGCGAACAACCGGCTGATCCGGCCGATCGCGCAGTACACCGGGCCGCGCGACCTGAAGTGGAAGGGTTGATCGGCGGGCTGACGGACTGTCGGGACCGGTCCGCGGGAGGGGCGTGCGGTGGCGTTCCGATTCGGACGGCGTGAGGAGATCGGCGTGGGGGTGCGCCGGGTTGCGCTGGAGCAACTCGGGAAGGCCGCGGACGCGCTGGCGCGGACGGGCGAGGACCACGAGCGGGCGGTGCACGAGGCGCGCAAGTGCATCACGCGGGCGCGGAGCGCGCTTCGGCTGGTGCGGCACGCGACGGGCGACGCGTTCGGGGCGGTCAACGCGCGGCTGCGCGAGGCGGCGCGGTCGCTCTCGACCAGCCGCGACGCCGCGGTAACGCTGGCGGCGTTCGATGCGCTAGCGCGGGACGCCGAGGGTGTGGAACGGGTGCGGGAGCGGCTGGCGGGCGGGGCGTGGCAGGACCCCGCGCTGCCTTGCGATGAGACGATCGCGCGTGCGTTCGGGGCAATCGAGGCGGCCCGGGACGAGATCGAGGCGATGCGGTTCTCGGCGAGCGGGTTCGAACTGGTCGAGCCGGGGCTGCGCCGGGCGTGGAGGCGGGCGCGCCGGGCGATGCGCGCGGCGACGGAAGAGCAGACCGACGAGCGTCTGCACGAGTGGCGCAAGGGGTGCAAGGTCGTTCACGCGCACGCGAAACTGCTGCGGCGCGTCCGGCCCAAGGAGATGGAGCGGCTGGTCACTCGGCTGCGCGACCTGTGCACCGCGCTGGGCGAGGAGCGAGACCTGGCGCTGCTGGTCGATCGACTGGAATCGATCGGTGAGGACGACGGCGCGATCGGCGCGCTGATCGAAGAGGCGCTGCGCCGGCGCGATGTGCTGCGCGTTCGTGCGTTCGCCCTGGGGGAGACCGTCTTCGAGCGCAGCGCGCGGCGGATGGCTCGGAGGACCGCAAGGCTTTACGACGGGTGGGAGCGCGACGGCTGACGCGGCTACGGCGCGGCTGAGATCGGCGCTCGGTCCCGCTCGGCGCGCAGGGCGCGCGTCGCGTCGCCGTTGAGCAGTTCGCGGTAGACGGACTCGACCTCGCCCACGTGCTCGGGGTAACTGCGCAGGACGCTGGCGTCGTGGATCTCGCGCGGGCTGGGGATGACGACCTCGCCCGCGACGATTCGGCGCAGGCAGTCGGCCAGGGCGTCCGGGTCGCCGGCGCGGAAGAGGAGCGCGTTGCCGAGGCCGCCGTTGGCGCGGCTGCCGGGCGAGCCCGGCTCGTGCAGCCAGTCCACGGGGCCGCCGAGGCGCGAGGCGACGATGAACTTGCCCGCGTGCAGGTGCTCGAGCATGACGAGGGGGGAGTTTTCGAACCAGATGTGGGGAAGGATGCCGACGTCGTATTCGCCCGCGGCAGAAAGAAGCATGATGGTGTCGTAGCCGCCGAGGAAACTCACCTCGGGGTACATGCTGAGCATCTTGCGGTAGCCCCAATCGACGCCGTAGGCGTGGACGATGAACTGGCAACGCTTTCGCACGGAGGGTTCGAGGCGCTGGATGGCGCGGGCGAGGACGCCGAGTCCCTTGTTGTTGCGGGTGGTGCCGAGGAAGCCGAAATGGATCGGGCGGCGGGCCTCGCCCGGATTCCAGGGTCGCGTGTCGTAGAAGGGGCTTCGCCGGGCGCGGCGGTTGATCTGGTCGAAGTGCGGCTGGCCGAGGCGGACGTGGCGGATGCGCGAGCGATCGACGCCCATGGTTTCGTACACGCGGCACATGAACTCGCTCGGTGGGATGACGAGCGAGGCGTGGTTGAGGGCCTCGACGCCGGCCAGGCGGCGCCGGCCGTAGAGGCTGTCGTCGATGACGCGGAGGTGGACGTCGCGCGAGGCGAGGAAGCGCTCGTTGGCGTCGAGGGTGGGGCTGCCGAGTTCGTCGATCTTGTCGCGCGGTCGCAGTTGGAGGCCGTGGTCGAACGTGCCGGGGTGGTCGGGCGGTCCGGGGTCGAAGCCGCGGGCGGACTCGGGGTCGAGCTTGATGCGGTCGGCCTGCTCGACGTCCTCGGGCGTGGGCTTCTTCTTGCCCTTGAGGGCGTCGCGTGCGGCCTTGAAGATGACCTCCATGAGGGCGGCGGTCTCGGGGCCGAAGAGCCGCTCCGCGCCCTGCTCGACGGCCCGGTTGAAGCGGACGGCGCGCCGGGAACTGGTTTCGAGGCATCCAACGCAGCGGCGGCCGCCGTCGTAGTCCATGCAGCAGTCGCGTTCCTTGTGGAGAAGGTCCACCTGGGGGCAGACGTACCAGTAGTTGTGCGGCGTGACGACGACGGGTCGGCCGGAGCGGCGGATGGCCTCGACGACGCTGAGGGCGAAGCCTTCGAGCGAGTGGACGTGGACGACCTCCGCCCCGATCGAGTCGAGCCAGCGGAGCACGAGCGCATCGTCGCGGGGGGAGGACAACTCGTTGGCGACGTGGGCGAAGTTTGTCGAGGCGGGCGAGAAGTTCCGGCTGTTGACGAGGGCGGAGCAGCGAACGCCTCGCCAGGGCTTCTCGTGGCGGATGCGCGGGCCGCCGACGAGGGAGTAGTCCATGCCCGATCGGAGGTAGAACACGCTGTGCCCGCTCATGGCGAGGCCGGCGGCGAGTTCGGTAGCGGACAGGTTGTAGCCCGAGCCTTCCAGCGCCTGGAGGCGGAGCCTCGCCCACCCGAGGATCGCGATCCGCAGCGGGCGGTCTGTGCGGGGCCAGCCCGGGGGCATCCGCCGCGAACTCGCGCTGTTCGGATCGGTGTGTGGCATCGGGTGTGCGGCGTGCTCTCAGCCGTATCGTGTCGTTGACTTGTACGGGCGGAGTGTAGCGGCGTGCAGCACGCACCGGACACCCGTGACGAACCAGCGAGCCAGAAAGGCGGCTCGCCGGGCAGGCCCGTCGCGCTCGACCTGGGCGCGGTCGGGCGCGCGCCGATCGACGTGGATGTTCCACCGCCCGCGCGCGAGTGGGAAGTCGTTCACCTGATCGAAGACGATGCACGTCCGCACGGGCGTGAGGAGGATCGGCCACTGGCGCCGGAGACGCGAGAAAAGCCTGCCCGAATACACCACACGCCTCGATACGCCGCCGCTCGCGGGGACGTAGCAGCCGGGCACGTCGTTGCGGACGACCTCGATCCAGCGCGGCCCGGCTCGACCCGGGATCCGCTTCGCCACCGCGCCGCGGAGTTCCGCGCTCCAGGCGAGCGAGTCGGGGTGGTTGCACGCGATCACGATGGTCGCGCCGTCGGCGAGCGAGCCTGTGCGCTCCAGGGCGTCCATCAGCGGCTCGGTCGGCGGGCCTTCGAAGTCCAGTTTCCCGGGGCGAACGCGGCAGGCATCGTCGGCGGTGCGCCGGATGATCTCGGCGTGGAAGAGCCTGCGGTGCGTCGCTGCCCCGAGCGAGTCCTTCATCAGGCCGGCGAGGCGGCGGAACGCGACGCGGCGCAGTTCGCGCGGCGGGAGGATCTTCTGCAGCACCCAGAGGATGTTGCGCTGAGCGTAGTAGAGCCGGGCGGGCGTGAGTTTGTGGTGCCAGGGCGTGTGGTAGACCACGGCGTCGAGGTTCAGCACGACGCGCCAGCCCGCGCGCCCGAAACGGAGGCACCAGTCCGCGTCGTCGCAGTAGATGAAGTATCGCCAGTCCCAGAAGCCGACCTCGCGCACGGCGGTCCATCGCGCCAGAAGCGAACACGCGGAGACTACGTCCACGTCGCGCAGGCCGGTGTAGTCGTGCTTGCCCTTCGTGCCGCCGACGCGCTCGGCCCATACCTTGTGCTCGTCGTGGCGTGGATGCCCGGGGGGGGCGTTGTCGGTCATCAGGCCGGCTCGGCGGTCGAGGTAGACGGTCGTCTCGATGGTCGTGTCGCGGTTCCGGATGTCCACCGTGCGCGAGCCGACCAGGCCGATGGAAGGGTCGCCCTGCGCGGCCTCGACGAGCCGCTGCGCGGCGTCGTCGGGCAGGTCGATGTCGTCGTCCACGAGCCAGACGAAATCGGGCGGCGTGGGGGAGTCGGGCCGGTCGAAGGCGTGCTGGACGTAGGCGAAGCCGGTGTTGAACCCGCCGCACCCGCCGAGGTTGTGGGCGTTGCGGACGACGGTGAGCGAGCGCAGGCCTGCGCGGTTCGGACCGCGCCCGGTCGGCGTCGGCTCGGCGAAGGCAGGTTCGTGCGCCCGTTCGGTCGGGTTCGGGACGACGCGCTCCGCCCGCCACCGCTCGACGAGCATCTCGGCCGTGCAGTCGGTCGAGGCGTTGTCCACGACGACGGCGTCGATGCACGCGCGCGGGTAGCGCTGGCGAGCGAGGGCAGCGATCACGTCCGAGACCATCGCCGCGCGGTTCCACGTCACGATCACGATGGCGATATTGGGGGCCGCGACGGGCGAGTGCGCATCGACCGCCACGGGACGTTTCGGCTGCGAAACGGGCTGTGCGGTCGTGGTCGGGTCGCTCATGCGGTGCGTCTCAGGCGGTCGCGGCGGCGGCCCGGCGGCGCGACGCCTCGAGGATGCACTCAGCGTAGACGGCCTCGACCTCCGCGGCGTGGGCCTGGATCGACTTTGGCG
This sequence comes from Phycisphaeraceae bacterium, assembly GCA_026128865.1. GTDB lineage: Bacteria > Planctomycetota > Phycisphaerae > Phycisphaerales > UBA1924 > CAADGN01. The sequence continues at coordinate 661 of JAHCJE010000129.1, read as the reverse complement.
GGCGAACGCCGGCGCGCAGTCCCGTGAGCGCCCACGGCTCGCGGGCCACGCGGGCGAGCGTGCGGGCGAGGTCGTAGCGGTCGTTGCCGCGGAAGAGCAGGCCGTTCTCGCCATGGCGCACGAAGTCGGGGATGCCGCCCACCGCGGCGCCGAGGACCGGCACGCGGCAGGCGAAGAACTCGAAGACGGTCTGCGGGCCGTTGTCCCACCACGTGCTCGGGACGACGCCGAGGTCCTGGCCGCCGAGCATCCACGGGATGTCGCGGTACTCGTAGCCCTCGAACCAGCGCAGGCCGGCGAGTCGCGGCTGGAGGCGGCTGAATCGCCACTCGGTCCGCTTGCCGCCGAGGGCGAAGACGGAAACCTCGAAGCGGGCGAGCACCTCTGGGGTGAGGAGTTCGAGGGCGTCGGCGAGGACGTGCAGACCCTTGTAGGGGTTGTCGTAGCCCATGAAGGCGAGGCGGACGGGTCGGGGTCGCTCGCGGTCGAAGGGGGGGGGGTCGAAGACGAGTTCGGCGTGCCGGGCCGCGAGTTCGCCCGCGCGGGTGCCGATGTGGAGCGTGCGCAGCCGGGCCGGGCTGACGCCGAGCGACTCGAACTTGCGGCGGACGAACTCGGAGACGGGGAGCACGGCGTCGCTGCGGTTCAGGGCGCGCAGCAT
>JAHCJE010000128.1 GCA_026128865.1 Phycisphaeraceae bacterium | reverse complement strand
TTCATCATCCCGCGGAAGACAATTCCGTGCAATAGGAGCACCGCATACCAATACGCGATTCCCAGCAACCCCCGCGGGCGGAACCGCGCCACCATGACCAGCCGGGCACCCCGGTCACCGGTCGGCGCGGGCTCGACCTCATAGCTCAGCGTGGCCACGCCCGGGAGCTTCATTTCGGCGGTCAGCACCAGCCGGTGGGGCGGTTCAATGGCGGTGACGCGCCAGAAGTCCAGGGCGTCGCCAAAGCGCAGTTCGCCCGCGCTCCGGCGGCCGCGCCGCAGACCCGGACCGCCAACGAGCCGGTCCAGGATCCCCCGCAGCCGCCACAGCCAATCCGCAGCGTAATACCCGCGCTCTCCCCCCAGCGAGCAGACCGTTGACCACACCGCCCCGGGCGTCGCGCCCGTGATCGCCTCGCGGCGATCGATGAACTCCGTCCCGCCAGCCCACGCCGGATCGCCCGGCATCACGCCCGCATCAGACCACGCCGTTTCCACGATGCCGTCATGGAGCTTGCCCAGAGCAGCATCCATCGCTTGACGGATGGTCAGCGGTGGGCTTCCGACCGGATGGGGCATGAGCCGCTCGGCCTCGTCGTCGCGGCACACCACGCGGTTCTTCAGACCTTCGGCCAGCGGGCGGGCGATGCTGGCGTGCAGCGGCGTGACCAAGTGAATCCACAGCGAACTCAGGCGCGGCGTCAGCACCGGGACGGGGATCACCAGCCGCCGCCGCACGTGCAGGGCCGCGGCCATCTCTCTCATGACTTCGGCATACGACCGCACCTCGGGCCCGCCGATGTCCAGGGTCCGGCCGATCGTGGCGGGAGTCTCCAGAGCCGCGATCAGGTAGTGGAGCACATCCCGCACTGCAATCGGCTGCGACTGCGTGCTGACCCAGCGGGGCGTGATCATGATCGGGAGCCGCTCAACGAGGTAGCGGAGGATCTCGAACGATGCTGATCCGGATCCGATGATCATGGCCGCGCGAAGCACCGTCACCGGTACCGCGCCGTCCTCCCGAGGGCCGGGCCCGCCGCGGCGCAACGCGGCCTCGACCTCGCGCCTGGATGAGAGGTGCTCGCTGAGCCCGGCGCCCGTCTCGCCGAGTCCGCCCAGGTAGATGATCCGGCCGACGCCCGCCCGCGCGGCGGCGCGCCCAAAGATCTCGGCGAGAGCGCGATCGCGCCGCCGGTACTCCGGCCCCGCGGCGACCATCGAGTGCACGAGGTAGTACGCGGCGCTGCAACCGCGCATGGCCGACTCGAGCACGGCTTCGTCGCCCGCATCCCCCTCAACAATTTCGACGTGTTCGCGCCCGGAATCTGCCCATGGACGAGTACGCAGCTTGGACGCGCTGCGGGCCAGACAGCGCACGCGATAACCCCGCTCCATCAGGCGCGGAGCCAATCGTCCGCCGATGTAGCCGGTCGCGCCGGTCACGAAGACAGTCGATCGATCGGGCGCGCTCAAGCGTGGTCATTGTAGCGAGCGGGGCTGTGGTGACGTCGATGTTTCGAGCGGTTGCGCCGCGAACTCGGCCACCCCAAGAACGACAACCCCCGAATCTTGCGACCCGGGGGTTATGCGAATAGAGCCGGCGCGACCGTCTTCGAACACGCCCGGGGCCGAGACAGAGACTCGCCCCGAGCCGGGGCCGCCCGCGGGTTGCAGCAGTGGAGGCGCCGGGTTATGCCTCGCCGCCCCGAGCAGGGCCGAATCACCCTGAACGCCCTCGGAGGGTTCCTCACGCGGGGGGCCAAAAGTCTGCCCGTCCCTCTCGCGCTGACCGTCGGCCCCGGCCTACCGCGCGGGAGCGCCGTTGTGGGATACTGCTCGCCATGCTCCGATTCCCAGACCCGGCCATCTTCGTCGCCGCCTGCTCGACCCGCCATCAGTTGGCCAGACAGGTCAGGTTGCTGCGCGAGGAGAACCGCATCCTCCGGAGCAAGCTCCCCGAGCGGATATCGACCACGCCGGAAGAACGCTCGCGGCTGCTCCGGTTCGGCGTCCCCCTCGGCGACGCGATCAAGGGCCTGATCTCGATCGTCAAGCCCGAGACCTTCGCCAGGTGGGTGAGGAAGGGGCCGGGGCGCCGGCGAGCGGGCAGGACCGGCCGGCCGCGGAAGCCCGAGGAGGTCCGGGCGCTCGTCGTGCGGATCGCCGGGGAGACCGGCTGGGGATCGACGCGTGTGCTCGGCGAGCTGCGCAAGCTCGGGATCACCAGCGTCTCCAGGACCACGGTGCGACGCATTCTCCAGGAGCATGGCATCGACCCGGCGCCCACGCGGCGCGGCCAGAGCTGGGACGAGTTCATCAAGGCCCACGCCGAGACGCTCTGGGCGTGCGACTTCTTCACCAAGACGGTCTGGACCGCGTTGGGGCCGAGGGTCGCGTATGTGCTGTTCTTTCTGCACATCGGCAGCCGGCGGGTGATCGTCAGCGAGCCCACCACCACCCCGACCCGCGAGTGGACGGCCGAGCAGGCTTCTCTGTTCCTCGGTCAGGCCGAGGCCGGTGGCTTTCACGCCCCCGGGATCCTGCTCCGAGACCACGACGGCAAGTTCGGGCCGGCGTTCGACCGCACGCTCGCCGGCTCCGGGTGCCGGGCGAAAGCGCTCCCCATCCGGGCGCCGATCCTGAACGCCTTCGCCGAGCGCTGGATCCAGTCCGTCAAGCGGGAATGCCTCGACCACTTCATCGTCTTCGGGCTCGGCCACCTGGCCTACCTCATCTCTTCCTGGGTCCGGCACTACCATGAGGAACGTCCGCACCAGGGGCTGGACAACCGGCTCATCGCCGGGCCGGACCCGCCCGAGTCTCCCAGCTGCCCCATCCGCTGCCGGACACGGCTCGGCGGGGTGCTGAAGAGCTACGAGCGGGTCGCCGCGTAGCTCGCAAAACCCCGGCGACGCGACCTCCAGGCCAGAGGACAGAGTTTCGGCCCACCGCGGGAAGTACTCCGGAATCGACATCATCGGCTGTGGCCCAGGTCACATGTCAATCACCTTTCGTTTTGCGCGGCAACAACTAATATCCAGTGGTAAATGCTTGGGTACACCCCGAGACTTTCCGTGATGGCATGAGTATCCGATTCGATCGTATGCAACTGGCCTGTGCTCGGATCCACGCATATCTCTAGTTCACCCATATCTTCACCAATACGAATGAGGCCCTTCTCCCGCAGAGACGGTGAGATCAAGGAACGCGCAAGGCGCAAATCGCCGTTTCGCAATCTAATGGATTCATAAGTAGAAAACAACTCGCGTGTGCTGTCGTCAAGCGCGCTCAGCCGCGGGTCTACTCCACACGCCTCGCGAACATCAAATACATTGCGACGCCGCAGAACAACAGTGGCACGTTGCCTAGCAAGCGCATACGGAAGTAGGTCGACCGACGCTCGAATCAATGCCATTTCGTCAAGGTATCGTCTGTTCCTTGATCGAGCCTGACGTAGTAATAAGAAACTAACTCCAAGCATCAATCCGATAAAGGCGACGATTGTCACCATCGCCACAGCAGCGTGTGTCGCACTAAACGCGCCTCCAAGCGCACCGGCTACTCCAAAGCCAAATGCGACAATCAGTATGATTGTGGGAGCAAACTCCTTCAGCCATGCACCAGCGTATATATGCCAGACGCGCTGCTTCTTCGCCACTCACGGGCCCCCCTTGCCTCTCTGGCACCAGTCGGAGTAAACTCCGGCCCGCTCCAGATTTAACAAAAAGCGAAGCAGTGTGGCAGCCGGATGGAACAGCACGCCGGCGATCCTCTCTTGGAGGATTAGGTACCTGTGCTGAAGCAAGTGCTGTTCGTACGTAAGAAGGTGACGATTCCAACTGCTACTGTGAAGCCATCCGGGGAGCCCGCCGGTTGGGAACATCGCCTGTCTTCCTCCTGGATGTCCAAACAGTGGATTCCAGTGGTGCAACTGCTGTCCGTTCCTCGGGATATGACGCGTCATGCGTGCGGCTTCTCTTCTGACTGCGTCTCGAGCTGCGTGCTTTGCCGCGTGGCGCATGGCTGCCCCGCCGCCAGTGATGGTGATCTCGAGCCCAACTTCAACTACTTCGCCGGCGAAGTACCAGCCGCTCTCTTCATCGACAACATCATCCACGCCAAGGAGCCGACGCAGCCTGCCGTGCAAGCCGAATGTCAGTGAATCGGAGAACCCCGCGAAGAAGTTAATGCTGGCATCCAATGCATCCAACCCCATTGGATCAACGTAATATACCGGGTTCGACGCGACGTACTCGTACAGCCCCATCCCGTCCACGTACCCCAGCGGGTCGCGGCGCACCCACCGCCCCAGTTCCGGGTCGTAGTGCCTGAAGCGCACGGTGTAGAGGCCGACCTCCGGGTTGTGGACGTACCCGCAGTAGCCCGCGGAGTTGTCCGGCCCGTCCGGGTCCGACACCCGCCCCGGCGCCAGCGCGGCGCGCCCGCTCCAGCCCAGCGCAAGGAGCAGGTCCTGGGTCGTGATCTGCCCGTCCCGGTTCAGGTCCGCCTCGGGGACGTAGTCCGTGTCCCCGATCGACTCGCCCAGGCGGTCGGAGATCTCGTCCAGGTCGTCCCCGTCCACCCCGCCGTCCCCGTTCACGTCCCCCGGCCACACGTGCCGCGCCATCCCGTAGGCGTCGTACACCACGCGCTCCTGCAGCCTGCCCACGCGGTCCGCCACCGCCACCACGCTGAACTGCGCGTCCGTGAGCAGGTAGTCCTGCCGGTCCCCCTCGTCAACGAAGTCGCCGTCGTTGTTCGTGTCGGTCCGGCGCAGCACCGCGTCGTCGACATACCGAACCCCCCAGAACAGCTGCGCCACGCGGTCCGTCCCGTCCGGCTCCTCCTCGTAGTCGTCGATCCGCTCCTCGATCAACTGCCACGACGCCGAGTAGTAGAGCAGACGCTGCTGGTCCAGCTCGCCGTCCGGCGGCTCCGACGTGTCCGCGCGCTTCACCGTCCGCCAATGCAGCCCGTTGTACTCCTGCTCCAGCAGCGGCTCGGTCGCCTGCCCGTCGTCACGCTCCACGCGCACCAGCCGGCCCCAGGCGTCGTGTGTCAGCACGTGCGTCAGCGACGACGAACGCGCCAACTCGCGCATCTGCCCCGCCTTGTCATACGAGAACGGTAGCGCGGACACCCCGCCCGGACCGTCCGGGTCCAGCGCCGTCAGCTCGTTCGCCCCGTTGTGCTCCCGCGTCTGCACGCCGTCCCCGGTCCCCTCGAAATCGCCGTCGCCGTCTACGTCCGTCAGCAGGCTATCTGTCACGCGCCGGAATCGACATCATCGACTGTGGCCCATGTCAATCATCGGCTGTGGCCCATGTCACATGTCGAACAGCCTCAATACTTAGCATCGGAGTACGCTAGCACTCGTCCGAATGTTTTTACGATCATCGCTTGATGCTCCATAAACCCTGCAGACTGCTCTAGCAACGATGAGGGCAAGGCGGCAATATATTCCTCTGCATCCCTCAGATTCTTTTGAGCAGCGAGCATGACTGCCCAACCGTTGCCGAAACAGACCACGACATAGCATCGCACGAGCGCGAACGGCGCAAGATGCGCGTGTTCCCTCGTTCTCATTTCGTGTATAGACACCCGGACGGCACCAAGGCCATCCGTCCATTCGCGCCCGCCACCCCGCACCATGACAGTGCCAGCGCGCTCGTCGATAGTTATCATTCGCACGCCTTTCTTCATTAGGCGAAGACCATTCAGAGCAATGACGCACCATAATATGAAGGCAACCGCCCCCAATCCGAATACTTCCCAGGCACGAGAAGGGGCCGTGGTTCCCAGCCATACATAGACTGCCCCTGCGAAAGAACCAATGATTACTATGCCAAACGGCAGTGCCCCAGTAATAGCTGCCCACATCCCAAGGCATCCCCTGTCGCGCATCGAATAGCAACCGTCCCCCTCTTGGGTGATTGGTAGTGCAAAATCAAGCCTCCAACGCTGAGTAAGAACTGAACGATCCGCTGCCCACAAAATGGTATAGGGCCTGTAGTTCATGTGAACACGACGGACATCCTGAACGAGCGGCTCCGTGGCGGCTCCTATTGGATGGCGATTCACGTTCATAACTTCCTGTATAGTGGCCACGCTCACTGTGGAGACAGGCTCCCCTGGCATCCATGATGGTTCCAGGAATTCTCGATATTCTGGCGCTGAGCACATGTACGGCGGGGAGAATGGTAGTTTTGATACAGGTACAAGCACACCCGCGAGTGCTCGTCGCTAGCCACCTGCTTTGTACTCCCTGTTCCATAAAAGCCCTGTTCCAGCAGCCACTCGCCGAGTTGATCGTCGACCAGTTGCCCAATGGCAACACCTATACCAAGGCCGGCCAGGAATGCCGCAGTCCAAGGGTTGGACCCGGCTAACAGAAGTGCTCCGCCTCCCAGAGCAACCTCGACTGCATCGCCTGCTGCTGCGTAGTAGTCCCCGTGGTACAGATTTGTAGCTGTATCGAGCAAGTCGAGGCCGATGCCGGCAGTCGCGAACATCTTGAACGGCTTGAGACGCTGCACTAGCGAGGCTTCGTGGGCACCCCACCTGTTTAGAACACGCTGGTATGTGCGCATGTGTTCCTTCATGCCGACCGGATCCTGCCCCACGAGCAAGCCGCTTTGCATGCCTGGGAATGCTCTACGGTACCCTTCCATCACTCGCAAGTAATCGAGTAAATAGACAAACCCCATCCCGTCCACACCGACTCGAACCATGTCCGATCCGCGAGGGTCGACAAACCCCGTTGGGTTCGACCCGACGTACTCGTACCTCGACATCCCGTCCACGTACCCCAGCGGGTCGCGCCGCGTCCACCTCCCCAGCCACGGGTCGTAGTGCCTGAAGCGCACGGTGTAGAGGCCGGCCTCGGGGTTGTGGACGTAGCCGCAGTAGCCCGCGGAGTTGTCCGCCCCGTCCGGGTCCGACACCCGCCCCGGCGCCAGCGCGGCGCGCCCGCTCCAGCCCAGCGCAAGGAGCAGGTCCTGCGTCGTGATCTGCCCGTCCCGGTTCAGGTCCGCCTCGGGGACGTAGTCCGTGTCCCCGATCGACTCGCCCAGGCGGTCCGAGATCTCGTCCAGGTCATCCCCGTCCACCCCGCCGTCGCCGTTCACGTCCCCCGGCCACACATGCCGCGCCATCCCGTAGGCGTCGTACACCACCCGCTCCTGGAGCTTGCCCGCGCGGTCCACCACCGCCACTACGCTGAACTGCGCGTCCGTGAGCAGGTAGTCCTGCCGGTCCCCCTCGTCAACGAAGTCGCCGTCGTTGTTCGTGTCGGTGCGGCGCAGCACCGCGTCGTCGATGTACCGCACCCCCCAGAACACCTGCGCCACCCGGTCCGTCCCGTCCGGCTCCTCCTCGTAGTCGTCGATCCGCTCCTCGATGAGCTGCCACGACGCCGAGTAGTAGAGCAGACGCTGCTGATCCAGTTCGCCGTCCGGCGGCTCCGACGTGTCCGCCCGCTTCACCGTCCGCCAGTGCAGCCCGTTGTACTCCTGCTCCAGCAGCGGCTCGGTCGCCTGCCCGTCGTCACGCTCCACGCGCACCAGCCGGCCCCAGGCGTCGTGTGTCAGCACGTGCGTCAGCGACGACGAACGCGCCAGCTCGCGCATCTGCCCCGCCTTGTCATACGAGAACGGCAGCGCGGACACCCCGCCCGGACCGTCCGGGTCCAGCGCCGTCAGCTCGTTCGCCCCGTTGTGCTCCCGCGTCTGCACGCCGTCCCCGGTCCCTTCGTAGTCACCGTCCCCATCCGCGTCCGTCAGCAGGCTACCCCAGTTCCCCAGCGCATCCAACCCCCACCGGCGGCTCCCCGCCGACCACGACCAGCCCCCGCCGTCACGTACGCCGCGACGCTCCTCCAGCAGGCGGTCCAGCCCGTCGTAGGCGAACTCGAAGTCCCGGTCCTCCCAGTGCGACCCCGGCCGAGCGTCCAGCCTCGACAGGCGGTTCGACGCCCGGTCGTACCCCTGCACGTGGTCGAGCACAGGCGGGCGATTGGGAAGGCCGCCCGTCCCCTCGGTCAGGTCCCCGTCGACCCAGGCGTGGCGCACGACCCGCCCAAAACGGTCCCACCCGGGATAGACGCCGGCGTCCTGCGTGGTGTAGCCGGAGGTGCGGCGCTTGCCGTCGCCGGAGTAGGTGCGGTCGAGCTGCACGTCGGGGCGCGTGTAGTCCACGAGCGCGAACATGTCCAGGCCGACGTACCCGTAGCCGACGAGATTATCGATCGAGTTCGTGGTGGTCAGCCCCGTGACCGTCAGCTTGCGCACGCGGTTGATGCGCGACTCGATGCTGGGGGGCGAGCCGATCTGGCCGAGCGTCGCGTAGTCGAAGCCGAGGGAGCCGGCGCGCGGGTAGGCCATCGACGTGATGCGGCTGAAGTTGCCGGCCCCGGTTCCGGAGGCGGGCACGGCGGAGTTCGTGTACGTGTACGTCACGGCGACGGTGTCGCCGGTGGGGTTGCCGCCGCCGTCCGTCGTGACCGTCCCGGCGTGGTCCTGGTAGACGCGCTTGACCTGCCAGAGCGGCGTGTAGGTGAACCGCACGGCGTTGACGGCGGTGCTGCCCGAGGTATCGGAGTACGAGAGCACGTCCACCACGCGGCCGAGGCCGTCGAAGGCGACGCCGATCCGCCGGACCGCGTCGTCTATGTCGTTCCCGAGCGCGGCCGCGGTGTCCGTGAGCACGCGCCCCGCTGTGTCGCGCTCGTAGACGTGGCGGGTGCCGTTCTGGTCGGTGAAGGAGCGGAGTTCGCCCTGGGCGTTGTAGCTGTAGGAGACGGTGTAGTCGGAGCCGCCCGGCTCGCCGGTGCTCTCGTCCGGGTACTGCACGGAGGCGACGAGATGGAACGCGGCGACCAGTGAGTCGGTGTGGGTCGAGGCGCTGCCCTTCGAGGTGCCGTAGTTGTAGCGCGTGACCTGGGCCTTCTCGTCCGTGCCGTCCGGGAGGTGCGCGACCTGGAGGGCCACGTTGCCGACGCCGTCGTACACGAAGCTGGTGACGCGGTCCACGTCCGGTTCGGCCTCGTCCAGCCCGTCCGCCTCCCACCGGGGCGGCGTCAAGCTGTCGTTCCATGAGAGCGTGGCGTTGTCGTGGTTCTCGATCACGGCAACGCGGCGGCCCAGGTCGTCGTAGAGCAGCGTGGTGAAGCGGCCCTCAGGGTTGCGCACCCGCCCCACCAAACCGCGCTCGTCGTACTCGACCGCGGTGACGATCGTGTCCTCGTAGCCGGTGGTGTCGAAGTCCGGCGGCTGCGCGGGGGGCCACGTCGGCTCGCTCCCGCCGCTCTCGAAGATACCTGACGACTGGTTCGTGCCGAAGTTGACCGTCCGGATCGGGCGGTTGGCGTCGTCGTAGAAATGCCCCACGAACGTCGCCACGGCCATCGAAGCATCGAGCGGACCGTCCCCCGTCTCGTCGTGGTTGCGGCGCCACGCCGTCACCAGGCTCACGCGATCGGCGTCCGAGTAAACGAACTCCGTCTGCTCGACCACCCGGTCGTCCGTCACGGAGGCCGCGGCGGCGTAGTTCCCCGATGCGCCGGGCGCAGGATCG
>JAHCJE010000127.1 GCA_026128865.1 Phycisphaeraceae bacterium | reverse complement strand
GGCGGAGTGCTTCCTGCTCGCGTGGATCATCCCCGCTTGGTTCGTGTTCGAACTTTCCTTCACGAAACTGCCGCACTACACCATGCCCCTCTACCCGGCGATCGCGCTGCTCGCGGGGCGCGCCGTGCTGGCCGCGGCATCCGGCTCGCTCGTCCTGCCACGGTCACAACGCCTCGGGACCGCGCTGTGGCTCGGGCTGTCGGCCTTGATCGCGGTCGGAATCCCGATCGGACTCTTCGCCCTCGGCGTCCGTCACTCGCCGTGGATTGCCGTCCTCGGCGTGCCGTGGCTCGTCTCCCTCGCGGTGTTCGTGTTGTTCGCGCGCCGGGCGTTCGCGCCCGAGCGCGTGCCGGCTACGCAACTGGCAGGCGTGTTCCTCGCGGTCGCGCTCTGGGCGTTCACGCTCCAGGCCCTGCTGCCGGGCGCGAAGCGGCTGTTCCTGACCGATCTGCTCTCCGAGCGCCTCGCCGAGATCGACCCGGAGGGCGCTCGCCCGCTCGCCGCCGTCGGCTATCACGAGGACAGCCTCGTCTTCCGCACCCGCGCGGGGGTGCTTCTGATCGACGAACAGCAGCAAGGCGAGTTCTGGCGCACGCACCCCGACGGCCTGCTCATCGTTCCCAAGGAGCGCATCTCCCGATCGCACGTGGTCCTTGCCGAGGTCGAAGGGTTCAACTACTCGAAGGGCCGCCGGCAGACGCTCGCCGTCGTGAGGCCGTTCTGGCTCGGCATCGAACCCGGCGAGGGCGAGCCGTGAACGACGCACCGCCTCCCGCCGCCCCCGCCGGTCTGCTGGTGATCGACAAGCCGCGCGGTCCGACTTCGACCTCCGTCTGTCGGCTGGTCAAGGCCCGCCTGCGGCGCGGGGGAGCGCCGCGGTCCGTCAAGGTCGGTCACGGCGGAACGCTCGACCCGCTCGCCTCGGGCGTGCTGGTGGTGCTCGTCGGCCGGGCCGCGACGCGCTTGTGCGACGAGATCATGGCCGGGGAAAAGCGCTACACCGCCCACGTGGATCTCTCGCACCGTTCGACGACCGACGACGGCGAGGGCGAACTGACCGAGATCAGCGTGCTGCGGCCGCCGACGCGCAATGAGATCGAGTCCGTGTGCTCTCGCTTCGTCGGCCGCATCATGCAGACCCCGCCAGCGCACTCCGCGATGATGGTGGGGGGGAGGCGGGCCTACGACATGGCCCGGCGCGGCGAAGACCCGGGCCTGCGCGCACGACCCGTGACGATCCGCTCCATCGACATCGTCGAGTACGACTGGCCGCGGCTCATCATCGACGTCCGCTGCGGCAAGGGCGTCTACATCCGCAGCCTCGCCCGCGACATCGGCCTGGCTCTCGGCCCGGGCGCGATGCTCGCCGACCTGCGGCGCACGGCGGTGGGAGAGTTCACGATCGACGGCGCCACGCCGCTCGACGCCCTCCCCGAATCGATCGGCCAGGGGGACCTGATCCCGGTCGCCCCCCTGTGATCGTCCTCGGGCGCGGGCGGCTCATCCGCGGCTGAAATGCGCGGGTTCTGCGCGTTTCCCCGTGCCAAACCCCCCGAGACCCGTGCCCGCGCGCCCCGGGCACGCGTCCGAACACCTCCGGCACGTGCCCGCGCCTCGCGGGCACGGGTCCGAATCCAGCGGGCACGAGCCTGGCCGGCTCCGGCATGCGCCCGGTCTGCGATGTCACGAGCCTGGCCGGCCCGGGCACGAGTCCCCGCACGGTCGCCGGACGCCGCACCCCCGTGGACGGCTCGACAAACCGCCGCCACGGCCCTCGTGGCTCGCGCTACCCGTTGGAGGCCTGCTCCCGCTCTGTCATGGCCCGGGCCATCGTGCCCTCGATAATGCCGGGCATCCAGAGCTCGGCGTGGTCCTGGCCGTCGCAGTGCTGGCGCATGAGGAGGTAGAGGATCGTGCCCCCGGACCAGAAGTAACTGAGGGCGAAGGCCCAGACCAGCAGGACGGGCAGAGCGGACCACGCCGCGACCACCCTGCGCGCGATGGCGTTGGTCGCGGAGAGTTCGTCCTGCGTCGCGCCGCCGGTGACGACGGCCGTGCCGATCGGGCCGCTGAAGGCGGTGGAGGCGGTGGCGGTGAACGAAACGACGCCGTGCGCGAGCACACCCAGAACGCCGACAAGGACACCGCCGACGAGGCCGAGCAGGGCGAGGTACAGGACCAGCCGCAGCGGGCGGGCGGCGACATAGGCGAGGGAGCGCTGCACGGCGTCGATGGCGTCGGTGCCCTCGCAGGCGACGGCGGGGACGAGCATGGACGAGCCGAGGAGGTATCCGGCGAAGAGCAGGACGGCGAGCGTGCCGAGCACGAGGAAGAGGCCGTAGAGCAGGCCGCCGAGCAGGTTCAGCACGGGCACGCCCTGCAGGACGAAGAACCCTCCGACGGCCATGACGAGCGCGAGCAGGGCGACCCCCATCCACGGAGCGAGGAGCGCGCCCGCGATCGACGCCCATCGCTTGACCGCGAAGGCGAGCGCCTCGGGCCACGACATGACGACGCCCTGCGAGAACTCGCAGGCGACGGAGCGGCTGATCGCCCCGCCGCCGATGGCCATGATGACGACGTATGGGATCGTCAGGACGACAAACGCGACCGCGTGCTGATCCCAGAGCGTGCGGGGGAGGTCGTAGAGGAGGACGCTGAAACCGCTCAGTACGGCCTCGCCGTTGAGTGTGGTGAGGCCGGCGAAGACGAGTCCGAAGCCCCGCAGTTTCAGGGCGACGGCGGCCTCGACGAACGACTGCTCGCTCGACGACCAGAGGTTCGAGAGGCTCCCGACGAACCACGCGGCGACGAGCGTGAAAAAGGCGAGGCCCAGGCGGCTCGGTCGCAGGGCGAGCGAGCCGGCGCGGAGCAGTTTGGGCCACAGGAGGTCGTCGAGGAGGTCCGACAGCGCAATCCGGCGTTCGAGGGCCTCGCCGCGAGGGGTGGTGTCCGACATCGCAGGCCGTCCTTCCCTCGCCTCCAGGCCCGGCGTGGGCCGCGAGGGTGGCGGAATCGTACCAGAAGGCCGCAATCCGGGGGCGGGGTTCCTAACATGCCTGCGGGCGGGGCGACGGAGACCGCGCCCGACTCTCGACGGGAGGTACGACATGGGGTGGATCGTCCTGCTCGCCGCCGCCGGCCTGTTCGTGGTCGTGCTGCTGTGGTTCGTGGCGATGTACAACACGCTGGTGCGCCAGCGGGTGGACTGCGACAACGGGTGGTCGCAGATCGACGTTCAGTTGAAGCGCCGCTACGACCTGATCCCGAACCTGGTGGAGACGGTCAAGGGGTACGCGGCCCACGAGAAGGGCACGCTGGAGGCGGTCATCCAGGCCCGCCAGCAGGCGGTTGCGGTCTCGTCCGACGGGGCGCACGCGGCGGAGAAGGCGCTGGCCGAGAACACCATCACCCAGGCGCTGGCCCGGCTCTTCGCGCTGAGCGAGGCGTACCCGCAACTGAAGGCGGACGCGAACTTCCGGCAGTTGCAGGAGGAACTGGCGTCCACGGAGAACAAGGTCGGCTTCGCGCGCCAGCACTACAACGACTGCGTGGGCCGCTACGAGACCTCGCGGCAGACCTTCCCGACGAACATCGTGGCGGGGGCGTTCTCGTTCCAGCCGCGGGAGTACTTCCGCGTCGAGGCGAGCGCGGAGCGTGAGGCGCCGAAGGTCTCGTTTTCGAACTGACGCGCGATGAGCGAGACCGGCCAGACTCCGCGATCGCCGACGCCGCCCCCGGCGCGCCGCTCGGCCCTCGACCGCGCCGCGGCCGGGGCGACGGCGACGGATCGCGCCGTGCGCGAGGGGATCAAGGCGTACCCCGGCACTACGACATACATCGATCTGATCCGCAAGAACAAGCGCGACAGCGCGGCGCTGATTCTGCTGATGCTGCTGCTGGGGGCGGCGGTCGGTGCGGCAATGGCGGCCTCGATCGCCCTCTACGCAACCGGGGATGGCGCGAGCCTTCTCCCGTCGGTCGCCGTCGGGGGGGCGGCCGCGCTGATCTTCGGGGCGTTCGGCGTGCTGTGGTCGTGGTTCGGCGGTGCGAACGCGATCCTCCGCATGTCCGGGGCGATCCCGATCGGGCCTCAGGACGACCCGGAACTGTACAACGTGGTCGATGAGATGCGGATCGCGGCGGGCATCCCGATGCCGAAGGTCTACATCATCAACGACTCCGCCCTCAACGCCTTCGCCACCGGGCGCGATCCGCAGCACGGCGTGGTGGCGATCACACGCGGGCTGCGCGCGAAGTTGCCCCGCGAAGAACTCCAGGCCGTCATCGCGCACGAGATCGCGCACATCCGCCACCTCGACATCCGCTTCGCCATGCTGATGGCGACGATGGTGGGGCTGATCGTCTTCGCGTGCGATGCGTTCCTGCGGGTGGCGTTCCGAGGCGGGGTCCACGGCGGCCGGCGATCGTCGGGCGGCAAGGGGGGCGGGGCTGCCGTGATTGTGCTGCTGGTCATCGCCCTGGTGCTGGCGATCGTCGCGCCGCTCTTCGCCCGGATCATCCAGATGGCGTACAGCCGGCAGCGCGAGTACCTTGCCGACGCGGGTGCGGTCGAACTGACACGGAACCCCGAAGCCCTCGCCAACGCCCTGCGGCGGCTCGGGGACGACGAGGAGCCGCTGGTGGACACCGCCAACCGGGGCACGGCCCACATGTACATCGTCAACCCGCTGCGGAAGGTCCGCAAGGCCCACGGCGAGGTCGAGACGCTCTTCTGTTCCCACCCGGCGATCAGCAAGCGGATCGCCCGGCTGCTGGCCCTTGTCCGATGACTCTCCTCGAGGCATCCAGCACCGATTCCGGCCCTGCGGTTGCCGAAGGCGTCCGGCCCGGCCATCATCCGGCCATGCTCAAGGCCGCCTCACGCTACCTGCCCCCGCTCGCCGCGCTCTTCGTGCTCGGTCCGATCGCGGCCTTTCTCGTCAACTTGCTCCGAGCGCCGGACGGTAGCCGCGATGCGACGCTCCTGGTCGGCTCGTCGCCGGTGATGGGTGTCGTGGCGCTGTTGGGCGTCTTTGTGATCGCAGGAGCGGCCGCGCTCCTGGCGACGCACTTCCACGGGTGGCGGTCGGGAATGTGGACGGCGGGGCTGACGCTGGCTCATGCCGCGTGGGCCTCGGGGCCGGTGGACATGGTCATCCGGCGTGAGGCGTCGTCGGGAGTCCTGACTACCTTCGCGGCGGAAGGGTTGCTGGTCGGCCTGCTGAGCGTGGTGTTGGCGGCCGCGGTGTGGCTGGTCGCGGTTCGGCGCTACGAGCGTTCGCACGATCCGCACGAGGCGCCCGATTCGGCGCCGCGGCGGCCGCACCCGAAGAACGAACTGCTGCGAGCGGTCATGGCCCCGGGAGCGTTGGTGGGTATCGGGGTCGCCGTGGTGGCGGGCGGGGCGGTCGCGTGGCTGGTGGCGCAGGAGCCGATCAAGGGGCAGGCGGTCTTCGCGGCGATCTTCGCCGGGATCGTCGGCGCGGGGTTTGGGCGGCTCGCGTCTTCGTACCTGGACGACGCGGCGAACAGCCTGACGTTCTTCGTCGCGCTCGCGGTATTGGCGGTGGTCGCACCCATCGCGGCACGGTTCGTGCACGGAGATCAGTTGGTGGCGGACCTGTACGCGGGGCGCTACTTCGGGCCGGCCGCGCCCGTCGGGCTGGACTGGGCCGCGGGCGGGTTCCTCGGGATTCCGATCGGCGTCTCGTGGTTTGCCTCGATGTTTGAGCGCAGACGCCAGGCCCGGGCCTCGGCCTAAACTCCCGCGGAGGGCCGATCCGGGCGCCTCCCCGGAGCAGCGATGACGCGCCACGACACCGCCAACGCCTCCCGGCACGCCATGCCGGACGTGCAATCGCTCGCCGACGACCGGCGGGTCGCCATCGACCGCGTCGGCGTCAAGGACGTGACCTACCCGCTTCGTCTGCACACGCGCGAGGGCGGGGAGCAGACGACGGTCGCCGCGATCAACATGTACGTGGCCCTGCCGCACCACCAGAAGGGCACGCACATGAGCCGCTTTCTGGAGGTTCTTAACGAGCAGACGTGCGAGCCGGTCTGCCCGGAGCGCATTCCGGTGATCGCACGGGCGATCCGGGAGCGGCTCGAGGCGCACGAGGCCCACTTCGAGGCCGAGTTCACGTACTTCATCGCCAAGCGTGCCCCGGTCACGGGTGCACCGGGGCTGATGGACTATCGAGTGCGGTTCGCCTGCACGGCCAACGGGGAGACGGACTTCGTGATGACGGTCTCGGCCCCGGCGGCGAGCCTGTGCCCGTGCTCGAAGGAGATCAGCGAGTACGGCGCGCACAACCAGCGGTGCCGGATCGAGGCGTCGGTGCGCACGAACGCGATGATGTGGATCGAGGACCTGGTGGAGTTGCTGGAGCAGGCGGCCTCCGCGCCGGTCTTCGCGGTGCTGAAGCGGCCGGACGAGAAGTGGGTGACCGAGCACGCCTACGACAACCCGAAGTTCGTCGAGGACATCGTCCGCGACCTCGCGCTCGCGCTGGAGAGCGACGAGCGGGTGGTGTGGTACTCGATCAACTCGGAGAACTTCGAGTCCATCCACTCGCACAACGCCTACGCCCAGGTGACGCGCGACAAGCGACAAGACTGACGGACGCGGCTCCCGCGGGCAACGGAGGCCCCGGGCTGCGCGACGACGCGAGCGAATCCCGGACCACGGATGAAGGCGACCCGACCGATCCGCTCCATGTTCCGGCGAAGGCTGACGCTCCTTCTGGGGCTGGTGCTGGTCGCCTGCGCGGCGATGGGCGTGCAACTGACGCGACTGACGGTCGTCGAGCACGGCGCCCACGTCGCCGACGCCGAAAGGCGGCTTTACGCCGAGCGATGGCTGCCGACGGTGCGGGGACGCATCCTCGACCGGAACGGGCGGGTGCTGGCGCAGGATCGACCGAGTTACGAGGCCGCGGTGGATTACCGCGCGCTTTCTGGCGCGTGGGCGGACGAGCGGGCGAGGTCGTTCGCGCGGCGTGCCCACCGGGACGCGTGGCCCGTGCTGGACGCCGAGGCACGCGAACGCCTTGTTGAGCGTTACCGGCAGGCGTACGACGCGCACGTCTCGGCCATGTGGACGCGCCTGGCGTCGGTCACAGCGGCGGACGCGGCGGAACTCGAATCGCGGCGGGCGCGCATCCTCGCCCGCGTCGATCGGATGGCGGGCACGGTCGCCGACGCGCGGC
Organism: Phycisphaeraceae bacterium; assembly: GCA_026128865.1. Lineage (GTDB taxonomy): Bacteria > Planctomycetota > Phycisphaerae > Phycisphaerales > UBA1924 > CAADGN01. The sequence continues at coordinate 2,375 of JAHCJE010000127.1, read as the reverse complement.
GTCGGCAGGCGATCCGCGAGCAGGCGGCGCGGGGGCGGCAGTTCACGCCGGAACTTCTCGCACAGATCGACGAGCGGGCGGCGGCGGAGATCGCCGAGCAGCGCCGTCCGCACGCGGTGCTCCCCGACCTCGACGACGCGACGGCGTTCCTGCTGATGCGGCTGGCGGAGCAGAGCGTGCCGCTCTTCGGCTGGCTGGACGATCCGTCGATCGACCGTGACGCTGCTCTGGCCGAGCAGGTGCCCCTGCTGCCCGGGCTGGTGGTACGGCGAAGCAGCGATCGCGAGTACCCGTTTGATCGCGTTACGGTCGAGATCGACCGCTCCACGTTCCCGGGGCCGTTGAAGCACCAGGGGCACGAGAGCGTGACGGTTGAGGGCGTGGCGGCCCACGTGCTGGGGTGGATGGGCCGGCGGGCGATCGACATCGACGTCGCCGCGCGCCGCGAAGCCTTGAGCACGGATGACGACCTGCACGCGCGCGATACAGTGCGCACGCTGGACGGCCGGACGCGCGACCGGGGCCAGTACATGCCCGGCGATCCGGCGGGCAGGGCGGGAGTTGAGCGCACGCAGGAGGCCCGATTGCGCGGGCTGCGCGGGCTGGAACTCACGCGGCTGGACCTTTCGCAGCGCACGGCGGTCGAGCCTGCCATCGGGCGCGACGTCCATCTCACACTGGACGTGATGCTCCAGGCTCGCGTGCAGGCCGCGATGACGCCCGCGGTCGGGCTGGCGCAGGTCCACGACTGGCACGGCGAAGACAACCCGACGATGCCTGTGGGTGCGCCGCTCAACGGGGCGGCGGTCGTTCTGGACGTGGACACGGGGGAGGTGCTCGCACTCGTCTCCATGCCGTCGTTCAACCGGGACGCCATGCGGGACGATCCGGAGTCCATCGCGGCGGACGAACTCGACAAGCCGTACCTCAACCGCGCCATCGGCGTCGCCTACCCGCCCGGTTCGGTGGCCAAGGCGATCATGCTCAGCGAGGCGGTGACACGCGGGAACTACTCGCTGGATCAGCGGATCGAGTGCACGGGGCACCTCTTCCCGCGCCTGCCGAACAACTACCGCTGCTGGGTGTACCGCGAGCGGTTCGGCTTCTCGACGCACCAGGCGCGCATGGGGCATCCGCTCGACGCGGTCGAAGCGCTGATGGTCTCATGCAACATCTTCTTCTACACGCTCGGACAGCGGCTGGGGCCGCGCGACATCCAAGCGGCGTATCAGGATTTCGGCGTCGGGGAGCGATTCGGCCTCGGCATCGGCCCTGAGCACGCGGGCACGCTCGGACCGGACGGGAACGCGGCCGCCCTCTCGGCGTCGGACGCGATTCTGATGGGGATCGGGCAGGGGCCTGTGGACTGGACGCCGCTGCACGCCGCGTCGGCGTACGCGACGCTGGCGCGCCTGGGTGTGGTCGTGCGTCCTCGCCTGATCGACGACGGCACGCCGCCCGAGGTGCGGGAACTGGGGCTGAACAGGCCGGCGGTGCAGGCCGCGCTCGAGGGGCTGGACCGCGTGGTGAACGACTCTCGCCACGGCACGGCGCACGCGATGACGATCAACGAGCGGCGCGAGGCCATTTTCAATGCGCCGGGAGTGCGCGTGCGCGGCAAGACGGGCACGGCGACAGCACCAGACCTCCGGGTTGATCCCGACGGCGAAGGACCGCTGCCCGCGACCGTCGTCCGATCCGGCGACCACTCCTGGTTCGTGGTGCTGGTGGGGCGTGAGGGAGATCGGCCTCGGTACGCGATCGCCGTGGTGATGGAGTACGCCGGGAGCGGGGGGCGTGTCGCGGGACCGATCGCGAACCAGATCATCCACGCGCTCATAGCCGAGGGCTACCTGTGATGAACGTGCAGCTGCACACGCTCATCAAGGGATCTCGTGCGCCGCACCGGACGATCCGTTCGACGCTGGCGATGGTGAACGCGGCGTGGCTCTCGGTTATCGCCGCGCTGGGGCTGAGCCTGCTGGGCATCTACTCGATCGACCTGGTGGGGCGTCCGACGGTGGGCGGGGCGTTCGATCTCGCGCCGCTGGCGTGGAAGCAACTTGTGTTTCTGATCCTCGGGCTGCTCGCGGCGGTGATCGTGGCCCTGCCGCACTACCGGATTCTCTCGCTCGCGGCGTGGCCGGCGACGGTCGTCGTGCTGGGGCTGCTGGTCTTTCTGCTCGCGCCGGGGGTGCCGAAGTGGCTGGTTACGCCGACGAACGGCGCACGGGCGTGGATCAACTTCGGGCCGGTGAACCTCCAGCCGGCGGAACTGGCCAAGATCGCGTATGTGCTGGTGGTTGCTCGCTATCTTCGCTTTCGCACGCAGCATCGGCAGTTTCGCGGGCTGATCGTGCCGGGGCTGCTGACGA
>JAHCJE010000126.1 GCA_026128865.1 Phycisphaeraceae bacterium | reverse complement strand
GACGATCCAGGGCGGTGGCGCGTGCGGGTGGCAGTACGGCAACTTCGTCGCCGCATGGTCCTTCCCGCTCGCACAGCTGAACGCCACGTTCCACTGCCCCGGAGCGTTCGGCGAGCAGATCTACAAGTTCACCGCGAATCTGCCCAGCGGCCTCTCGCTCAACAACGGCCAGAACTACATGATCACGATCTACGCAACCGTGTCCGACCCGAACCATCCCTGCATCTTCGGATGGTGCGGGAGCACGGTGAACAACTACAACCCCGCCGTTTCATGGAACCTCCAATCCGGGAGCTACGACCGCTGCGGGCCTGATAACGCGTTCACACTCAACCCGGGCGGCGGTGGCGGCGGGCACACCTACTGCCAGAAGATCGCCTGCAACACGAACTCCTACTTCAGCAACCTCGGCCACAATCTCAATCCGTACATCGTCCTCGACGACTGGAAGCCGGGCGCAAGCGGCGCCTGGACGAAGCTCACGTTCACCGGCGGCGGATTCGACGTCAACTCGTGGACCGGGTGCGACCTGAGCAACATCCAGTCGTTCCTCATCGAGATCTACACCGCGGGGCCAAACGGAGGGTTCCCTTGCGGCTGGTGGGTCAACAGCTTCCTCGGTTCGTTCAACGTTCCGCTGGCCAGCACCAACCCGGTCAAGGACTGCCTCGACATCTTCAACATCCAGAACTACGTCTTCACGGTCGCCGTTCCCGCCGGGTTCAACGTCACCGCCGGGACGACCTACGCCATCGGCGTCTATGCGATCCCGGTCGACCCCAACAAGCCCTGCATTTTCGCCTGGGGCGCAGATACGACCGTCTACGGCTTCCGCAACTTCTCCTTCGATACCTGGTCCGGCGTCCAGGCGTTCTGCAACGACTTCGACGTGGCATACTGCGCAACCGTCGGTAAGACCTGTCCGGTTGACTGCAACGGCGACACGGTCGTCAATACCCTTGACTTCATCTGCTTCCTGAACTTCTTCACCGCCGGACACCCGAACGCCGACTTCAACGGGGACACCGTCGTCAACACCCTCGACTTCATCGCCTTCCTGAACGCATTCGTCGCCGGCTGCCCGTGAGCCATCATGCCTGAAGTGAAGGGTCGCGTACACAGGTAACGCCCCCGGGGATCGGCCCCGGGGGCGTTGTCATTTCGGCTCACACAGTGCCGAGGGCATCGAACAGGGACATGATCTCTCCGCCAGGGATACCGATCGTCGCGAACCCGCCGCCCAGATCGCGGTCCCAGTGCTCGAATCCGGCGACCACCACCCGCGGCCCCGACACACGCACGCCGTAGAACAAGTCCTCGCCGAGATCCAGCACCGACTGCTCCGCGTGGACCTTCACGTCCTCCAGTTCCATTGGGTCCAGCCGCTTGGTGACGGCGACGGAGCGGCCATCCGAGAAGAAGAACTCGATGGTCACGGTGACCGAGGCGCCGGTCGGATTGAAGACGTAGACATCGTCGGTCACGGCTTTCCCCGCGCGGGAGCGGCTCATGTAGCCCTCGCCGAAGTCCCACGTGGTCGCCGCGACCGTCGCCGCGGGGATGCCCATCGCGTCACCCGCTTGGTACACCACCGCCGTCACCGTCACCGGCACATCGGAGAGGTACAGCACACCGAACTCCTCGTCGAACGGCACGTCGAGTTCGCGGATCGACAGCCCGCCTCGCGAGTTGGCAGGGATGACGATCCGTTCCTCGCGCGGCGTTGGCGCAGCGTCATCATCTCGCCAGAGGAAGGTGAATGTGACCGTTGCGACATCATCGCTGGTGTTCAGCACGGTCAGGAAGGCGTTCGCGGGCCATTCGTCCCCGTCGTCACTGCCGTGGCCGCCGTGGTCGTCGTCGGTATCGTCGCCGTCGTCGCTGCCGTGACCGCCGTGGTCGTCGTCGTTGCCGTGACCGCCATGGTCGTCGTCGGTGTCGTTGCCGTGTCCGCCGTGGTCGTCGTCGGTGTCGTTGCCGTGTCCGCCGTGGTCGTCGTCGGTGTCGTTGCCGTGTCCGCCGTGGTCGTCGTCGGTGTCGTTGCCGTGTCCGCCGTGGTCGTCGTCGGTATCGTCGCCATCGTCGTTGCCGTGACCGCCATGGTCGTCGTCGGTGTCGTCACCGTCGTCGTTGCCGTGTCCGCCGTGGTCGTCATTCGGGCCATCGGGGCTGACGCGAGGTCCATGATCTTCAAACTCGATGGCCGGGATGAAGCCGGCCAATGCTCCGCCGTCCGCGGTTCCGAGCGCGCCGAAACCGCGCTCGGTCACGATCTCGTAGTGCGATTGCGATGCCACGATCGGGGCGGACGCCACCACCTCCACCGCGAACACACCGTCCGGCAACCCCGGCTGGGCGTCGAAGTTCCATCCGCCTCGACGCTGTGCATCCAGCGTGAGTTCGAGCGTAACCGTCTCACCCCCGGCACCGAACACGCGCGTGATCACGTGCGAGGGGGTGTCGTTCTGGTTGTAGAACAGCACGAAATCCCGTGTCCAGTTGTGATCCCGATACCCCTCTCCGAACGTCCATCGCGTGGAGGGAGTTGTCGAGAAGGACTCCCCGATCGCCGTACCGAAGTCGTAATGGCTGATCGTCGCTCCAAGGGCGTCCTCGGCCTTGAGCACGAGGGCATAAGGCGTATCCGGCCGCACAAGCATCAGGTCCGGTCGTCCGGCGAGACTGATCGTCACGCCCCCGCGCGACCTCGCAGGCACGACGCCCTCCGAGATCAACTGGTCCCGCTCGCCCACCTCGTACCGCGCGTGCAACTCGTAGCGCACGTCCCGGTCGTGCGGGTTCGTGAGCGGCACGAACTCGCTGATGCCCGCGTGCGAGTAGCCCTCCGGGAAGTACGCCTCGAAGCCGAACCCGTCGTCAGACCCGCTCATCAGGCGCCGGGTCTCGAGTGCGTCGAACGAGAGAGGCACACACCGATCGGTAAGCATCGGATCGCTCCTGGGTGGTCGTCCCGGCCGACAATGCAACGCCCGTGCCACTACTGAATCGCCTCGCTGCGAGCCTGTGGACTCGCACCGTCGGCCATCCCCGGCCCGACCCGGCCACCGGCGACGCCACCGCCGCGATCCGCCCAGCCCTTCCGCGGTACACTCAACCCATGCCCATCGAGTTCCGAAAGCACACGCTCCAAAACGGCCTCACCGTCATCGCGGAGACCGACGACGCCGCCCACTCCGCCGCGGCGGGGTTCTTCGTCCGCACCGGCGCGCGCGACGAACCGGCCGCCCTGATGGGCGTCAGCCACTTCCTCGAACACATGATGTTCAAGGGCACGGGCGACCTCTCCGCTGACGCCCTCAACCGCGCCTTCGATGACCTTGGCGCCCGCCACAACGCCTACACCAGCAACGAAATGACCTGTTTCTACGCGCAGGTCGTCCCCGAGCGGCTCGACGATGCCGAATCCCTCCTTGGCCGAATGATGCGACCAGCCCTCCGCGACGACGACTTCACCACCGAGAAGGGCGTGATCCTCGAAGAGATCGCCATGTACAAGGACAATCCCTTCTGGGTGCTCTACGAGGAGTGCGTCGATCGCTACTACGCCCCCCACCCGCTCCGGCACCGCGTCCTCGGCACGCCCGAGACCATCACGGCCATGACGGCCGCACAGATGCGCGACTACTTCGATCGCCGCTACTCGGCCGACAACACCACGCTCGCCCTCGCCGGCCGACTCGACTTCGACCGCTGCGTCGATCTCGCCGAGCGGCTCTGCGGCCCATGGCAGCGGACCGGCGCAACCCGCGAGCCGCCCCCGCCCCGCGTCAACGAGGGCCGGTTCGAGATGCGCGACGAGAAGGTGAACCGGGCCTACCTGCTCGGCCTCTCGCCCGGACCCGGCGCACAGGACGAACGCCGTTACGCCGCCATGATGGCCGCGCTCGTCCTTGGCGGCCCGGACAACTCGCGCCTGCACTGGTCGCTCATCGAGACCGGGCTGGCCGATGAGGCCCAGGCCGCCTACGACGCCCACGACGGCGTCGGCGAGTTCTTCGTCTACGCCTCGTGCGATCCCGAGCGGGCCGACGACGTCTGGGAGACCGTCGAGCGTGACTGCGCCGCCCTCGCCGACTCGCTCACCGAGGACGACCTCGAACGCCTCCGCAACCGCCTCGCCACCGGTGTCACGCTCTCGGGCGAGCGGCCGTCGGATCGCATGCAGCGCATCGGCCGCCTGTGGACGCTCACAGGGACGTACCGGACGCTCGAAGACGAACTCACCCGGATCGAACGTGTGACACTCGATGACATTCGCTCGCTGCTGGTCGCTTTCCCCGTCGATGGCACCATGGCCGGCAGGCTGTTGCCCGGATCTTGAACCGGATCATGCTGCCCGGGCGGTCACAGCGCACACCTGACCTTGAACCCCTGCTTGATCGACCGCCTTCGCAACCTCGTGAAGGAGTTGTTCCGGGGAACCGACCGAGTGAGTGGCGTTCGAGTCCATCGATACGACACCGACACTCACCGTAAAGTTGCGAGCCTCACCGGACCCGTTCGAGAGGGAAGAGGCGAGTGACTGCGCCCCTCGCAACGCAGCCAGTCTCGGCAGGCCGGGAAGCAAAACAGCGAAGTCAGCGATGCCTAGGCGGGCAATCGTGCCTCCAATGTGCGAGAACTCGTGCCGGAGAGCGGAAGTCGTGTTCAGGATCGCTTCATCCGTTGCCTCAGGGGTGAGGCCCAGAGTGGATCTCTCACTGCCGCCGATCCTGACGAGAAGCAGTGAGAGCGGTTCCTGTCTGGCCACGGCTCTCGCATAGGTCTGCCGAAGGGCGTGATCGAACGCCCCCTTTGACAGGGTTCCAGTCAGCGGGTCGAACTCAGTGCCCGTTTCGATGAGCGCAGAGGCAGACTTCGCCCACCCCACCTCGTCGGTGCAATCGCCGGACGCGAGCCGAAGCAATCGATCTCCCGCCTCGCGTACGATCGCCTCCGCTTCGGGCATCACGCCGGCGTCAAGATCGAGCAGCCGACTCAGCTCCGTCGCGGTTTCGGCGACCCTCGGCATGAGCTCATCCACGCAAGTCGAGTCGAGCCTGAACCACTCTTTGGCACGCTGATAGAGCCTGCGCAATGCGGGGACAGGATCGGCATCGGTCAACGTGTCGTGGAACAAGTTGCCTAAGGCCACGCACCGGATAAGCCTGCAACATCCGATCGGTGCCGCCGTCGGACGCTCGTGGTACTTGATCGGCAACACGAGTTCGTCCGGCAGGCGCCACCGTTGGGCAAGCGTCGCGCCGATATCGGGGTGTTGCGTGTCGAGCGACGCCAGCTCGTGCTTGACGAGTTGCCTGTGGTCGCCCCCTGCCGCGTCAAGAACGCGAAGATAATCGGCGCCGAGCGCCCGATACAGCGCGATCATGCCCACGTCCTGGAGCAATCCGCCGAGGAAGGCTTCGTCGGCCTCCTTGATGCCCAAGTCGTTCGCCAGGATTCGGGCCGATGCGGCGGTGACGAGTCCACGCCGCCAATAACTGACATAATCGAACCGTGGGTCCGAGTCGTCATTCACCGTCGAAACCAGCGAGAAGCCGATCGCGAGGCTCTTCACAGGCCCGAGCCCCATGAGGACCATCGCCCGTGGGATCGATCCGCATCGCTGGCGAAGGCCGTAGAGCGGAGAGTTCACCGTGCGAAGCACCTTCGCGGACAGTCCCTGATCCTTCTCGATGACTTCGGCCACATCGTCAAGCGAAACGTCACTGTCCGCGGTGAGTTGAAGAACACGCACCGCGACCGCCGGCAGCGTGGGCAGCGTCGGGCACGTGAGGACCTGTTCTAGGAGTTGTTGGTTCACGGCGATCCTTCCACCCGGAATGGGCGGCCGGATCGCGTTGCAGCATCCGTGCCGCACGCATGGGATATCGACCCCCCCCGCGTGCGCCTTTACAAACCGGCGTTTCCTACAGAAGGGGGGGGTGGAGCGTTCGTGAGGGAACGCTTGCCGAACACCCAACGGAGCGTCGGCAGCTCCCGTCCGAGAATCTCGCGGAGATAGGCGGCGAGGAGACGATTCGCGCGGTCGATCGACGCCGCGTCGTCGCCGATCGGAAGTGCCGCTTCAAGGCGGCGCAGGAGTTCAACCGTGGGCGATCGCACACGCCACAGGGGCGCGGAATGGGTGTTATCCCCCTCGTCATGGGTGGTGCTCACGAGTCCACCGGCGCGGGGGCTGAAGCCGTATACCGCACCAGCATGCCCCGCCACTTCCCGGCTGAGTGCTGGCTTGTAGCCGGTCTCGACAAGCGTCGCCCACTGGAAGCGCAGGATCGCCTCGGATGGCGAGTCACCGATCGTGCGAAGAGACGAAATCAGCGCATCGAAGAGCGCGGGGTGAGGATCCTCGTCCGTGATCGCATGACTGACGAGATCGGCGAGGTACATCCCCGCATTGAACGTCGCCAAAGAGAGGCGGAGCACGGGATAGGTCTCCTGGAGGTCCCAGGCGGTCAGCGTGGCCAGCGAACCGGAGGGCCTAACAATGGCGACGATCTCTCCCCTGGTCAGGAGTTCGAGACCGCCGGAGAAAGCGGCGTTCTCCCTGCGTGCCCCCTTGGCAATCCCGCGGATCAGCCCGTGCTCACGCGTGAACAGGGAGACGGTCTGGCTCGTCTCGGACCAGTCCCAATGGCGGACGCAGACGGCCTGATCGCGGACGGTCGGCACGGAGGAGGGTACGCGGGGCGGGAGTGCCCGATTCCTGCACCTCTCGCCGGGACAGCACAGGCCATCCGGCGTATCGTGCCCGGCCATGCGGTTTGACCTTGTGGATGCCGTTCTGTATCTGGGACAGGATCGAGTCGCCACGCTCAAGCAGGTGAGCGCGGCGGAGGAGTATCTGGCCGACCACTTCCCGACCTTCCCGGTACTCCCGGGGGTGCTCATGCTGGAGGCGATGGTTCAGGCGGCGAGGCTCCTCGTGTCCGAGGACGAGGGTGGGCCTTTCGTTCTCGGGAGCGTTCGTGCCCTGAAGTACGGCAGGATCGTCCAGCCCGGGGACTCGCTCCGCGTTGAGGTCGTCTCAATGGCACGGGGCACAGACGGATCGGCCGAGTTCAAGGGGGAGGCATGCGTCGTCGGGCCGGATGGTGTCGAGCGAGGAACAGCGGCTTCGGGGCGGTTCACGCTTCGGGCAGTTCGAGTGGCCCCCGCTGCGGTGGGCAGCGCGGCCTGAATCGTGTAACATGGCGACCCATACTGGGAGATAGCCCGCAAGTCCGAGGGAGCATGATGACGCGAGATGAGATCTTCGAGAAGGTCCGCGAGGTGCTGGTCAGTGCCCTGGCGGTCGACGAGGACGAAGTGACGCCCGACGCCGTCCTGACAGCGGACTTGGGCGCGGAATCGATTGACTTCCTTGACATTGTGTTCAAACTCGAACAGGCCTTCGGGTTCAAGATCGGTCAGGGGGAGTTGTTCCCGGACAACGTGGCGCAGGACCCAGAGTATGTTCAGGGCGGAAGGATCACGTCGAAGGGAATCGCGGCGTTGAAAGAGCGGCTGCCTCACGCGGACTTCTCTTCGCTGGAGGCGGACCCTCGCGTCGAGCGCGTGGGCGAGATCTTCACGGTGGACGCGGTGGTCCGGTTCTGCGAGCGGAAACTGGCCGTCTGAGCCGCGGAGCGGACCATGCGCTGGATGTGGATCGACCGCGTGGTTGAACTCCTGCCCCGCGAGCGGCTGGTCGCCATCAAGAGCGTGACGGCGGCCGAAGAGCACCTGTACGACCACTTTCCCGCGGCGCGACGGGCGGACGGATCGGTGCGGGAGGCAATGCCGATCATGCCCGCGTCGCTCATCGTTGAGGGGATGGCGCAGTCGGCTGGCATCCTCGTCGGGCACGCGGAGGAGTTCCGCGAGAAGGTCGTGCTCGCGAAGGTCTCGCGGGCCGAACTGGAACGCGACGCGATCCCGGGCACGACGCTGCGCTACACGGCGGAGTTGCGGAGCATCGGGGCGCAAGGGGCGAGCACCGAGGGCACGGTCGAGTTGCTCGACCACGCCCGCCCGGACGAGGGATTCGTGCGGATGGGCCGGATCGACCTGATGTTCAGCCACCTGGACCGGAACATGGCGGGGATCGCGTTCCCGGAGCACAACTTCGTGTTCAGCGAGTCCTTCCGCACGCTGCTGAAGACGAGCGGGATCGACTGCCCGTTCTGAATCAGCCGTGGAAGAGTTCGTCCGTCCAGTGGTCGAAGAACAGAGCGAGTTGGGCGAAGGCGGCGACGACCGGAAGGGCGTTCAGGCCGACGGCGAGGTGCGCGATCGATCGTCCCACGGGAGGCCGTCTGCGGCCCACGTACTCGCAGATCAAGAGCACCAGGGCGATGACACTGAACTTGAGCAGGATCAGCCCCGACAGCCCCGCGTGCCTGAGCGCACGGTCGGCGATGGCGTTCACCTCCGTGCCGCCCACCCCGAGCACGACCCACGTCATCATCACGTCGAGAGACCCCGCGAAGACGATCCAGCCGTAGGCGTCGGGGTACAGGACGGGCTGCTGGGCGGGGCGCATCGTCGGCCTCCTCGTCGCGGCACGCTCAGCGGTCGAGCGACTCGCGGACGAGACGGCCGAAGAGCGCCATTGGAGCGGGGTGGCCCGTCCATGCCGTGAACTGGGCCGCCGCCTGGCGGACGAACATCTCCACGCCGTCGATCGCTCGCCAGCCGATCTCGCGAGCGTCGTTCAGGAGTGCTGTTCGCACAGGGTTGTAGACGGTTTCCATCACGACCGTCTGCGGGCCGCACGGATCGGTCGGGCGGGAGGCGAGTTCGCGCACCGGGAGCGGCGATCCGTCCGGGTCCGGGCCGCCCTTCATGCCGACGGGCGTGCAGTTGACGAACGCATGCGCTCTCGCGTGTGGTAGCGCGGCCCAGTCATCGGCCGACGCTCGCACGCCGGAAGCAATGACGGCCTGAGCGAGATGGTCGGCGCGTTCACGAGAGCGGTTGTACACGATGATCTCAGCGCCGCGCCTCGCCAGCGCAAACGCGATCGCCCGCGCGACGCCGCCCGCGCCGAGGATGGCCACTCTCACGCCCGCGATCTCGCCGAGGGCTTCCTGAAGGCAGGCCACGGCCGCCGGCGCATCGGTGTTTGCGACCGCCATGCGGGTGATCGCGCCATCCGCCGATCGCTCCACAACGAGCGTGTTGGCCGCGCCGCAGGCCGCGGTGTCGCCGTCGGTCGTCCATCCCTGCTCCGCGGCCAGCCGGGCGAGGTTCTCCTTGTGCGGGATCGTCACGCTCGCGCCGCGGAAGTGCAGTCGCGGATGATGGACGAGTTCGAGCATCGTGCCCTTGAAGGACTCATATGAGCCGTCCCCGCCCTGCTCGGCCGCGGCAATGGGCAGAGGCAGGTAGACGCCGTCGTGGCCGACGGCCTCGAACCCGGCGTTGTGCACGAGCGGCGAGAGCGAGTGGCCCACCGGCCACCCGACGATGCCGTAGACGCCGGTCGAGGCGCTGATCGAGCGGAAGCGGTAGAGGTCGAGGAGTTCGCCGATGGTCGGCTGGCCGGGAGCGGTCGCCCCCTGGGGGTGGAGGCTGGCGAAGGTGAGGAGGCCGCCGAACTTCGGGGCGAGGACGCGGCTCATGAGGCCGAACTCACCCATGCCGAGGGCGATCGTCGGGCGGTCTCGCTCGGCGAGGAGGTCGAAGAGTTCGAGGTTGTCCCGCAACGATCGGGCGCGGAAGGCAATCTTGTGGACGGCCGCTGCCGGCTCGGTCCTCATCGCGGCGAGGCGGCGGGCGAGGTCCGCGGGCCGACCGTCGAAGTCGTGCATCGAGAGGATGAGGCGAGTTGACACCGGGCGTGCCTGCTTCGGGTGATCGACCGCGAGGTTCACCTTCTGGCGTAG
>JAHCJE010000125.1 GCA_026128865.1 Phycisphaeraceae bacterium | reverse complement strand
TCCGTAGAGTGTCAACATCGGGAGCGATTACCCATGTGCGGCCAGGCATGACACCTGATCCGTCGTAATTGAATAGGTCAGTAAGTGCGGGCATGACCGCCCAAAGTCCCTCGGCGCCGGGTAGAAACGGAGCACGCCAGTCGGGCGAGCAGTCGAGCCAATTGCCCTCACCTAGGGACAGCGTTTCGAGGGCGTCAAACTTCGCTTGCCGCGAGCCTTCGGGTAGCGAGCGGTAGCGGACCCTCGCGGGCACTGCGGCATCCTTTCCGGCCTTACGCGCGGCCACTGTTATGCAGACCGGCTGTTGGACCCCTTCAAATACCCGAGTTGGCACGTCGGGCCGGTACCCCTCTGGCGAACAATCGATTACCCAGATATTTGAGCAGGTTCGGCGAAGGTCGTCGCGCATTCGCTGGAAGCCGCGACCGTTCAGGAAACTGGCTGCGGTAATGAAACAGACGATGCCCTCGCCATCGCGCGGCGGCAGCCCCGTCGCCTCATTGTGCCCGGCGCCGAACACCTTCCATGTCGCCCAGCGCCAGAAGTAGACGTAGAGGTTCTTAAGCTTCTTGACGTCGGCGCCAACGCCCCATTCCCGCGGCGGGCGCCAGCGGTCCATCGGCGCCGGCCGCGCATTCGATCCGTCCTCGATCCAGCCGCCACGCCCTTCCGCCTTCTCCTTGTAGGGTGGGTTGCCGATGACGACTGTGATCCGCTCGTCCCGCTTCACAGTGTTGGCGTCGCGGCGCGATTTCGCGATCGGCTGCATCACCTGGCTGAGTTGCTCGTCCTCGACGAACGGATTGCCCAACGTGTCTGTGATGAAGAGGCGAAGGTTCGGCACGGCCGACGCCGCGCCCGACGGCGACTGGAGGAGCGCCTGCATCTCCGCCAGCAGCCGCACCTGTGCCACCGCGAACGGCCCGAACTGCAGCTCGAACCCGATCAGCCGCTGGGAAGCCGCCGCAATCGCGCCCGGCACCGCGCCGGCGCCTTGGTCCTCCGTCACCGTGGCCGCAATCTGGCGCAGGACGCCGAGGAGGAACGTGCCGGCGCCGATCGCCGGGTCTGCGACAACGACGTCGGTCGACGCAAGGCCGGACACCCTGCCGAACAGCGGACCGCGCAGCGCCTCGTCGGCGAGCCGGACCATCCCTGCCACCACCTCCGGCGGGGTGTAGTACGAGCCGGTCAGCTTCCTCAGCGCGTTGTCGTAGACCTGAAGGAAATCCTCGTAGAAATAGAGCCACGCCTCCGGCTTGTCCTTGCTGAGCGTGTGCCAGTTCACCACGTCGAGGACGCGGGCGAGCGTGTCGAGCGAGGTTTTCAGCGCCCTCCGGTTCGCGTCGTCGTCGGTCAGGAGGCGAAGCGCCGTGCCGATGAGGGAGTTCGTCTTCCGTAGCTCGATCGCGGCGTGGTCGATGCCGTCGGTCAGCGGAATGTCCTGCGCCCGTGCGATCAGGAGGCCGAATGTGACCGCCTGCGCGTAGCCATCCGCGAACTGCCGGTCATCGGCGTCGGGGAACAGCAGCTTCCGCCATTCGGCCGCGAGCACGGTGAGGCCGGGGCTGCCGAGCGCCATCTGCTCAACCACCTCGTCCCGCAGCAGCCGGCACAGCCGCGCGCTGACCTCCGCGAGTTGCCGCGCCGTCTTCGGCGCGATCGGCTGCCAGGTGAGGAAGTCGTTGATGAGGGCGAGAAGCGCATCGGGGGCCGCGAGATTCGCGCCTGAATCAGAAACCTCGCCGTCGAGCAGGACCTTGCCGGCCGGCTCGCCATCCCGCCACAGGCTGAACCCGTTGCCGTCCGTGTAGAGAAGGTTCGGTAGCGGTTTGAGCTTTGTCCACTGTGCCTTGTCGTGAGCGCCGGTGAACGCCCGGGGATTGACGCCTTTGCCCGGCGCCTTGACTTCGATGTAGCCGACCAGGGCGTTGCTAACCGTCACGGCGTAATCTGGCCGGATGTGCGCGGCGGAGAGGGTCGTCTCACCCACGAGGCCAATCGTATCGGGCGCAATTCCTACAATTTCGGCGAGGTCGCGGATCAGCGTTTCGAGCGGCCCGCGGAGCTGGTCCTCCGGCGCGCCTACAATGGCAGGATTGGCTAGCTTCGCCTTTGCGCTGGCACCGAAGTTCGAGATTGCAGCGACGAGCGTCTTCACCGGGGTCCAGAAGCTGGGACGGACGGATGCGAAGAGGAATCGCGCTTCGCCGTCCCCCATTTCACCTATGGTTGCGCCCAAGACAAGCAGGCACGGCCCCTACCCTCTGACGGCGACGAGTTGGAGCAGAAAAGTCGTCAGGCTTGACGTGCTCGGCAGCGTGGGCCCTTGGCCGCTCGGTCCCCAAGCGCGTTCCGCCATGCCGCCGACCGGCTGCAGCGCGAACCGCCGCCAACTGGTATCGTGGCCCCATGCACTCACTTAGGTCTTCGCGGCTCTGGCCCGGCGTGCCGCTTGCCCTGGCGTCGGCCGTGCTTTTCGGGGCGCTGGCGCCGATCTCGAAGTCCCTTATTGAATCGCTCGACGCACAACTGGCAGCCGGGCTCCTTTATCTGGGGGCCGGCGTCGGTCTTGCGCTCGTACATGCCGGCAGACGATCGGCCGGGATGACCGCACTCGGCGCGCCACCGCGCCGAGCGGATGCGGGTTGGCTTGTGGCCGTCTGGGTGTTCGGCGGCGTGGTGGCGCCGGTGCTGCTGATGCTGGGCTTGGCGCGAACGAGCGGGGCCTCGGCGTCCCTCCTCCTGAATCTCGAGGGTGTCGCCACGATGGCCATAGCCTGGCTGGTGTTTCGCGAGAACGTCGACCGTCGACTCCTGCTCGGCGCCGCGGCGATCGTAGCCGGGTCCGTCGCCCTCTCGTGGAGTGCCGGAGGCCTGCGCTTCGATGCTGGCGCCCTCTTCGTCATCGGCGCGTGCGTGGCGTGGGGCATCGACAACAACCTGACCCGGAAGCTCTCGGCGCTCGACCCGGTTCTGCTCGCCATGAGCAAGGGGCTCGCGGCGGGGGTGTTCAATATCGCGATCGCGCTCGCCCGCGGCGCCGCGATCCCACCGGCGTCGATTGCGGGAGCGGTGGCTGTCGTCGGCTTCGTCGGAATCGGCCTCAGCCTCGTGCTGTTCATTGTTGCTCTTCGGCACCTCGGCGCCGCCCGAACCGGAGCATACTACGCCCTCGCGCCATTCATTGGCGTGGTGGTGGCAATCGCGATCCTGAACGAGCCGGTTACGACGCAGCTTCTGGTCGCCGCCGTGCTCATGGGCGTCGGGTTGTGGCTGCATCTCGCCGAGCGACACGAGCACGAGCACGAACACGAGGGGCAGGAACACGAGCACCGTCATGTCCACGACGCACATCACCAGCATGAACACGACGGGCTGGACAGCCGCGATGCCGAACCTCACTCCCATTCCCACCGGCACACCGGGCAACGGCACGCGCATGCGCACTACCCAGACCTTCATCACCGCCATCGGCACGACCGGCCGAGGTAGAACGACAGAGGCGACCGAACTTTCAGCAAGCGGGGGCTTCAATGAGCAAGGTTCCGGAAAGCGCGATGCCGGAGGAGGCACTCTGGGCGACCTTCTTCGACCCGGCGGCCATCCTCGTCACCCTCGGGCTCACCCGCGCTGATGCCGACGTTGTAGAGTTCGGGTGCGGCTATGGCACTTTCACGCAGGCGGTGGCGGCCTCGACCAAAGGCGAGGTAGTCGCGCTCGATATCGAGCCGGCGATGATTGCCGCGACCGCGCGGCGGCTCGGGCAGGCGAGCAGCGGCAATGTGCGCCTCCTGCTCCGGGACTTCGTGACGGACGGAACAGGACTCCGTGACGCCTCGGTCGATTGCGCGCTCCTGTTCAACATCCTCCACGCGGAGGACCCGGTCGCGCTCCTTCGCGAGGCTCATCGCATCCTGCGGCCGGCTGGCCTTGTTGGCGTCATCCATTGGAACCACTCTCCGGCAACGCCGAGGGGCCCGGATCTGCGAATCCGGCCACGGCCCGAGCAGTGCCGAAATTGGGTCATCGAAGCCGGCTTCAACGTAGCGAAGGACGTCGTACCCCTGCCGCCTCACCACTATGGTCTTACCGGACTGAAGGCCACCTGACGTCTGCCGCCTGCGGTCTCTCGCTCGCGTGGGAATACGGTGAACGTCCGCCCCTCGTTGATCGAGGCCCGGATCTGCGCTCGGCGCGGAAGCGACCGAGGGGTGCTCCCTCAAGGCATGGCCGACGTAGGGGAACTCGCCGTTGCGGCACGCCCATCTTCTTCGACATCGGCCAGCTACTTTCGACGTTCGGAGTGAAGCAACTCGCTGACGCAGTGCGGGCGGAAGTGGCGGCAGCCGCAACCGAAGCGCCCTCCTTGCGACCGCGCTCCCTCAGGCAAGCCATTCAACAATTACCTCTGGCGGGTGGCTCCTTTTTCGGTCGCTGGCGCACTATGCCCCGTCCCCGCGAGGGAGCACGCCTCGCAGCATCGTGGCGACTATCGCTGAAAGATGCTGTTCCGGCGCCCGATGAGCACCCGTTCTGGAAGGACACGGTGTTCGTCGACGGGGAGTTGGAACTCCTGATGGAGTTTTCTGCCGCCGCGCCGTCCACGGCACCCTTCATGTTCCATTGCCACGTGCTCGAACACGAGGATCGCGGCATGATGGGCCAGTACATGGTCGGCGGCTAGCATCGCCTAACCCTTTCCGGCAGCGGTGGCAAAGGGTCAAATCCCATTGCCGACGAAGCCCCCCGGTTGCCCGGAGGAAGCCGCGATCGTTGACCGAGCGCCGCCTCAGTTCGTGGCCGGATATCCGATCCTCTCGAGGACGGCCCGGATTTCCGCGATCGGTACCGTGGTCTCGATGGCCACCTCGTGCGCCGGGATGTCGGTGCGGACGCTCGCCGCCGGATCGACGCCGACAATTGCGCGTGTCACGCGGCCGGCGCAGGCATCGCAGTGGAGCTTGGGAACCTGAAGTCTGTACATGTCGAACTCCTTCGTCTTGTTCGACACCCCATGTGGGGCTTACCAGCGTGTCAAGGTCAAGAGCGCGCCTGCTGTGGCGGCCGGTCGCAGGGCGCCGTCGGTCAGCCCTTGACCTTCCCATGATGGGAAACATTATCTGGTGATGGTGCATCCCATCGACCAGAGGTTTTCCATGACCGCACCAGTTCGCACCCCGCTCGTCATTTCAGTGCCCGTCGAAGGCATGACCTGCGCGTCTTGCGTCGCCCATGTCGAGGACGCGATAGCGAGCCTCCCCGAGGTCGAAGCGGTCCGCGTCAACCTTGCGACGGAACGGGCTGACATCTCCTTCCGCGCTGCGCCGGACCTTGCAAAGGTGCGGGGCGCAGTCGCCGGCGCCGGCTACACGATCGGCACGGAGCCGGTCGAGCTCGACGTGACAGGCATGCATTGCGCCTCCTGCGTATCGGCCGTCGAGGACGCGCTCAAGGCCGTACCCGGCGTATCGGCCGCATCGGTAAACCTTGCTACGGGGCGGGCGACCGTCTCCCGCATGAAAGGTGCCGCCGTTGACCGCGAACTGGTCGCTGCCATCGTTGCGGAAGGCTATGGGGCGGAGCGGCATGACACGGTCCGGACGCCGGACGCCGTGATCGACCGCGAGCGCGCCCTCCGTGCGACCGGCCTGCGCGCGCTCGTCGCAGCAGTGTTGACGGCTCCGGTCGTGGTCCTCGCGATGGGGCCGCACCTTGTTCCTGCAATGCACCACTGGCTGTCGATGACATTCGGCGCAGGGTTCTCCAGCTATGTCCAGTTGGTCCTCACCACGGCGGTGCTTGCAGGCCCCGGAGGGCGCTTCTTCCTTGTTGGCGCTCGGACGCTTGCGCGGCGGAAGCCTGACATGAACGCACTGGTCGCCATCGGCAGCGGCGCGGCCTTCCTCTATTCGGTCGTCGCCACGATCGCCCCCTCCCTCCTGCCCGAAGGGGCCGTGGCAGTTTACTTCGAGGCGGCTGCCCTCATCGTCACCCTAATCCTTCTGGGCCGATATCTTGAGGCGAGAGCTCGCGGACGCGCGTCCGAAGCGATCGGGCGGCTTCTACGGCTCACGCCGAAGACCGCCACGGTGATGCGGGGCGGCGTACCAACCGACACCCCGGTCGATCAGATCGCGGTCGGCGACGTCGTTCTCGTCCATCCCGGTGAGCGGATCCCGGTCGATGGCGTCGTCACCGAGGGGGGCTCCTGGGTCGACGAGTCGATCCTCACCGGCGAACCTGTTCCGGTCGAGAAGAGTGGGGGCAGCAAGGTACTCGCAGGGAGCATCAACCGGGCCGGCGCCTTCAGCTTCTCGGCCGCGGGTGTCGGTGCCGACACGTTCCTTGCCGGCATCGTGCGCCTCCTCGAGGGGGCTCAGGCAGCGAAGCTCCCCATTCAGGCTATCGTCGACCGGATCACCCGCTGGTTCGTGCCCGCGGTTCTTGCGGTGGCGTCCCTTACGTTCCTTGTCTGGCTCGCCCTTGGGCCCGCCCCCGCTCTGGGATCGGCAGTCGTGGCGGCAGTCGCCGTGCTCATCGTTGCATGCCCGTGTGCCATGGGGCTGGCGACGCCGATCTCGATTCTTGTCGGCAGCGGCCGGGCGGCGGAGCTCGGTGTCCTGTTCCGCCGCGGCGACGCGCTCCAGAGCCTCAGCACGGTCGGCATCGTTGCGTTCGACAAGACCGGCACGCTGACGCTCGGCCGCCCGCTTCTGACGGACCTCGTCACAGCCGAGGGAGTGGGTGAGTCGGATCTGCTTCGCCTCGCCGCAGCAGCGGAGAGCCGCTCCGAACACCCCCTCGCCCGGGCCGTCGTCCAGGCTGCCCGAGACCGCGGCATTCCAGCCGCCACGCCTTCGCTGTTTACGGCAGAAGCGGGCCGCGGGGTCGTCGCCGCCATCGACGGCGTCAAGGTTCAGGTCGGCAATCGTGAACTCATGGCTGAGGCCGGCGCCCTCGACGCGCAGCTGGAGTCAGAGGCCGACCGGCTCGCGACAGAAGGGAAGTCGGTCTTCTTCGTCGCCGCCGATGGCAGGGCCCTCGGTGTCCTCGCCGTGTCGGATCCACTCAAGCCCGGCGCCGCGGCGGCCATCTCCCGCCTGCGCGCCGCCGGCCGGCGGGTCGTGATGATCACGGGCGATCGGCGTTCGACCGCGCTGGCCATTGGCAGGGAGGCCGGCATCGACGAGGTGATCGCGGGCGTCACTCCCGCGGGCAAGCTTGCGGCGATCCGCGACCTTCGCACGACCGGTGCCACGGTCGCGTTCGTCGGCGATGGCATCAACGACGCGCCGGCGCTCGCGGAGGCTGACGTGGGGATTGCCATGGGTACCGGCACGGACGTTGCGATCGAGGCGGCCGAGGTGGTGCTGCCCTCTGGCAACCTCGAAGGCGTCCCCACCGCGATCGCGATCTCCCGGGCAACGCTGCGGAACATCCGCCAGAACCTCTTCTGGGCCTTCGCGTACAACGTCGCGCTCATTCCCGTCGCGGCGGGCCTGCTCTACCCCCTGACGGGGCTGCTGTTCAGCCCCATCCTGGCGGCGGCGGCGATGGCGCTCTCGAGCGTCTTCGTGGTCGCCAACGCGCTCCGCCTCCGCGCCTTTGCGCACACCCGGCGCAGTCTTCCTGGTGCCACTCCCGACATCACCGTGAGAAAGGGTTGATCGATGAACATCGGCATTGCTTCGCGCGCCTCGGGCGTCTCGTCAAAAATGATCCGCTACTATGAGGCGACGGGACTGATCCCCAAGGCCGGGCGTACAGGATCCGGGTACCGCGACTACACCGATAAGGATGTCCACAAGCTCCGTTTCGTACGCCGAGCACGGGATCTCGGCTTCTCCGTTGAGCAGATCGGGGGCCTGCTGCGGCTGTGGGAGGACCGCACCCGCGCCAGCGCCGACGTGAAGCGCATGGCGCTGACCCATGTGGAGGTGTTGCGCGAGCGGGCGCAGCAGTTGGAGGAGATGGCTTCCGCCCTCATTCATCTCGCCGACCACTGCGCCGGGGACGACCGGCCGGATTGCCCAATCATTGAGGAACTCGCCGCCCCAGGTCGCGGGCACGTCCACCACAACCACCATCACCACGGGCTTGATGGGCCGAAGCGGGCGAGGAGCTGAGTCGGCATGCTCGCGGCAAAGACTCGCCGCCTATTGCCTTCTTCCCTGGGTCGAAGCCAACTCCGGATCCTGGTACACGCTCAGCACGACATTGCCACGCTTGTGGCCCGCATCGACATAAGCGTGCGCCTCGACCGCGCGCGCCAACGGGTACGAGCGGTCGACGACCGGGCGGTAGGCTCCTGCTCCCGCGAGGGCTGCCAGGAACCGGATGTCATCTCCCTTCGGTGCGGCCACCCCTGTGACAACCTTCTTGCCGCTGGCCTTCGAGGGTTTCCCGAAGCCGAGGGTCTGCGAGAACGATCCCGCCACGGCGAGGAGGCGTCCCCCCGGCCGCATCACCCGCTCGCAACGGCGGAACGACGCCGTTCCGGTCGTGTCCAGGATGATGTCGTAGGGGGCGCTTCCAGCCGAGAAGTCCTCCTGCGTGTAGTCGATGACCCGGTTTGCTCCGAGCGAGCGCACCATGGCGACGCTGGAGGGACCGCAGACGCCGGTGACGTCGCCACCGAGGCTGGCGGCGATCTGGACCGCCGCCGAGCCCACGCCGCCCGATGCGCCGACGACGAGGACGCGCTCGCCCGGTTCCATGCCACCCTTGTTTCGGAGGAAGATCAACGCGGTCGCACCGCCGAACGAGAGCGCAGCCGCCTCGGGGAAGGAAAGCGCGGTGGGCTTGCGCTCCACGAGGCCATCCTCGGCCATGGTCCGGTATTCGGCGTGGCAGCCGTACTTGCCGCCGGTGAAGGCAAAGACCTCGTCGCCCGGCTTGAACCGCGTCACGCTCCGGCCCACGGATTCGACGATGCCGGCGAGTTCCGTCCCGAGGATGGGATGGCGCGGGCCGAAGACCCCGAAGGCGAATCGGCCGAGGAGTCCGAAGCCGGGTGGCACGGTGAGGCTGCGCGCGCGCCAGTCGGAACTGGTAACGGTCGTGGCATTGATCCGGATCAGGATCTCGCCGTCCTTCGGCTCCGGCTTCGGGACCTCGGCGAGGGCCACGACCTCGGGAGGCCCATAGCGGCGGTAGACCATGGCCCGCATCGTTGCGGAGCTGGTCGCGGCACGCCGCGCCGTTGTGTCTTCCGGGACGCGAGGCGTGCTCGGCGAGCGGGGGCGGTCGAAGGCAAACGTCTTCATGTTCGTTCTCCTGTTCGTGGGAATGACGTCGGTGCGTCGCGGGCCGACCGGAAGCGAGGCTTCGAGCCCCGCCGCCGCGTCCGGCCGGCCACGGCTGTCCTAGTGTCGGGTGAGTTCGGGATAGCGGCCGGCCACGGCCGCAAAGTCGGCGCCGGGGACTTCGCGGAGATGCTGGTCCAGGAAGGACCGGACGACGTTGCGCGTGATCGCGATCAGCCGCTCGGGATCGAGCGGGCCGCGATAGGCTTCGTTGTTCCCCGGCGAAGGGACGAGGCCGAGATCGGTGAACGACATGTGCAACGTGCCGGCGACGGAGAACTGCACGGAGTTGCCGGCAGCGAGCACGGCGGCGAAGTCGGCGGTGGCAAGCTGGCAGAACAGGTCGCAATCCGCTTCGGGCGCGCGCCGGAGAATCAAATTGGGCGCCTGGAGGCCGGTATGGCGGACCTCCGTCCAGAGGGTCCCGTCGAGGTCCACGGCGCCTGTGCACGCCACATTCCGGCTGCAGGCCTCGAATGCAGCGGCGCCGCCGAGGGAATGACCGACATAAGCGACGCGGCCGAAGTCCAGCGCGCCGATGTCAGGTGAAGTGGCTTCGAGGGCATCCACGACGAATGCCGCGTCATCGGCCCAGATGTTCGTGATGACCTCCGCCGCGGCGTACCACGCAG
>JAHCJE010000124.1 GCA_026128865.1 Phycisphaeraceae bacterium | reverse complement strand
CAGGAGCAAGTCGGTCGCCGGCCCGGAGTCGATCCGTCCGAGCATTCCGATGGCGTCGTGGCGGATAGCGCCGACGGCGTTCTGGGCCAAATCCTCGAGGTGAGGAGCGGTCGTCGGGTCTCGAAGGAGCACTCCGGCCCGGAGGGCAGCCATACGGGGCATGATCTCGGGGAACCCGTAGAGTTCGCGGGCGAAGGGGAGAGCACGGTCGCCCAGAGCGGCCAGGCCCCACGATAACTCCTCGCTCAACTCGGGCTGGGACTTGAGGGCATCCACGAAGCGGCGGGCATGGACCTCGGTGTTCAGGGTGTCCACATGGAGGAACTCGACGAGCGTGAGGTACTCGGCGGGTCGCTCGCGATAGGCGGCTGGTACGGACAGTTCGACGATCGAGTCGCTGCGGCCGCGCGCGACGGGTCCATCGTCGCCTGGTCCCATGGGGAAGCGTGAGTTGATGGCCTCGGTGATGCGGCGTGCGACGAGGTGCGAGGGCACGTCGAGGTTGAGGACGATGGAGAGCGGTTCGACGACGACACCGCCGTCGAGCACTCGGCCGACGGTTCGCTGGGTTGTCGCGGTGGATGCGCCCGGGTCGTTGAAAGGGTTGATGAAGATGGGGCCGCGTGCCTGGGCGACTCTGCGGGTCTGGGTCGCGCCGAAGAGGCCGGGCGGGCCGAGGCGCAGGTCGGTGCTCCAGAGCGTGCCGCCTTCGAGCGAGGAGGCGTTCAGGGCCTCGACGAAGACGTCGAATCGGAATCCCTCGGGGGTGCCGCGAGCGAGGACCGCCTGGACCTGGACGACGGCGGTGTTGGGGTCGCGGAGCACTTCACGGGGCGAGCGAGGCTGTCCGGTGAGCGGGTTGATGAGGGCGGTCCCCTCGACCGACGCGGCCCGCCCGAGGCCGCGCAGGCTCATGGTCCGCTCCATGGTCGCCGCGATCGGCTCCGGGAGGGTGCCCCCGCCCGTGCCGTTGAGGCCCACGACGAGGCCGAAGCCGGAGAGCAGGATCATCTCACCGGCACGTGTGGTGGCAACAGAGCCGACGGTGCCGCGCAGGATCGGCTCGACCTCGCGGCTGACGTAGGGCGTGGGTTGGACGCGTGAGGGCTTCTTCTTGCCGCCCGAGCACGCGGTCGCGGCGAACGAAGACGCAGCGAGCACGACCGCAAGGGCCACGGCCGCACGATGGCTGTTTCGGGCGATGGTCTGCACGCAGTGGTCTCCGCCTGGCCCCTCGAAGGCAAGGGTACGCGGGCGGGGCGGGATCGGTTGGAGCCGCGCCGATGTTTGCGCACCGGGGGTGTGGATTGCGCGCCGCAGGGGGGGGCGAAAAAGTTGGGCGGTGCGTAAGCGGCGGTTTTTTCGCGGTTTGCGATCTTTGCGCAAGTTTGTCCACACCCTCTCCCCCGGATTTTGTGGTCCTACCCCCTTGTCGGCACGATCCGTAGTGGTATGCTGCCGGCCCGTCTCGGTGGACGGGACTCGATAGTAGGCATATGTTTGGATTGTGAATGGTCGAGGGACGCGGCGTGGCGGCGATGGGCCGTCGCGCCGGGGGTGTCGCGTGTCGGCGCCCCAAGGGAAGCGGGGGTTGGCGAATGCCCGTGCTCTGCGACAGCCAGATCCGACGGCTCGTCCGCATCGAGCCTTTCGAGGACGCCGTCAAGCGGCCGGGACGCATCTCCTACGGCGTCTCCAGTTACGGCTACGACGTGCGGGTCGGGTCGCGGTTCAAGATCTTCACCCCCACGCCGCGCCACGGCGACGTGGCTGTCGTGGACCCGAAGCGCTTCAGCGACGACTTCATGGTCGAGGTGGACACCGCGAAGACCGGAGCGGAGTACGTCATCATCCCTCCCAACTCCTTCGCCCTCTGCGAGACCGTCGAGTTCGTCGAGGTGCCGCGGGACGTGCTGGCGATCTGCGTGGGCAAGAGCACCTACGCCCGCTGCGGCCTGATCGTGAACGTCACGCCGCTGGAGCCGGAGTGGCGCGGGCGCATCACGCTGGAGATCAGCAACACGACGCCGCTGCCGGCTCGCGTATACGCCAACGAGGGCATCGCACAACTGGTCTTCCTGAAGGCGGAGATGGCGTGCGAGCGGAGTTACGCGGACAAGGGCGGGAAGTACCAGGACCAGGAAGGGCTGACACTGCCGAAGGTGGACTAGGGAACGGCGATTCCAAACTGCAGGACAGATTCGTGAAGCTAGAACCTGAGCGATAGCCATGATCAACGCTGTGATCTCAGTGGTCGCGGGACTCTTGGTTATAGTGGCAACCACGCCAACACTGATTCGACGATGGAAAGCAACTGAGTGTCGGCCATTCATTTATGCCGGCTTTGTCGATCCCGAAGACGACTACGGTGATAAGTCGCGATCGGAGATGCACCAGCAACAGAGGATTGCCGAGGTTCGCAAACAGAATCGGTTTCATCGGCGACTGCGCAGGATGCTAGCGGGGAGTCACCCCGAGCCCTAGTGCGACCGTTGGGACCGAGACGGCTGACCGACGAAGAGGCGATTGTGTCCGAGGATCAAGTTTGAGCGCTCATTTAGGGACGAGTGTTGCGATGAAGATCACACGGAAGTTCACGAAGGCCGGTTCCGATCCGTTCGCCACGGTCCAGTGGTCGAAGCGGTCGAGTCGCATCACGAACCCGGACGGCTCGGTCGTCTTCGAGATGAAGGACGCCGAGGCGCCCGCGTCGTGGAGCCAACTGGCCGTGGACATCATGGTGAGCAAGTACTTCCGCAAGGCGGGCGTGCCGCAGTTGGAGCAGCCGTTTGCGCTGCCGGGGGCATCGCCGGTCGTGAAGGGCCAGGACGGCAAGCCCGTGCTGGGGCCGGAGCGTTCGGCGCGGCAGGTGATCCACCGTCTGGCCGGGTGCTGGCGGCACTGGGGTGAGAAGCACGGGTACTTCGACACGCCGGAGGATGCGCGGGCGTTCTACGATGAACTCGTCTACATGATGGTGCACCAGATGTGCGCGCCCAACAGCCCGCAGTGGTTCAACACCGGGCTGCACTGGGCCTACAGGATCGACGGCCCGGCACAGGGCCATTTCGTGCCCGATCCGGCGACCGGCGAGGTCCGCGAGGCGCAGGACGCCTACACCCACCCGCAGCCGCACGCGTGCTTCATCCAGTCGATCAGCGACGACCTCGTGAACGCCGGCGGCATCATGGACCTCTGGACGCGCGAGGCGAGGCTGTTCAAGTACGGCTCGGGGACGGGGACGAACTTCTCCGGGCTGCGGGCCGAGGGCGAGCGGCTCAGCGGCGGCGGGCGCAGCAGCGGGCTGATGTCGTGGCTGCGGATCGGCGACCGGGCCGCGGCGGCGATCAAGAGCGGCGGGACCACGCGCCGGGCCGCGAAGATGGTCTGCCTGGACATGGACCACCCGGACATCGAGGCGTTCATCAACTGGAAGGTGCGCGAGGAGATCAAGGTCGCGGCGATGGTGGAGGGGCTGCGGCTGCTCAAGAAGAGCGACGAGGAGATCGCCGAGACCTGCCGTCAACTCGGGCTGGACCTGGACTACGACTTCAACGGCGAGGCGTACCAGACGGTGAGCGGGCAGAACTCGAACAACTCGGTGCGTGTGCCGGATGAGTTCTTCGACGCGGTGGACGCGGACGCGGAGTGGGAGACGACCTGGCGGACGACGGGGCAGGTGGCGCGGGTCTTCAAGGCCCGCAAACTCTGGGACGACGTGGCCTACGCGGCATGGCGGTGCGCGGACCCCGGCGTGCAGTTCGACTCGACGATCAACGCATGGCACACGTGCCCGAACGGGGGACCGATCAACGCGAGCAACCCGTGCAGCGAGTACATGTTCCTCGACGACACCGCCTGCAACCTCGCGTCGCTGAACGTGTTGCGGTTCTACGACTCGACGAAGCGTGTCTTTGACGCGGAGGCATATGAGCACGCGATCGATCTTTGGACGACGGTGCTTGAGATCAGCGTGCTGATGGCGGCGTACCCGAGCCGGCGCATCGCGGAACTGAGTTGGAAGTACCGCACGCTGGGGCTTGGCTACGCGAACCTGGGCGCGATGCTGATGCAGGCGGGCATCCCGTACGACTCGGATGAGGCGCGGGCCGTGTGCGCGTGCCTCACGTCGATCCTCACCGGGCGTGCCTACAGGCAGTCCGCGCTGATGGCGGCGGAGCACGGCCCGTTCGCGGGCTTCGAGGCAGATCGCGGGAACATGCTCCGCGTGATCCGAAACCACCGGCGCGCCGCCCACGGCGTGGACCGGCACTCGGATGAGTGGGAAGACCTTCGCATCCGTCCCGTGCCGATCGACCACGAGTTGATCCGTTCCGGGTCGCTGCGGCTGGCGAACGGCAAGTCGCTGCTGGCGCACGCGACGCAGGCGTGGGACGAGGCGCTCGCGCTGGGCGAGAAGCATGGGTACCGCAACGCACAGGTGACGGTGATCGCGCCGACGGGCACGATCGGCCTGCTGATGGACTGCGACACCACCGGCGTCGAGCCGGACTTCGCGCTGGTGAAGTTCAAGAAACTCGCCGGCGGCGGGTACTTCAAGATCGCCAACGACTCGGTCGAGCCGGCGCTTCTCGCACTCGGTTACGACGAGGGGCAGGTCCGCGAGATTCTGGAATACCTGCTGGGTACGTTGCACATGGAGGTGCCGCTGCCCGACGGCGTGAAGGGCGCGAAGAAGGGCCAGACCTTCTCGCGGTGGCTGCTCTCGAAGGGCTTGACGGATGCGGACCTCGAGCGCATCTCGTCGTCGCTCGCGGGCGTCTTCGAACTGTCCTTCGCCTTTGCGCCCTTCGCCCTGGGCGACGACACGCTCGAACGCCTCGGCATCGACGCCGGCGCCGCGAAGGCCGATCCGGCGTTCAACGTGCTTCGGGCGATCGGGCTGACCGCGGCGCAGGTCGAACACCTCAACCGTGTGATCTGCGGCACGCAGACGGTCGAGGGAGCCCCGCACCTCAAGCCCGAGCACCTGCCTGTCTTCGACTGCGCGAACAAGTGCGGCCGCACCGGCGTCCGGTTCATCCGGTCGGACGGGCACATCCGCATGATGGCCGCGTCGCAGCCCTTCATCAGCGGCGCGATCAGCAAGACCATCAACCTTCCCAACGAGGCGACGGTGGACGACGTGAAGGCGTGCTACCGCCTGAGTTGGGAACTGGGCCTGAAGGCGAACGCCCTCTACCGCGACGGGTGCAAGCTCAGCCAGCCGCTGAGCACCAAGTCGGACGCTCCGGCCGCCTCCGCGGACGCCGAGATTGCGCGAGGGGAGGGCCACGCGACGGGGGAGTCTGTGCCCCCGGCGGGGGCGCCGGCGGTTTCGGCTGCATCCGTCCCGGCTGCGGCGACTGCGAGTGGACCGGCTGAGCCGACGGGCGACGGCGTGACCATCATCCACCGCCCGATGCGCCGCCGGCTGCCCGACACGCGCCGCTCGATCACGCACAAGTTCAACGTCGCGGGGCACGAGGGTTACCTGACCGTCGGCCTCTACGAGGACGGCCTGCCCGGCGAGTTGTTCATCACCATGGCGAAGGAAGGCTCGACCATCGGCGGGCTGATGGACTCGCTCGGCACGGCGACAAGCGTCGCGCTCCAGTACGGCGTCCCCGTCGAGAGCCTGGTCACGAAGTTCACCCACCAGCGCTTCGAGCCGGCGGGCATGACCACCAACCGCGACATCCCGATGGCCAAGAGCCTCGTGGATTACATCTTCCGCTGGCTCGGGATGCAGTTCATTCCGGGCTATCGCGAGGCCAACGCTCCGCGCCGCCCGTCGGATGAGCAGGGGCGGATGCCGTCCGCCCGGGACACCACCACGAAGGAGCAAGCGAGTTGCACGACCCCCGCGTCCGTTTCCGTTGCCGAGCCGCAGAGGGCACCGTCCGCGATGGCGGCGATGGTCGAGCCGCGTCCGAGTGCGCAGGGCGCGGCGCCACAGGCCTCCGCCGGCGTCTCGCGGCGTTCGTCGATGGTGCTGGTCGAGTACGAGTCGGTGCAGGCGTCCACGCTGTCGGTCGCGTTGGACAGTGTGAACGACGCCCCGCCGTGCGACGTCTGCGGCACGATCACCGTCCGCAGCGGCACCTGCTACAAGTGCCTCAACTGCGGGAACAGCATGGGGTGCAGTTGATGGATCATTCGCCGGGCGCGTCGGCGCAGGGAGCGCGCCGCGCGGCCCGAGCGACAACCCGAGATCCCGCCACCGGGATCGGCGTGAGGGCCTGAGTCTTCAGGCTCCGTCGGTCCCGCGCCTCCCAGCCCCCGGGCGACCCACCGACGCCCGGGGGCATTTTTCGTGCTTGGTTGGAGGTTCGGTGTTCGCTTCAATCGCCGTGGTTACGGGCAGCCGGTCGCGTACAGGTTGAGATAGGCGATGAAGTCAAGCGAGTTGATGATGCCAATCGGCGGTGCGATGTCGGCGGCGTCAGAGCCTGTCGCCCAGGCTTTGAGATAGGCCACGAAGTCTCGGGTGTCGATCGTGCCATCCCGGTTGAAGTCCGCGGGACAGGCGAGCAGACCGTCAATGTTCTGGATGGGCTTGAGGCCGAGTGCGGTGCGCACCGCACTGGCGGCGTTGATCCTGCCGTGGCCGTACTTCGGATCCCAGCCCAATGAGCCGAGGTCGTCGGCTGTGGACTCGATGATGGCGCGTGCGTCCGTGGTGGAGAGGGACGGATCCGCGGAGAAGAGGAGGGCTGCGAGTCCGGCGACGTGCGGGCAGGCCTGGCTCGTACCGGTCGCGTGGTCGTAGGTGTTCTCTCCCTTTCCGTGGACCTTCGAGTCCCAGGTAGAGATGATGTTGACTCCCGGGGCAACGACGCTGAGTTCAGGCCCCATCGCGCTGGCGATCCATCGCACGTCGCGATTGTCGGTCGCGCCTACGGCGATCGCGTTCGGGTAGCGTGCCGGGGCGGCGATCGGGTCTGTCGGAACGTTGCCGGCCGAGGCGACGACGAGCGTTCCGGCGTGATGCGCATAATCGACGGCGGCACGGAGCAGCGTGTCCATATCGCCGCCCGGCGCGGGATCAAAGGAGATGCTGATTGAAGCGACCCTGGCGCCGCGATCGGCGGCCCAGATCAGACCGGCTGCGGAGTGCGTCTCCGCACCGAACCCGTACTTGTTGAGCACTTTGATGGGCATGATCGAGGCGTGGCACGCGACACCAGAGATGCCGATGGTGTTGTTCGCGGTCGCGGCAGCGATGCCGGCGCAGTGGGTGCCGTGGGAGGTGTACGCGTCGTCGGTATTGTCGTTGCCGTGGATGAAGTTCCAGCCGGGGACCAGGCGGTCGGCGAGGTCGGGGTGGCTGTGGCTGACGCCGGCGTCGAGGATCGCGATCGTGACCCCCTGGCCGAATGCGTCCAGGCTCCATGCGCCGGGTGCGTGGATGTCGGCACCGGGTGTTCCGGTTTGTCCTTGAACGGTCTGGCCGGTGTTCTGGAGCGCGTACTGCTGAGGGAACAAGGGATCATCGGGGATGACGCCGAGGCGAGGTGCCGAGTCGGTGTGCCCGATGCGACAGAGATAGGCGTATTCGATGAAGATGGAGAAGTCCTTGAGGCCTGCGAGCAGTTCGTCCGCGTTGCGTGCGGTCGTTGGCGTGACGGCGAGGTAGCGGTCGAGGCCGAGTCCCGAGGCGAGGTTTGTCTTCGCGGGTCGGAACGGGATGGCTGGGCTGAGCGTGGCACCGTATTGCAGGAGGAGTTTGGCGAGCCGCTCGGAGTCGTCGTCACCGGCCTTGGGGTGTGAGAGGGTGACGTTGCCCTCTTCGTTGAGAACGGGCACGACACCGGGTACGACGCGGATCAGGATGCTTTCAGGGATTTGCTCGGCATCAGAATGAGCGGTTGCCGAGGAGATGATCCGGTGCGTGGCAAAGCAAGGGGTTGTGCCCGTGCAGAGCGACGCCGTGTGGACCAAGAGGACAGCGGCGACTGCGCTGGTCGTGTGCAGGGGCATGAATCGAATCTCTCTCTCTGTCGCGGCTGAATGGTCAGGCGGGACGATCCGAGAGTAGCCGAAGTGGAGTGCTGCTCGCAACAAGAGAATCATGCGGCGAGAAGAATACGAACAAAGCACTAACTGTAAAAACAGGGACTTCCGCTGACGCGTTTGGTCAAAATAACTCTTGACAGGCGAGATACCGCCGGGGAGACTGCTGGGCAGAGAGAGTCGATTGGCCCGGTTTGCCGGGCCTTGGCGTGACGAGGAGAGTTTGCAACGCTGGGACGAGGGTGACGGGAGACAATGTTTCTTCGTCGCGGTTCGCTCCGGCAGACCTTTGACCTGCAACAACTGGAGAGAGGGACATGACACGGAACCGGGTCGGACGGCTGAACGCAACAATCGCGGCGTCGGTGGGGCTGCTCGCCGCCGGTCACGCCTCTGCGGACATCTCGCACGAAGTGTTCGTTCTGACCGCGAAGGTCGGGAACGAGATCGGGCATTTTGTCGCGACGAGTGACATGGGCACGTGGGACGCGGACGGCAACTTTCACTGGGGTCTCGACCACGCCGTGGACATCTACTCGCAGGGTGGATCGCTGCTGGCGACGCTCGGTACGGCGTCGGTGACGTTCATCGCGGACCCTGTGATCATGCTGAACTTCAACGTTCAGGCGAACCAGCAGAACACGCTGTTCTCGGTGGGTTCGGGGCTGTTGAACTTCCCGATGATCAACTCCCCTGTCGGGGCCGCATCTGCGGCGGTCACGATCACGGACGTGAACGGGAACGGTGCGACGTTCACGCCGGACGCGGCTGGCGCACACCTGTCGCACTACAACGGCGAGGTTCCGAACGGGACACAGTTCGCGTCGCTGCTGACCAGTGGTTTTTCTGTTGGCGCGTTTTCTTCGGATACCAGGTCTGATGAGTATCCCGGCGGGGGGCAGTACGCGCCGATTGGGGTCGGGGTCTTCGACATGAGCTCTCGCTGGAGTTTCACGCTCTCGGCTTTTGATCTCGCGAGCGGGACGAGCGTGTACGTGATCATTCCTGCCCCCGGCTCGCTCGGGTTGCTCGGTCTTGGCGGGTTGCTGGCGATCCGTCGCCGTCGCTGAACTGCGTCGTACACTCACGGCCGGATCGCGTCCGACCGACGGTCGCGACCGGCAGGGCAATCGAGAGAAGAAGAGAGAAGAGGAAGAAGCATGAACGTTTGCACAGAGGCGGAGCCTCGGCTCGTTCGACGTCTGGCGGCGCTGGTCGGGGCGGTTGCGTTGGCGGTTCCTGCGCTGGCCGACATTTCGAATCCGCCGATCATCTTCACCGCGACCAACGCATCGGGCACGGGCATCTACAAAGTCTCGCTCGAGGATGGTGAGTGGACGTCCGAGGGCACGTGGCAGTGGTTCCTTCCCGGCGTGGTCAACTTCGTTGACGTGGATACCGGTGCACACATCGCCAAGCTGACGCAGGGTTCGTCGTTCATCGACCAGGATCCGGTGCTCAGCGGCGGTTTCTCCGTCGTGGCGGGCGGCAGCGACACGATCTTCACGATCTCGTTCGGGTCGCTCGGCTTCCCGACGATCAATAGCCCGATCGGGCGGGCCTCCGGCGGCATGACCGTGACCGACGGCGACGGGAACGGGGCGACCGTGACGGGGATGCAGCCGGGCGGCACGATGTACCATACGAGCTACAACTTCGGCACCGCGTTCGCTTCGCTGATTACCGGCCCGCTTGTCGAGCCGGACGCGTGGGGATCGGAGTCGATATCCGACGAGTATCCGGCCGGGGCCGGCAACTTCGTCGCTCTCGGCGGGCCTGCGTTCGAGATGTTCGCGGAGTGGCGCTTCAAGGTCACCGCGAATGATTCTGCGAGCGGCACGGGTGTCTTCGTGGTCATCCCTGCTCCCGCCGGCCTCGCGTCGCTTGGGCTTGGGATCGGCCTGCTCGGCGTTCGCCGCCGCCGCTGAGCCGCGTCGCTCGGTTCGGTTTGCATCATTTCGCCTCTGAGAGCACCCCCCTCGCGGGGGTGTTTTTATGTTTGCCGCTGCAAACTTCGTTATGAGACGAACAACCCCCGAAAGATCACACATGGCGGCTCAATGAAAGGGATGGCTATTGACTTGAAAATGCAGGATGGTAGAGTGTCGGTAGTGTCCGTCAAGTTGCGCACATTTGGTGAGGGGGTCTCCCGAGGAAG
>JAHCJE010000123.1 GCA_026128865.1 Phycisphaeraceae bacterium | reverse complement strand
ATGCGCGCGTTGCGCCGCTGTGCGGACGGGGGGGGGAGAGTGGGCAATGGGCAGTTGGGAGTGGGCATGGGAAATGGCAAATGATCAAATCGGAAGAGGGGAGGGTGAGTGGGTGTGGACGGTGTGGACGGTGTGGACACGATGGACGGCAAGAGAGCGGGACTCCGTAATTGGGTGCGTTGGACGGTTGTGTGCGCGCGCGGCGGGATGGTGGGCGAGGGTTTGCGAAGGGGGAGAGTGCGCGCAGAGGCGTCTGGGGCAAGGGGTTGGGGGTGGGTGGAGTTTTTCTTTGGGGATGGGACGGATTGGGTGGGGTCGGTGCGCGCGGTGTGCGCGCGGGCGTGGGCGATGCCCGGCGACGTGCGATGGGACTCATGGGACGGATGGGTCGGATGGGGCAGATGTGTGTTGCGGGTTGCCGTCCACTGGTGGAACGGCTTAGCGAAGCCCGCCGCTTCCCCGACCAGCGCCTCACCCTCGCCGACGCCGTCGGCCTTCACCTCATGGCCGCCCGCAGCATCCCGCTCTGCTGGTCCACAGACTTCCACCTCGGTCTCACCGGCGTGCCGTCGGTCATCCACGAGCGGTGACACGCACGCCCTCCGCGGCCGTGGATCGGCGCTGGGCTGTGCCTGGAGTTGACGGGGGCCCGCTCTCGCTCGCGCTTCGTGCTCTGTTTTGAGGCGCGAGGACGAGAAGGGCAGCGAGGTCGCAGGGGTACCTTGAGGCACATCAGCGAGTCACTTGTCGTTGCATGTTGGATCCTACCCTTCCGCTACATCGTGGTATACTCCTAGACGTGTGCCGACGTAGTCCGGCACTCAGCCTGGGCGGGCTGACACCGCGATGTGAACGGAGGATCAAATGTCCGAAACGAGAACCGCTCCTGCTGGGTACCGGGAGTGCTTCATTGCGTTCTTGGATATTCTGGGCTTCCGCGAGTTGATCGAGCGCAGCGAATCAGTTCCCGCCTTGGTTGATTCGTTGAGCCAGTTGACCGGCGTTTCCGCACGACTGAAACCTGGCATGAAGGAGACGAGTCACGGCCCATGCCCGATGCAGACGCGATCATTCTCAGACTGTGTGGCTGTGTTTACGCCCACCAAACCGGGGGAACCGTTTGCTAAGAATGGACTTTCACAGCTCCTTTTCGTAGTGCGCCATATCCATGATAAAGTCCTGGATCTCGGGGCGTGCGTGAGGGGGGGCGTGACAGTTGGGAAGATGTACTGGGATCCCGCATGGAGCAGGCTTGACGACGCTCAGTGTCTTGGACAGGAATCGATGTTGCCGCTGACATTCGGCCCCGGGCTTGTCGCGGCATATGAGTTGGAGTCCAAGAAGGCCGTTGTGCCCAGAGTGCTCGTGGACTCAAGCATTATTCGGTGTGCCAGAAAGCCTCAATCTAAACCTATGAAGGCGTACCCGTTTGGGACTACAGGAGTGCTTGCCGACTATTTCAAGACAGACGTCGACAGGGTGGTGTTTCTTGATTTACTTCACGCAGATGTGACCAGGAGTAGCGATGAGAAACTGATTTCCAACTCAGACGGCTTCACTATCGAGTGGACTTGGAATGGCAGCCGCGTCAGCAAGGTTCGGCAACAAGTGCGTGAGTTGGCGTCTCGGGTTATCCGCGAGAACAAAGCCGATGCCTGTGTGCGAGGGAAGCACCAGTGGCTGCTAGATTACGTGGCAAACGCGGAATCGGGCACCGTGATTGGCGAGACATGATAGCGGCAGCACAGAAGCTCTTGCTCCATCAATACATCGTCAGCCCGCCGTCGACCGCGATCACCTGTCCGGTCAGGTAGCCCGCGTCGTCGCTGGTCGCGTAGGCGATGGCCGCGGCGATGTCTTCGGGGGTGCCGAGGCGTTTGACGGCCATGGTCTCCTTGACCTTCTCGACGACGGCTTCGGGGAGGCTGGCGGTCATGTCGGTTTCGACGAAGCCCGGGGCGACGAGGTTGCAGGTGATGCCTTTGGAGCCGAGTTCGCGGGCGACGGTCTTGGTGAGTCCGACGAGGCCGGCTTTGGCGGCGGCGTAGTTGGCCTGTCCGGGGTTGCCCATGAGGCCGCTGGTGGAGCCGACGTTGACGATGCGGCCGAAGCGGTTTTTCATCATGGGGCGAGCGGCGGCGCGGATGGCGACGAATGCGCTGGTGAGGTTGACGCGGAGGACCTCGTCCCACTCGGCGTCGGTCATGCGGAGGAGGAGGTTGTCGCGTGTGATGCCGGCGTTGTTGACGAGGATGTCGAGTCGGCCGAGTTCGCCGGCGACTTCTTCGATGGCGGCGGCGAGCGCGTCGGCATGTCCGACGTCAACCGGCTTCACCCACGCCGAGCCGCCGGCCTCTTCGATCGCCGAGCGAACCTCGGTGAGCGGGCCTTCGGAGCGGGCCATGAGGACGACTCGCCGTCCATCGCGTGCGAGTCGGATGGCGGCGGCGCGCCCGATGCCGCGGCTTGCGCCGGTCACGATCGCCACCCGGGCGTGGTCCGCGTTGGTCATGTTGGGCCCCTTGCTCGCTGTGGCCTGCTCGGAAGTCAGCCGCCGCCGGGGACGGTGATCGGTCCGCCGGGCGTGTTCTTGCGTCGCGGGTCGCGCTCGGTTTCCTGCTGTGTGCCGCCCGGCGTCGCGCCCGGCGTGATGCCCGCGTCGCGGAGTTTGCGGATGAGTTCGCGGATCTGGCGGACGACGTCCTCGGGGAGTTGGTCGCCGAGGTCTGCGAGCATCTTCTCGATGGCGTCGAGGTCGAGGTTGTCGGGGTCGAGGCCCATGGCGCGGAGTTGGGCCAGGACCTCCTCGGGGAGGCCGAAGGGGTTGGCGCCGTCCGCCAGCGCCATGCCGCCTGCGGACTCATAGTCTGACTGCGACAGGCCGTCCCACGAGGTTGCGCGGACGCGGACCTCCGGCGAGGCTGGCGCGCCGCCGAAGACCCACGAGTCGAAGACCCGGGTGCCGTCCCAGCGCAGGATGTACGACGAGCCCGGCTCCTGCACGGCGAACGCGACGAAAGCGGCCGTGGGCGATTCGCTGAAGCGGGCGTAATCGTCGATCCAGACGATGCGGACAGACTCGATGCGGGAGGTCGCCTCGGCCCACTCGTCGGAAGCGACGAGCGTGTCCAGCACGCCCTGCGCGGGCCTGTCGAGCAGGCGACGGGCTGCGCTTGCGTCGCCGCGGGCGAAGGCGTCGGCGAGCCGGACAACGGCCTCTGCAAGCGAGCGATCGACGGGGGCCTGCGACTCGACGAACTGCACGGCCGCGCTGGCGTTGAGCGCCTGCACCACGGCGCGTGCGTCCACCGGCTCTGGCGGCGGAGGGGGGGGCGGCGCGGGCGGCGGCGGCGGGGGCGGAGGGGGCGGCGGCTTGCTGCACCCGCCCAGACCAACCGAGATCGAAGCGACGAGGCACGCGAGTCCGTACCCGCGGGCAGCGAGGCTGAACCGTTCATTCGCTCGGAACATCGTGCGCCTCCACTTTCAACCCTCGGTCGATCCGTCGCATCAGCCCGGCGAGGGTTCGGCCGGGGGCGAGTTCGTGCATGGCGGCGGCGGCGGTGTTGGCCGCGAGCCATCGGGCGCAGTCGGCCCAGCGGACGGGCTGGGTCAACTGCTCGACGAGGCGGAGGCGGATGGAGTCCGCGAGCGCCTTCGGCACAGGTGGGACGCCTGTGCCACCTGGAATCGTATCACTCGCCGCGGCGTGCGGCAGACCGGTCACGTTCGACAGCACGGGGCAGCGTGGGGGGCGGATGGTGGTGCGGATGAGGGCCTCGGCGAGGCGTTCGGCGGCGGGGATCATCAGCGGCGAGTGGAACGCGCCGGCGACGGGGAGCGGCTGGGCGCGAAGGCCCATGGATTCCGCGGCCTTGACGGCGCGCTCGCAGGCTGCGGTCGAGCCGCTGAGGACGACCTGGCCTGGGGCGTTGAAGTTCGCGCAGACGAGGACATCGGCGGCGCGGGCTTGCTCGCAGACGGCGTGGGCCTGGGCATCGTCCGCGCCGATGAGCGCGACCATGCCGGAGGGCGCGGCTTCGGCGGCGTCCTGCATGGCACGGCCGCGGAGGGCGACGAGTTCGAGCGCGTCGTCGAAGGCGATCGCGCCGGCGGCGTGGAGGGCGGTGTACTCGCCGAGCGAGAGGCCGGCGGTGGCGGCGAGGCGGATTTCGTCGGGCGCGAGGCCCCATGCCGCGCACAGGCCGCGGAGGCAGGCAACGGAGACGGTGAAGATCGCTGGCTGCGAGACGTCGGTGCGGTTGAGGGTGTCGGGGGGGCCGTCGAAGCAGAGGGAGCGGAGTGGCGCGCCGAGGCGCGTGCCGAGGCTGCGTTCGGCGTCCTCAAAGACGGCGCGGGCTTCGGGGGAGGCGTCGTGCCAGGCGCGCCCCATGCCGAGGGCCTGCGCGCCCTGGCCTGGGCAGAGGAGGACGATGGGGTTCATGGGTGACTGTAGGGGAGTGGCCGGGGCATCATCGATTCTCGTATACTTGTCCGAGGTCAACGATGGTGTATTTCGGAAAGGTCAAGGGCGGTCGTATCGAGTTGGACCCGCCGGGGCGGCTGCCGGAGGGTGCGCGCGTTCGCGTCGAGCCTGTCGGTGAGCAGGCGAGCGGGAACGTGGAGCATCCCGACCCGGCCGACAACCTCGCGAGCGAAGCCGTGGACGTCGGCATCACCGACATGTCGGACGAGCACGACCACTACGCGTCCGGCGCGCCGAAGAGGTCTCGGGATCGATGACCGATCGTGCCGTCTTTGTTGATACTGTCGCGCTTGTAGCCTTGTGCGTCAAGAGCGACGCGTGGCACGAGTGGGCACGGCTGACCGAGTCACGATTGTCGTCGGAACACGCGCCGCTCGTCACGAGTGACTGGGTGTTGGCAGAGTTCCTGAACTCGATCGCTCGCGATAGCGACCTCAGAGGGGCAGGCGCGAGGATCGTGGAACGACTCCATCTGTCGTCGCGAGTCGTCGTTGTCGAGGCGACTCGGGAGGGCTGGCGTGCGGCGTTCGACCTTTACCGTTCGAGAGCGGACAAGGGGTGGTCGCTCGTGGACTGCTCGTCGATTTTGATCTGCCAGTCACGGGGCATCCGGAGGGTGTTCACGCGCGACAGGCACTTTGAGCAGGCGGGGCTGGAGCCGACGCTTTGAACTGCACCGCATCGTGGATTCCGCGCGAGATCGGCTCGCTCAGAACTGCCACAGGCTGCTGGCCCAGGTGAGGCCCGCGCCGAAGGCGAGGAACATGACCTTGTTGCCCTCGCGGAGGCGGCCGGAGCGATTGAGTTCGTCGAGCACGAGCGGGCAGGAGGCGGCGACGCTGTTGCCGTAGCGGTCGATGTTGACGAGGAGTTTCTCGCGCGGGAGGCCGAAGCGTTCGCGGGCGGCCTCGAGGATGCGGGAGTTTGACTGGTGGCAGACGTAGTGGTCGATGTCGTCGGCGGTGAGGCGGGCGCGGTTGAGCGTCTCTTCGATGAGGTTGGGGAAGGTGCCGACGGCGAACTTGAAGACGGCCGGGCCGTGCATCTGGACGACGCCCATCTTGCGTTCGTCGTATTCGTCGCCCGGCGTCATGTGGCATCGGTGGGTGGGGATGTAGAGGTGGCGTGCGCCGCCGCCGTCGGAGTGCATGATCTGGGCGAGGAGGCCCTTGGTGGCGTCGTCGGTGCGGCGCAGGACCGCCGCTCCGGCCGCGTCGCCGAAGAGGATGGAGGTGGCGCGGCCGAAGGTGGAGTAGTCGGCGTGGCGTGAGAGGCAGTCCGCGCCGACGAGTCCGACGGTGCGGTAGCCGCCGGAGCGCATCATCGACTCGGCGACGTTGAGGGCGTAGACGAAGCCCGAGCAGGCGGCGGAGATGTCGAACGCGGGGATCTGGCCCGCGCCGAGGCGGTCGGCGATCATGCAGGCGACGCCGGGCGTGGGCATGTCGGGCGTCATGGTTGCTGCGATGATGATGTCCAGTTCGCCCGCCGCGACGCCCGCGTGCGCCATCGCCTTGCGCAGCGCCTCAGCGCCGAGGGGGGCGGTGCCCTCGCCCGCGTCGGGGTCGTGGATGTGGCGTTCGCGGATGCCGGTCCGCTGGAAGATCCACTCGTCCGAAGTGTCCATGAGTTGTTCGAGGTCGGCGTTGGTGAGGAGGCGTTTGGGCACGGCGGAGCCGATCCCCGCGAACCGGACGCCGATCGCGGGTTGCGGCCTGGTCATGCGTGCTCCCGCTGCGGCTCTGCCAGATGCGAGACCTCCTCCAGCCTCGCCACGATCGCCTCGTTGACGTGGCTGGAGACGAAGTCGCGGCAGTTGCGGACCGCGGCCCGGATGGTACGCGCCTCGCTGGAGCCGTGCGCGATGAAGAACCCGCCGTTCACGCCCAGCAGCGGGCGCGCCGCCGTATTCGTGGTAGCCGTTCTTCGTGTAGATCTGCTTCACGATCGGGCTCGAACTGGGCATCGCCAGTTCCGGGGTCCGCGGCGAGCACTAAGCGCGATCGCCGAACAGGCTTTTGGCCAGGCTCCCGGCCATCTTTCAGCAGCGTGTTGCCGACGAAGCCGTCGGTGACGATCACGTCCGCGACGCCGTCGAAGAAGTCGCGGCCCTCGACGTAGCCGACGAAGTTCATCCCGGGGGTCTTGCGGAGCATGTCGCGCGTCTCGCGGACGAGGTCGGAGCCTTTGCCCTCCTCCGCGCCGATGTTCATCACGCCCACACGCGGGCTGGCGATGCCCAGCACCACGCGCGAGTACGTCTCGGCCATCAGGCCGTATTGCCAGAGGTGCGCGGGGCGCGGCTCGGGGTTCGCGCCGGCGTCGCACAGGACGACGGGGCCGTGGAACGCGGGGATGGTCACGGCGATGCCGGGGCGGTGGACGCCGGGCAGCCGCTTCATGTGCATGATCGCGGCCGAGACGCACGCGCCGGTGTTGCCGGCGGAGAGGACCACGTCGGCGGGCCGCTCGTGCTTGCGCGAGCCGAGCAGGGCCATCTTCACGATGGAGGACTCGGGCTTGGCCCGCACGGCCTTGGCGGGCGAGTCGTCCATGGTGATGACCTGCTCGGCCGGCTCGACCGAGAGGCGGGGGTCGCGGATGGCCCGCTCGTGCAGGTAGTCCTCGATGATGCGGGGCGGGCCGACGAGAATCAGGTGGTCATCGGGGG
This sequence comes from Phycisphaeraceae bacterium, assembly GCA_026128865.1. Lineage (GTDB taxonomy): Bacteria > Planctomycetota > Phycisphaerae > Phycisphaerales > UBA1924 > CAADGN01. Next base: position 3,149 of record JAHCJE010000123.1, on the reverse strand, counting down.
CGAGGAGCGGCAGGGCGTCAACGCAGCCCTTCAGGATGGCGTCGGGCGCGTGATCGCCGCCCATCACGTCGATGGCCAGCCTCATGCTGTCTCTCAGTCTCTGGGCGTCCCGATCCCGAGTTTGGGCACGCGGATGCGCAGGCCCGGCCGCACGTACCCCGACTCCTTGCACGCCCGGTGGGGGAGTTTGGGCATGCCGCTCAGGGGGCAGACGGTGGGCCGCTCGGGGCGCAGGGCGTGGTGCGAACGCCGACGACGGGACCGGCCATGGCTCTGGCGATGGGTGGGAAGCATGATCGCAACTCCGGGACTCGCCCGACCGGCAGAAAACAGGCCCGCCCGGGGACCGCAACGCTACGCGGAGGGGCGGGGGCAGTCAATCGGGCGAGGCCGGAGGCCGGAGTTCGGAAGGCCGGAGGCGAGGGACGGGAGGCAGCCGGCAGGAGGCCAGAGGGCCGAAGGCCGCAGGGAGCAAGTCGAGGCGGCCCCCTTCGGCCTTCCCCCTCCGGCCTTGCAAACTCCAGCCTCCGGCCTTCCTCACTCCCGCCTTCGGCCTGACCCCCCGCCTCGCCGCCGCACGCGGATGCGGTATACTCTCCCCGGACGGCGGAGGGCGACCGGCAAGGCCGCCCGCCCCGCTGCCTCCCTAGCTCAATCGGTAGAGCAGCTGACTCTTAATCAGCGGGTTGAAGGTTCGAGTCCTTCGGGGGGCATTTCCGCGCCCGTGCGGAACGGGCACGGATGCCTCGAATGCACGGGCTTACCAGCGGATGTACGGCTTGTGGCTCAGGCCATGATTCCGTACACTGATGCCGTGGTGCTGCGCGACCGGGACGCCAACACGGCCTGGGAGGACGAGGCCGACGGGACGCTCGAGGAGCGGGTCTATTACTGCCAGAACTGGCGGGCGGACGTCTCGGCGATCCTGACGGCGACGGGGAAGATGGTCGAGTGGGTGAAGTACTCGGCGTACGGGGTGCCGTTCGCGCTGCCGGCCGGCGACACCAACTCCGACGGCGACTGGGACGCGACCGACGCCGCGGCGATCCTGAACAGCAGTTCGTATGACGTGCGGCAGGACGCCGAACTCGACGGCGACGTGGACTCGAGCGACGCCGTGCACGCGCACTCGATCACGGGGGCGTACCAGACGCTCGGCCGCGGCGTGCTGTCGAGCGCGGCGGTCAACAACCGGCGCGGCTACGCGGGCTACGAGTACGACCCGACGTTCGAGGGGGCCGAACGCTGGCTGTACCACGTGCGGCACAGGGTGTACGACGCGGAGGTGGGGCGGTGGACACGGCGGGATCCGCTGGGGTACGTGGATGGGATGAGTTTGTATGAGTACGTTGAAGCGAATCCACTCGCTCTGTTGGACGCGTTTGGTCTCGCGGGCACGCCTCCTTGTGCAACATGTATCGATCCACCGGTTAGTCGTCCCCCCGTCATAGAGCCTCCTGTACGCCCATCTCCGGTGACACCTGGACCGATCTGGGTTCCTGACAAGACCCCTTGGTGGAAAAAACCCATCAAGGTAACACCTGGACCGAATCTGACGCCTCGACAGATTGTCAAGCCCGGACCGCTCGGCCTGTGCATCTTGACATTTTGTGGCTTTTATTGCCTAGGAGAACAGATCTCTCCGCACGTCATCCGACCGATTGATCCTATTATTCCGCTCCCTCCCGGTACAACGATAGATCTGGACCCCGATGATCCATGCAAGAAGGCGAAGGACGAGAAGAAAAAAGCTTGCGGCGCACCCGGCGTCCCAAGTCCGCCCTGGAGCCCTCGCGGCCTTCCCCCTCGGAAGGGGATGCCGGGCGATCCACTGAGACGGTGGTACTGCGAGGCGATCGATAATCGTTTGGGCAATGCGCAGCGCTGTCTGGCTGCCCGACGCAAGGTGACTGATTTGTGCTACGGAGGCGAAACCGATGACGCACATGCCGCCGAAGAAGAGAGGATTCAAAAAAGCATAGATGCGCTCAACGATCTCAAGGAACTGTTCTGTTCTGGCCAGAATGAGGCGGTGCAGTAGGCCTCAGACGACGCCGCGATCGGAGATGTCGACAAATGGAGATTGCATATTTCAAACATTTAGCCGAGAGAGTTCCATTTGCAGAGTTCCTTCGAGTCTTATGCGCACACTCTCCACAAGATCAGTGGGAGGCCATCAGGCTTTTCGCTAACGCCGTGTATGAACAAGGCGCCTATCGCGTGAACTCTGAGGAGATGCTGCACACGCTACTCTCCGTTATTGAATCCAAATCCACAAATGCCGAAAATAGCGAGATAAAAGCGATGTGCGCCGCTATTATTTTAAGAACATATGTAATTGATGCCAACACCTTGTACCCGCCTGGCGCAGGAGAACTACCGGTTGACACGGACGATCTAATCGCTTCCATGGTCTCAGCGACCTTGAAAATAAACGATTGCACCATTAACGTATATTGCGCAAGTTTTGTGCTTTGGATTAAGCATGGATTTCCTGATCATTTTGTTCCTGCTCTTGCCGATTTGGCCTTGTTTATTATGTCGATCACGTCAGCCGCTTGGTTTGGAGAATCGCTTTTGCGTATTCACGAGCAGGAGACAAATCTGGAGTACCCGTCTATTATCGCTTCAGACACGCCTGGGCTGCGGCACGAGCTTTGGAGGCAGCTCTTGCAGGCGGCAACGCTCACAAGCAGGCGAGTTGTACAACAGGCCCAAGCATTGGCATTGCGGGAAGGCGTGAGTGGCGAGTAATGCCTGGGCTTGACATGGGCCACAGACGATGATGGCGATTCCGGATCGTGAGCCTCGCTGGGCCGATGCTCTGTCTCGACTGGTCGGACGCGGGTGAGTTCCAGGACGACTCGGCGTTCAACCTGGTCAACGAGCTGGTGGCCCGCGAGCTGGACACGGACGACAGCGCGGGGTACGAGGCGACCTTCGAGCAGACGCACAACAAACGCGGCGACCTCACCGACGACGGCCGTCACTACACCTGCGAGTACGACGCCTTCGGTCGGCTGCGGCGGGTGAAGAACCGCTCGAACAGCGCCCTCGTCTCGGAGTACCGCTACAACGGGCTGGGGTTCCGCACCGGCGGTAGTGTCCGTCAAGTTGCGCACATTTGGTGAGGGGGTCTCCCGAGGAAG
>JAHCJE010000122.1 GCA_026128865.1 Phycisphaeraceae bacterium | reverse complement strand
GCCCCTTCCCACCCGCCCCGCGCCCCCGTACAGTTGCCCAGGCGATTCCCGCCGCCCGATCCCGATGGACGACGCCCCGACATCCCAGTCCGAGCCTCCGCGAAGTCCGAGCCTGACCGACGGGCTTGCCGTGGACGCGGTGGACGCGACCGGCCGCCTCGGGGCGGGCCGGCTCGCCTGGCTCGTCGACCGCGCCCGGCAGGCCCTGGCCCCGCTGGGGCTGGCGGGCGAGGTGCGGGTGCGGGTGGTGGACGATGCCGAGATGGCCGAGGCCCATGCCCGGTGGGCGGGGGTCGAGGGCACGACCGACGTGCTGACGTTCGACCTGCGCGACGACCCGGCCGGGCCGCTGGACGCCGACGTGCTGGCGTGCCTCGACGAGGCGGAGCGGCAGGCGGCCGCGCACGGGCACGCGCCGGAGCGGGAACTGCTGCTCTACGTCGTGCACGCCGCGCTGCACTGCTGCGGGCACGACGACCACGACGAGGCCGACGCCGCCCGGATGCACGCGCTGGAGGACGATCTGTTGGAGCGGGCGGGGGTGGGGGCGACGTTCGACCCGTCGCGTCCGCGGGCCGGGAGCGGGAGGGGGCGGGCGTGACAGGGCCAGGGGCATTCTGGATCGCGCTGGGCGCGCTGCTGCTGTCGGCGTTCTTCTCGACGCTGCACATGTCGCTGCGGGCCGCGCCGCGTGGCGCGCTGGCGGACCTGGCTCAGCGGCGCTCGCCCCGCGCCGCCGCGCGCATCGATCGCATTCTCGACGACGCGGACGCCCACCTGCTCGCCATCAACCTGCCGCGCATCCTGTGCACGCTCATCGTCGCGGTCGAGTCGGTCTTCTGGATCGTCTCGTTCCGTTCGGCGGAGCACGGGAACCCGGACGCCCCCCCCTCCGCGCTGGAACTGACGCTGGGGCTGGGCATGGCGTCGCTCTTCATCTGGCTTGTCGGGTTCGCCGTGCCGCACAGCATCGCCAAGCACGCGGGCGAGCGGATCACGGTCGCCTTCGCGCCGCTGCTGCGGGCGGCGCACACGCTGGTGCGCCCGGTCGGCCCGATCGTTCGCCTCCTCGACGAGATCATTCGCCGGCTCGCGGGCGAGGACGACGAGACCGAGAACGAGGCCCGCGAGGCGGAACTGCTCTCGGTGGTCGAGGAGGGCCGGCAGGAGGGCCAGTTCGACGAGACGGAGCGCGACATGATCGAGGCGGTCGTCGAGTTCCGCACCACGACGGTCGAGCAGATCATGACGCCGCGCACCGAGATCGACGCGCTCGAGTGCACGGACGACCTCGCCGAGATCAAGGCGTACGTCCGCGACCAGGGGCACTCGCGCGTGCCGGTCTTCGAGGGCGACCTCGACCACATCCTGGGCATCCTGTACGCCAAGGACCTGCTCCACTGGATGGCCTCCGAGGCCGCCGAACGCGGCGATCCGTTCAACCTCCGCGCCATCCTCCGACCCGCGCTCTTCGTCCCCGAGACCAAGACGGTCCGGCAACTCATGCGCGAACTGCTCGAGAAGAAGGTCCACATCGCCATCGTCGCCGACGAGTACGGCGGCACGGCCGGGCTGGTGACGATCGAGGACATTGTCGAGGAGATCTTCGGCGACATCCAGGACGAGTACGAGACCGCCGAGGATGAGGCCCCAGAGGTCGTCATCCTCGAGGGGGCGGCCGAGATCGACGGACGCGTCCACGTCGCCGACGCCAACGACGAACTCGAACCGCTCGGCATCGAACTCCCCGAGAGCGAGGACTACGACACCGTCGGCGGGCTGGTCACGGTCACGCTCGGGCGAATCCCGGACGCCGGCGAGCGCCTGCGGCACGACGGCGTCATCATCACCGTACTCGAGGCCGAGCCGACCCGCGTCTGCCGCGTGCGTGTCGAACTCGCCGACGAGACCGTGCCCGCGGATGCCACCGTGCCGCCCGAGGACGAGCGGTCGCACACCGACAGCCGCGCCGCAACCGACGACGCCTGACCGGAACTTCCCTCCCACTCTCCCACTGTGCCACTCTGCCACTTCGCCACTTTTCCTCCCCCCCTACCCTCCCCCCATGCCCCTGCGCCTCTACAACACGCTCGCCAAGCGCGTCGAGCCGTTCGTGCCCGCGGACGCGGCGCGCATCACCTTCTACTCGTGCGGCCCGACGGTCTACGACGACGCGCACATCGGCAACTTCCGCTCGTTCCTCGCGGCGGACCTGCTCCGACGCTGGCTCGAATCGCCGCTCTGCCGCGTGGCGCGCTCGCCCGACGACGCCGAGGGTGTGCCCGGCCCTCGCACAGTCGTCCAGGTGATGAACATCACGGACGTGGGGCACATGACCGACGACGCTTCGGCCGACGGCGGGGGCGAGGACAAAATGCAGGCCGCCGCACGCCGCCTCGCCGAGGCCAAAAAGGCCGGCAAACTCCCGCCCGGCGCGGCCGTCGATCCCGGTGACCCCTACGCCATCGCGGCCTTCTACGCCGAGCGGTTCAAGGAGGACGCCCGACGGCTCGGCCTGCGCGTCGTGCAGGACGCCGACCGCGACCCGACGCTCATGCCCCGCGCCACGCGCTCGGTGCCGGGCATGATCGCCATGGTCGAGCGCCTCATCGCCAAGGGGCACGCCTACGCCGTCGGCCCGGCCGGACGGCAGACCGTCTACTTCAGCGTGCAATCGTTCCCCGAGTACGGGCGGCTGAGCGGCAACACGCTGGACCGGCTGCGCGAGGGCGCGGGCGAGCGCATCGATGCAGCGCATCAGGCGGAGAAGCGGCACGGCGCCGACTTCCTGCTCTGGAAGTCCGACCCGACTCACGTGATGAAGTGGCCCAGCCCGTGGGGCGAGGGCTACCCGGGCTGGCACGTCGAGTGCTCCGTCATGGCGCTCGCCCGCCTGGACCCCGACCACGCCCGCGGCGAGATCGACCTGCACTCCGGCGGCGAGGACAACATCTTCCCCCACCACGAGTGCGAGATCGCCCAGTCGTGCGCCTTCACCGGCAACCCGCTCTACGCGCGCATGTGGTTCCATCCGCGGTTCCTGCTCGTCGAGGGCGAGAAGATGTCCAAGAGCAAGGGCAACTTCTTCACGGCCCGCGACCTCTTCGCGCGCGGGCACGAGCCGGCTGCGGTGCGCCTCGAACTCATCAAGACGCACTACCGCTCGAACGCGAACTTCACCGAGCAGGGGCTGAAGGACTCGGCAAAGCGGATCGAAGGCTACCGCAGGTTTGCGCGATGCGTGTATTACGCGATGAACGGCGGCCTGTCGAAAACGGAGCTCTCCTTCGAGGTCGAATCGTGCATCGATGCCGTGAGTGCCTTCGCCGACGCCCTGAACGACGACATTAACGTTGCCGAAGCAATCTCTGCGGTTGATATGGGTACGCTTATCGGCATGGGCGGTGCTTCGAGTAGCATGTCCAGATTCATGCAGACTTGGCACGAGTTTGAACACCGCGCAACAGCGATCAACCTACCGGACTCTCCGATGGCTGCCAGTCAGGCGCTGGACGACTTTCAATCTGGTCAATCGATATACCACAGAGCCTGGGGCGCACTGCACCTCTTGGACGGCATTCTCGGTGTTGTGTTCTCTCCACAACACCAAGCCATACAAACCGACCTCGGCGTCTTCGTCGGGGTCGATCCCTCCCCCGAAGTCGAAGCCCTCCTGCGCGATCGCGCCGAGGCCCGCCGCGCCAAGGACTTCGCCCGCGCGGACGCGATCCGCGACCGCCTGACCGCCATGGGCTATGCCATCAAGGACGCACCCGGCGGCAAGGTCGAAGTCCGGCGCGCGTGATCGACGGACCAACGCCCGCTGCTGGAGCCGCGTCCCAGGCCGGGCAGCCACTCCCTCCTTGGTGAATCGGTCGCACCAGCCCGCGGCTTATGGCTCGTCGCACCGGCCGACTACGAGCGCGTGAGCGATCTCTCTGGCCGTGGCCGCGGCTTCCGGCTCGCCGGCCGCGTGGGCGCGGGCGATCGCACCGTCCACCAGCACCGCCAGCTCGGCGGCGAGAGTGGGGGGGTCGGGGACGCCCGCCGCTCGGGCCAGCGACGCGAGATACTCGCGCAGCCAGGCCTTGTGCTCGGCGACCGCGAGCCGGATGGGCGAGTCCGCCCCCGGGAACTCGGCCGCGGCGTTCAGAAAGATGCACCCCCGGAAGTCCTCGCGCTCGAACCACCGGGCCAGCACATCGAAGACGGCCAGCAGCCGCGCCCGCGGCTCCGACGCCCGGGCCTCGACCAGCGCGGCGAAGGTCTCGCGGAACCGCTGGTCCCGCCGCCGAAGGGCCGCCAGCACCAGGCCGTCCTTGGACTTGAAGTGCTTGTAGAGCGACATCTTGGCGACCCCCGCCTCGGCGAGCAGGTGGTCGATGCCGACGGCGTTGAAGCCCTTGGCCTCGAAGATGGTGGAGGCGTGGTTGAGGAGACGATCGGCAACCGTGGTCATGGACGGAAGGATCGGTTTACCAGAGGCAGAATCTTCTGTCTTTCATTGAGGATTTCCTCTCCATTAAGGGCAACCATGAAAGATTGCCCACCGACAGACAGGTTTGTTTTACGTGGGGTCGGATAGAACTTCACACTCCGGACAGTTGGCCGTGCGTTTAGCCAGCATCTCCACGTGCGGAGGCGTTACCTGGAAGAACATCGGCGATATGCTAACATCATCCATACGCGGTCTCTCCGCACAGGAGGGTAAAGCAACATCGCTACGGATTGGATCAATGCACACAGAGCGTGATGCAGCGGTTGAACTGCTCCGAAGAGTGCTCGGCAACAGCTTGGGTGACTTTCGTCCCGGCCAATGGGAGGCCATCGATGCCCTCGTCAACGGTCAGGCCAGACTCCTGCTCGTCCAGCGCACGGGCTGGGGGAAGAGCGCGGTCTACTTCATCGCGACTCGCATCCTTCGCGACCGCGGAAGGGGGCCAACGCTGATCGTCTCGCCCTTGCTCGCGCTCATGCGCAACCAGGTCGAAGCCGCCCTGCGCCTCGGCATTCGCGCCCTCACGATCAACTCCACAAACCGCGAAGACTGGCCGCAGTACGGCGAATCGATGCGCCGGAACGAGGCCGACGCCCTGCTGATCTCGCCCGAACGGCTCGCCAACGACGAGTTCGCCACGGACGTGCTCCTTCCCCTCGCCAACAGCATCGGCATGATCGTCGTGGACGAAGCGCACTGCATCTCTGACTGGGGACACGACTTTCGTCCGGACTATCGCCGGATCGTCCGCATTCTGAGCCGCATCCCTCCAAGCCTGCCCGTACTCGCCACCACCGCGACAGCGAACGACCGCGTCGTGGACGACATCAAGTCGCAGCTCGGCAACATAGACATCCAACGCGGCCCGCTCATGCGAGACAGCGTGGTGCTCGGGACGCTCAGGTTGCCAGAGCAGGCGAGCAGGATGGCCTGGCTCGCACAGCACCTACCGACGCTCCCCGGGACAGGCATCGTGTACACGCTGACAAAGAGCGATACCGAGCTGGTCGCAAACTGGCTCAGGCGGCAAGGCATCAACGCGTACGCCTACTACAGCGACGCGAAGCACCCGAACTTCCCGGACGCGAACGCCTACCGCCAACACGCCGAATCGCTCCTGCTGAGCAACCGGATCAAGGCGCTCGTCGCAACCACCGCGCTCGGCATGGGATACGACAAGCCAGACCTCGGTTTCGTCATCCACTATCAGGCGCCCGGCTCGATTGTCGCCTACTACCAGCAGGTCGGCAGGGCGGGGCGAGCGATCGACAACGCCTACGGCATCCTCCTCGCGGGCCGCGAGGACGACGAGATCCACGACTACTTCCGGCGCACGGCGTTCCCCTCCCCGGAAGCGGTGGCCGGGATCCTCGACGCTCTGGAATCCGCCGACGGCATGTCCGCGCGGCAACTCGAAGCCGCGTTGAATCTTCGTTACGGCCAGATCGAGCAGGCACTCAAGTTCCTCGCCGTCGAAGACCCGTCGCCCGTGTTGAAGGACGGACCGAAGTGGAAGCGCACACCCGTCGAGTACGAACTCCCTCACGATCGCATCGAGCGCCTCACGCGTCTGCGAGAATCGGAATGGCAGGAACTCCAGAACTACGTGGATTCTACGTCGTGTCTCATGGTTCGCCTCGCCCGCGCGCTCGACGACATGACCACCGAGCCGTGCGGACGCTGCTCCGTTTGCCGAGGCAGACCCGTAGTCCCTACCGACGTGGACCGCGACATCGTGATCCGCGCGACGAAGTACCTGCGCATCGCCGAGTTCCCGCTCGACGCCAGGAAACAGGTCGCGGCTGGAGCATTCGAGGTGTATGGCTGGAGGGGAAATCTCCCCGGCCATCTCCACGCAAACGAGGGCCGAGTCCTCTCGCGCTGGGGCGACGCCGGCTGGGGACGCACCGTCGCCGATGACAAGCACGCCGGGAGATTCCGGGATGAGCTTGTCGAAGCCGTCGCCGAGATGATCCGCGACCGCTGGCGGCCCGACCCTCCGCCCGCCTGGATCACCTGTGTCCCCTCTCTCACGCACCCGACGCTCGTGCCCGATTTCGCACGCAGGCTCGCGACCCGGCTCGGACTGCCGTACGTCGAAGCCGTCCGCAAGATCCGTCAGAACCAGCCCCAGAAGGCCCAGCAGAACCGGTACCACCAGTGCCGGAACCTCGACGGCGCATTCAGCATCGACGGCGCTATTCCGCCGTCGCCGGTGCTCCTTCTCGACGATATTGTTGACTCGGGTTGGACCTTGACCGTCATCGCCGCGCTCCTGCGGGATGCCGGCTCCGGTCCCGTCTGGCCCGTGGCTCTCGCCGCCGCGAACGCCGGGGAGTGATATGCCGTTGAAGCCTCACACGCAGGCCGCACTCCTCCTCACAGCGTGCTTCACCAGGCGCGGTCCGGATGATGCCCGCCCCCTTAGCCCCGCCGAATGGAGCCGACTGACCTCGTGGCTGCAAACCACGGGGCGTACGGCGGCCGAGCTTGTCGAGCATCCGGATCCCGACAATCTCCTCCACGGATGGAGCGACACCGCAGCCACGTATGACCGCCTCCGTTCCCTCCTCGACCGCGGCGCCACTCTCGCCTTGGCCCAGGAGCGCTGGGAACGGGCCGGCCTCTGGGTCATAGACCAGGACGACGCCGATTACCCCGCGCGCCTCAAGGCACGATTGCACAAGGACGCGCCTCCAGTCCTCTTCGGCTGCGGCAACCGGCGACTCCTCAATGCTCGCTCGATCGCGGTCGTCGGCTCCCGCAACGCCGACGAGAACGTCCTCGCCTTCGCGGGCCAACTCGGACGCGCGATTGCACGCGATGGCTTCGCGCTCGTCTCAGGCGGCGCCCGCGGCATCGACCAGGCGGCCATGCTCGGCGCGCTCGACGCCGAGGGAACCGCCCTCGGCATCCTCGCCGACAGCCTCCTCAAGTCCGCCACCTCCCCCACGTGCAGGCCCGCGATAATGGCGGGCGACCTGCTCCTGATCTCCCCGTTCAATCCGGAAGTGCACTTCGACACCGGAAACGCGATGGCGCGAAACAAGATCATCTACTGCCTCTCGGAGGCCGCCGTTGTCGTCGCCGCCGACAAAGGCAAGGGGGGCACTTGGCACGGCGCCACCGAGAACCTCAGGCACGGCTGGGTTCCACTCTGGGTGCGCTCGACACCCGACGCCGACTCCGGAAACGCCGCCCTTCTGAAGAGAGGCGCCATGGAACTGGACGCGAGCAACGTCCGGATCGAACCGCTGACACGCCCCCTGACGCACACGACGGCAGGACGCACGAACGACCCCAACCTGTTTTCTCACCTCGACGGCGGCAACACGCACCCGCGTGCATAGTGCCAGCCGCTCTCCAACTCGCGTCCTTCGCGTACCAATCCCTCTGCGGCCTCAACTCACCCGCAGTTCCGGCCCGCGCGTCCGCATCGCCGCCAGGGCCACCTGGGCCTCGAGGTTGCCGGCCAGCGTTTCGAGCGCGTCGGGCAGGGCGCGCCCGCCCGCGGCGTCCGGGTCGAAGTTCTTCAGCGGCTCGCCGGTGTCGCTGCTCGCTCGCAGGGCCATGTTGATCGGGACCGCACCGAGGAACGGCAGCCCCAGCCGCTGGGCCATCATCTCCGCCCCCCCCCTCCCGAAGATGTCGTACTCCTTCCCGTCGTCGCCGATGAACCAGGACATGTTCTCGACAACGCCCAGCACCGGGATGCCGAGTTGCTGGAACATGCGGACCGCACGCACCGCGTCGTCCTGCGCCACCCGCTGCGGCGTGCAGACCATGACCGCGCCCGTCAGCCGCAGCGTCTGGGCGAGCGTCAGGCTCACGTCGCCGGTGCCCGGCGGCAGGTCGATCACGAGGTAGTCCAGTTCGCCCCAGTCCGTCCGCTCGACGAGTTGCTTGAACGCGCCGTGCGCCATCGGCCCGCGCCAGATCAACGGCTTCTCGGCCTCGACCAACTTGCCGATCGTGATGGCCTTGATGCCGTGCACCGCGTGCGGCGACAGTTTGCCCGCCACCACCGCCTGCTCGAGCGCGTGCAGGCCCAGCATCGTCGGCAGGGACGGGCCGTAGATGTCCCCGTCCAGCAGGCCCACCGCGTGCCCACGCCGCGCCAGCGCCACCGCCAAGTTCACCGCGATCGTGGACTTGCCCACGCCCCCCTTGCCCGCCCCCACGGCGATCGCGTGGCGGACCCCTGGCAGGGCCGGGGCAACGGACTGCGGGGCGGGGGGTGCTCCTCCGGCGGTCTCACTCATGCTCCGTCCTCCGTGCGCTTATCGGCGGCAAGCCCTTGCGACCCTCCCCACCCTTTCGGAAGGCTGACCGCACTGCCCAACCATACGAAGCAGGCCGGCCGTCCGCACGATGAGCAATCCAGACCCATACCGTTCGTTCTGCCGACGAACCACCATACGGAGTTGAACTCATGCGTACCCCTGCCGCTCTGACCCTCCTCGCCCTGCTCGCCTCGGCGACCGCGGCACAACCTGACCGCCGACCGCTGCAAGAGCCGCCGCCGCTCGCGGGGCCTCGCGTTGAGCAACGCACCCCTCCGGGTCAGGAGGGGTCGTTTTCGGGCGAGCAGCGTGAACGAGGGCCGATGCAGCAGGCCCACATTCCACACGAGATGTTCCTCCGTTCGGTTCTCTCGCTCGACCACCCAGAGTCACCGGAGCATCTGCGTCTGACCGAGGGGCAGCGGCACCGGATCCGGGAGCTGGAAGAGGCGTTCCGTGCCGACCTCCGTGCCCAATTTCAGCGCACTGCGGGCGAGTTCCGCCCTGATTTGGCGGCTCAGGAGGGCGAACAGCCGCGGAATCGTCTGTCAGAGCAAGGTCGCACGCCTCAGCCCGAGGGCAACCGCCCTCAGCCCCAGAGGACGCGAACGCCACCGCCGCAACGCCGCCAGTCGCAACCGGACCAGCGGCCAGCGCAACGACCGATGCCCGATGGGATGCAGCCGGGTGAGATTGCGCCGCGCGAGCCCGACGCCGCACGCCCGGATCCGCGCGGTGCGTGGGCGGAGCGGGTGGAGGTTCTGCGTCGCGACGCTCCCCAGCCTGCCGACACCGAGGCCAGGATTTGGGCCGTGCTGACACCGGAGCAGCAAGCCCATGTCAGGGCACGGCTGGACGCGATCAGACGCGAGATTGACAGTCGTCGGGACGAGGCGTTCCGGCAGATGATGACCGAACGCCTTCGCGCGGAGCGAGAGTCGAACCGGCAAGCACCCGCCATCCGCCGTCCCGCGGCGGATCCCTGGCAGCGGGGCGACATCCCGCCGGAACTGCTGCAACGGCTCCCCGAACGTGCGGTCGAGCGGCTGCGGGCCATGGACCCCGAGCAGCGGCGGCGTGCGATCAATCGCCTTATGGAGCGGCGTTTCGAACAGCAACTGCCCGCCCGTTCCTCCCCGGGCGAGCGACGCTCCCCGCCGCCGATCGAGCGCGTGGATGTTCCCGAGCCGTTGTGAGCGACGGACCGTCCCCCCCACATCCTGGCAGATGACCTAAAGCCCGTTCCAGACGGGCATTATGCCTTTCGAAGGGTCCGAAAATCGCGCAAACCCTGCGGCCTCCGGGTGCGTATCGCCTTTGTGGACAACCTGTCGGCAGCGGGTCGGCGGGTGTGCATCGATGTACCCCTAAAGATTGGATTAGTCAAGCCCGGATCGTGAAAACTGGTGCGAAGTTTGATGGGATTTGGAACAGTTCACCCGATATCGCACTAGACTCCATTGATCTCTCTCTCCTCCAGCGGGGCGCTGTCTTACGATGGCGCCCTGCTTTCTGCGCCGACCCCGTCCGGCGCGGCTGATCGCGGCAGGCCCCCCCCGACGCCCCCCCCATGACCACCGCGCCCTCCACCATCGCCGTGACCGGTGCCGCAGGATTCATCGGCTCCCACCTCGCCGGCACGCTCGTCGCGCGCGGCCACCGCGTCGTCGGCATCGACAACTTCGACCCGTTCTATGACCGCTCGCTCAAGGAGGAGAACGTGCGCGGGTTGGCGGC
>JAHCJE010000121.1 GCA_026128865.1 Phycisphaeraceae bacterium | reverse complement strand
GGCGGTGCGCGCGGCGACGAAGATGGTGTCGTCGCCCGCGATCGTACCCACGACGCCGGGGGGGGGCGAGCGGTCGAGTTCGAGGGCGACCAGCGCGGCGTGCCCGGGGCCGGTGCGCAGGACAACGAGGTTGCCGGCCTGCTCGGCGGCGGTGACGAAGGCCCGCAGGGCGCCTTCGAGCGCGCGCCCGGCGGTGGTGGACGGCGGGGCGATGGCGACGCCCGCGGGGACGTACCCGCGCGGGGACTTGGCCACGCCCATCTCGCGCAGGTCGCGCGAGAGCGTGGCCTGGGTGACCTCGATGCCGCGCTGGGCGAGCAGGTCGCGCAGTTCGGCCTGGCTGCGCACGGGGCGGCGGGCGATGAGGTCGGCGATCACCTGCTGTCGGCGGACTCGTCCGGTCATGCACGATTATACATCGCGTGCATAAACAGTCAAGCGGGACGGGGAGACCCCGGGCGGGACGCGAAACCGGATGCCCTCGAATCCGAGCATCCGGTATGCTCCGCTCGAGAGGAGGCCGAACGCGATGACCGAACCGGAAGCGGACAGCCAGTCGGAGTTCCAGGGCTCTCCACCGACCGCGCCAGGGCGGATGGTCGCGAGGGTCGCGCCCGGCCCGCCGGCGTGGGTCGCGGTGCTGGGGGTCCTGTCGATCGTGTTCGGCGTGCTTGGCGCACTGAGCAAGTGCTGGGGGATCGCAACACCACTCTTCTTCGGAATAATGGAGCGTTTCTTCGCCTCCCTTCCCAACGAGGAGATGCCCGAGGCTGTAGGTCAATCGTTCTCGATGATGGGGGCGTACGCCTGGCCGATCGCAGGGGTCTCGCTGCTGAAGACAATCGTGGCGGGCCTGCTGGTGGCGGTGGGGATCGGGCTGCTGAAGCAGCGGGCGTGGGCGCCGGCGTGGGCGATCCGCTACGCCGTGCTGGACATGGTGCTGACGCTCGGCGAGGGGGCGCTCGGTGCGCTGGCGCAGGTGGCGCAGATGGAGGCGATGCAGGCCGCGGACCCGACAGCGTTCGGTCCGATCGGAGGATGGACGACACTGATCGCCTACGGCAGCGTGGGCCTGGGCGTGCTGATGAGCCTGGTCTGGCCCGTCTTCCTCATCGTGTGGTTCACGCGGCGACGCGTCCGCGAGCACGTTTCGACCTGGACCTGACCGCCCCGGAGCCGACACGCGATGCGCTGCAAGACCTGCGACTACACGCTCTGGAACCTCCGCTCGCGCCAGTGCCCCGAGTGCGGCTCGCCCTTCAAGCCCTCGGACTTCTCTTTCGTGACCAACAGCGTGCGGTTCTGCTGCCCCCACTGCGGGCAGGACTACTACGGCACCGGGCTGGACGGTCACCTGGAACCACGGACGTTCGACTGCGTGCGCTGCGGCACGCGGATCGACATGGACGAGATGGTGCTCCTGCCCACGGAGGGCGTGGCGGAGGAACGGACGATCCCGGACGAGATGCCGTGGCTCTCGAAGAGCATGGGCTTCTTCTCGCGGTGGTGGAAGACCGTGCTCCGCGGCGCGACCCAGCCGGCGCGCATCGTCCACCTCACGCAGCCGGAGAGTTCGGCGGTGACGGCGACGTGGTTCCTGGTCGTCACGCACGCGGTCATCGGGTTGCTGTCCGTGCTCACGATCGTCGGGTTCTTCGTCCTGATGGGCCTTTTCGCGGGGATGGGTGGCGGTGGGCCGGGCGTCGGACCGACGCTGGTCGCAAGTTTTGTGGGAGTTGCTCTCGCCGTCGTCGGATCGGTGATCGGTGCGATCGTCCTGGCCTGGCTCTGGATCGCGGTCTCGCACGGGCTGCTGCTGGTGACGGGCGGCACGACGCACGGCATCGGACGGACGGCGCACGCGATCCTCTACACCTGCGGGCCGATGCTGATCTCCGCCGTGCCGTGCGTCGGGATGTACTTCGGCTGGATGATCGGCGGGGTGTGGTGGTGCGTTTCGGCGACGATCATGGTCGTGCGGGGCCAGTCCGTCGGGCCCGTGCGGGCGACGCTCTGCGTGGTCGGCCCGCCCGCGACGGTGACCGCGCTGGGGATCGCGGCGTACATCGCGCTGATCTTCGGCGCATTGAGCACAGCGCGGACGGCTGCGGTGACGGCGGCGGGGACGGCGCGCGGCATGGCCGCCGTTGCCGAGACTCAGAGCATCGCCACCGCGATCAACGCCTTCGCTCTGGCGCAGGGCAGGCCGCCCGCCCATGCGCTCGAACTGGTAACCGACGGCACGCTCTCGGCCGCGATGCTCTCCTCGGTCTCAACCGCTACCACGACGGCAGCGATCGCGTTCGAAGCGACGGACCTCCAGACGTTCTCGCTCATGCCTGCGACACAGGCAAAATCGATGGCGGCACGGGCGTCGGCGTCGCTGCCGGCGGGCGTCGTCGCGCACCGCGTCGTGGACTTCGTGTTCACGTACCACGGCTTCGACCCGGCGGGCCCGAACAACGCCGCGCTCTGGGTCGTGATCCACTCGCCGGACCCGGCCTCGAATCCGGTCTCGACGCCGGGCGCGGTCGGCCTTGCCAACGGCTCAGCGATGCCGATGCCGCAAGGGATGTTCCCGACCTTCCTTCAGCAGCAGAACGACATCCGAGCGACGTTCGGGCTGCCCCCACTGCCTGACCCAGGGACAGTCCGAACAGGTGTGTCCGCTTCTGCAGTACCCGAGGATGATCGTTGAGCCACGATCCCGAGCGGGGTGGTGTTCGTATAGCCGATACCTGGGTCTGGGGTCGCCCAAGGGGCGCTCTCTATCATCGCCGGGAGGAACCCATGAACCGACCTCGCCGATATTCTCGGACCACGCTCCGGCTCTTCGCGGCGGGGGCGGGTCTCACCATCACCTCTGCCACCCTCGCACAGGACGCGCTCGGCGACGGGCGGGGCCTTCAGCAGCAACCCCCTGGCCTCAGCTCCAGATTGTCCACGGCCCCCATCGTTCCCAACGCCGCACTCCGCTCGCGTGCCTTTGAGCGAGAACTCGCCTTCCGAGAGTCCATCGTCACAGGCACCGCGCCCGGCGGCCTGGCCTTCCGCGGCGAGACCATCCCCTCCCGCTTCGAGTTCCGCGGAGAACTAGGCTCCGATGATCTCTTCGCGTTCCGGCGCGACTCGATGTACTCCGGCCTCGCGGGCCAGGGCATCAGGGGCACCGACGCTCTGCAGTACCAGTTCTCGCTCACCACCGGCCACAGGCCCCCGACGAACCTCGCCGGTCCACTCTCCGTGCAGCGGGGCGGGGGACGAAGTGACTGGTCCCTTCAGTTCCAGGACAACGTCCCGCAGCCTGGGCGGCCCGAAGCGCCACTCAGTCGCATCACGCCGGAGGAGCCTCGCGAGGGCGAGCAGGTGCCCGCGTCCGATTTGCGTGTCCGTCCAGCGTGGGAAACCTCGAGTCTCTCACAGTCCATCCGCTCGACCGCGGATTACACCGCCAACCGTTCGCTCCAGCCCACGATGCTGACCGTCGTTTCCAACACATTCACTCGCGAGGCTGTCGGCATCACCGCCGCACCGCTCACCGGTATCCTCACCCACCGAATCGGCGCGATCCCGCACACCGTGCCCGGCGTTCCCTCCGAGATTTTCGCTCCTCCCCGGCCTGAAACCGATGTGCCGACCGCGCTCGACCTCGCCCTCCCCTCGACGGCAATCGAGCCGGGCCGTCCGCAATCCACGTACGCCCGCACGGCCTACGAGCAGGTCATCGAACGGATGGCACGCCGCTATGCCGAAGCCAACCCGATCCCCGCTACTACACCAGAAGGCGTCCCTCTCCTGCCCGAGTGGATCGCTGACCTGGGCAGACTCCGGCTCGAGCTCCACTTCCCGAGGCCGCCGACGACGCCTGACCCGACCACCCTTCCTGACCAGCCCGCACCGACGACTTCTCCCCCACCGGGCGAGCAGTACACACCGCCTGACCCGCTCCAGGGGTTGCTCCCGCAGCCGCCCGCGCAGGCCCCGGGGACAGGGTTCAGGCTCTCGTTCGACCCGGCGACGCTCCGAATGATCCGCGAGACGGGCGGCGTCGCCGAGACCTTCATCCCCGCCGAAGTCAACGACCGGAACATCTTCTTCGAGCACATGCGGCGCGGCGAGGAGCTGCTCGCCCAGAACCGCTACTTCGACGCCGAGGAGCGATTTGTGAGCGCACTCGCGGCGCGACCCGGCGACGTCACCGCGCGATTCGGCCGTGTTCATGCCGAGATCGGGGGTGGTCTGTTCCTCTCCGCCGCCACGAACCTCCGCAAGCTCCTCTTCGACAATCCCGAAGCCGCGGCACTCCGCTGGGGAAGTTCACTCCTTCCTTCGAAGCAGCGCACCGGGATCGTCAACGCCGACCTTGACGGGATCATCAAGAGCGACCCGTTCCGAGCGCCCGATGCGGCGCTCCTCTCGGCCTATCTTGCCTACCAGGCCGGAGATGACGCTCGCGCTCGCATGGGCATCGAGCGACTCGAGCAGAGCAGCGACTTTGCCGATCAAAGGCTCGCCGTTTTCCTCCGCGGAATCTGGCTCGGCGAGATCCAAGAGTCCGTGCCGCCCGCAGACCCCCCCGCGAACGACGACGGGATCCCGCAGGAGGACGACGCCGACTGAACGGCGTTCCGCGGATGATCGAGCCATCGAACACCGCCGGCGATCGTGCCGCCGCCGATCGCGGTGCGGTTTCTCTGCGCGATTTCCTGACGGACGGCTCGCTGGCCGCGATGTGCGCTGAACTCTCGACCCTCACGGGCATCCGGGTCGAAGTCCGCGACGAAGGCGACCGGGTGATCGTCGCGGACGGCGGGGGTTGGCGCGCACTCCCTCCCGGCGCGGGCCTGACCGACGGGGCGATCGGCGCATCGTTCCCGCTGGCGGTCGGCGAGCAGACCATCGGGCGGATCGTGGTGGGGAGCGACGGGCCTGAGCCGCCACACGGCGGCCGTCAACGCCTCGAACGTGCGTTGTCTCTGATCGCGCGCACCTCGAGCGAGTTGTGCGAGAACGCCGCCGAGTTGCGCCACGCGCTCGACGAACTCGGCGTCCTCTTCGAACTCGCCGCCCTGCTCGTGGACTCCGCCGACGTGCGATCGATGGTGGACACCGCGCTTGCTTCAGCGCTCCGAGTCCTCCGTCTCGACGCAGGCTCCGTCATCCTGCTCAAGGAGGACGCCGACGGGATCGTCTCCGAGGACGAACGGGACCTCGTGCTGACCGCCTCACGCGAACTGAGCCGGTGGTGGCTGGACAGCCCGGAAACCCTCAGCGAGGGGCGAGTGTTCGACCGGCTCGCGCTGGCGGGCGAGGTGGTCGCGGTCGAAGATCTGCTCCTCGACCCGCGCGTGCGTATCCCGGACCGCGTGCGCACCGAAGGGCTGCGGGCGTTCATCTGCGCTGGGCTGGTCTTCCGCGGCAGGCCGATCGGTGTGATGCGCCTCTACGCCCGCACGCCCCGGTCATTCGATGAACTCGACAAGAGGCTCCTGCGCTCGATCGCGCAGCAGGCGGCGGCCGCCGTGCAACAGTCGCGGCTCATCCGCCAGCGCCAGCGCCAGCGGCAACTCGACCGCCAACTCGCACTGGCCGCCGATGTGCAGCGCAGGCTCCTGCCGCGTCGGCTTCCGCGGCCGACAGGCCTCGACCTCGCCGCCGGGTATCAGCCGACCTTCGAAGTCGCGGGCGACTTCTACGACGCGTTCGAGTCGCACGGCGGCCTGGGGCTGCTCATCGGCGACGTAGTCGGCAAGGGCATCCCCGCCGCGCTGCTCATGGCGTCCGTCCGCGCTTCTCTCCGGGCGCACGCCGAGCGCACGCCAGAGGTGCACCGTGTGCTCGACGCCGTAAACCGCGATCTCTGCCGCGACACGCTCCCGAGCGAGTTCACGACGCTCTGGCTCGGTCGGCTTGACCCCACCACGCTGCGACTGACCTATGCCAGCGCGGGGCATGAGCCTCCCTTCATCGTGCGCGGAGGCCGCGGCGCCACGACGCATGAACTCGACATCGGCGGCATCGTCGCGGGCGTGGACGCGGCGCACGAATACCGCGCGGCGGAAGTAACGCTCCGCCCCGGCGACGTGCTGGTCGCGTACACCGACGGCGCGTGCGACGTCATGGACTTCGAGAACCGCAAGTTCGGCAAACGACGGCTTCAGCAGGCCGTCCGCTCTGCCATCAGCGAAGATCCGTCCGCGAAAGCGGGAACGATCCTCGAACGAGTGTTCTGGGAGATGCGCCAGTTCGCGGGACTGGCCGCACGCCCCGACGACGTCACGCTGCTTGTCATGCGCGTCGAAGGCTGAGGCACATCACGCCGCCGTTGGGCGGTCGCCGTCGCATCGGCCGAGGAGTTCGGCCATCGCATCCAGGTTGCGCTGCACGCGCCCGAAGGCGTCTTCGACCGCCTCGATGGACCGCTCGCCGTCCGTCAGCCGCAGCCGCACCGGCCCGCTCGCCCGCGGGAACGGGATCGGCTCGTCATCGCGTCGGCGGGGGTCGGTCGCGCGGTGGAGGGTGAGTCTGGGCATCGGGGGCGACTCCTTACCCCCCGAACATCGGTTCTAACTCCCCGGCGCGTTGAGACTCGGGGGGGGCGGGTGCGGGATCGGCCCGGAACAACCGCGCAACCTTCGCCCGGTTTCCGGCATTGCGGTCCGATCAGGACGTGCGGGCGAGGGTCCGCCGATAACGCCCCCCCTCAATCCCGGGGGCCATCTGGGCGCACCGGCTGCGCGGCCCCGTGCCCCCCCCCGGCCCCCCCCGACGCGGTTCTCGGTGCCCGCGAGCGTCCGGGCGATGTTGGAACGGTGCCGCCAGAGGACCAGCGCGATCAGGAAGGCCGTCGCCGCGTAGAACGGCGCAGCGCCGGTGTGCGTCGCGCCGCTCAGCGCCACAAGTACTGCGACGCCGATCGGCAGCGTCAGCGCGGCGATACACGAGGAGATGCCGACGTACTTCGTGGCCGCGACCAGCGCGAGCCACACGACCAGCGAGGCGAGCGCGGGAAGCGTGAGCATCGGGAAGACACCCAGCGCGGCCCCGAAGCCGGTAGCGACGCCCTTCCCCCCCCTGAAACGCAGCCAGACCGGGAAGACGTGTCCGAGCACCGCCGCGACGGCGACCGCGAGCCACACCCACGCCTGCGTCGCCGGCAGATCAGTGCGCCCGAGCGCGCCGAGCCATGCGCCAGCGGCGAGCGTCGGCGCGAGGCCCTTGAGCAGGTCGAGAGCGAAGCAGAGCATCCCCCACCGCCGCCCGAGGACGCGCCCGACGTTGGTCGCACCGACGTTGCCCGAGCCGTGGGCGCGGAGGTCCACGCCCCGCGAGCGCGCGATGAGCACGCCGAACGGGACCGACCCCGCGAGGTAGGCGGCCGAGATCAGGATGATCGCGTCGGGTGTCATCGAGATCGCCTTCGGGTAGCCCGCCACTCCGTGGCGGTTCGGCAGCATCGGGCACCCGAGCCTGTCATGCGCCGGGCGCGAGTCGTGCGCGAACGGTCTTGACCACCTGCTCCCACACCTCCTCCGGCGGCTTCGTGGCGTCCACGACGGCGTAGCGGTCCGGCTGGGCGGCGGCCTGGTCGAGGTAGCCCCGGCGCACCTTCGCCCTGAACTCGGCGTCAGCGGACTTGTCCTCCATGCGGTCGGAGAAGAGGTCCTTCATGCCGGCGACGGAGCCGCGCCCGCGGACGACCCGGCTGTCCTCGCCCCGCGTGCGCTGGATGATCGTCTGCGGGTCGACGTCGAAGACGACGGTAAGGTCCGGCATCGTGCCGCCGGTGGCGATGCCGGCGACGGCGTGGATGTCCTCCAGCGACAGCCCGCCCGCCGTCCCCTGGTAGGCGAGCGTGCTGGAGACAAAGCGGTCGGCCAGAACCAGCCTGCCCGCGGCGAGCGCGGGGCGGATGCGCTCCTCGACGAGTTGGGCGCGGCTGGCCATGTAGAGGAGCATCTCGCAGCGCAGGCTCATGCCCTCGTGGTGGCGGTCGAGGAGGATGGCACGCACGCGCTCGCCGATGGCTGTGCCGCCCGGCTCGCGGACCTCGCAGACCTCAACGCCGGCGGACGCGCATGCTGCCACGAACCGGGCCAGTTGCGTGCTCTTGCCTGAGCCGTCCGGACCATCGAAGACGATGAACCGTCCCTCGAGCGCGCGGAGCCACCCCATCTCGCCCGCCGCAGCCGATGGTTGGTCCCGTTGCCCTGACACACGACCCCCGTCCACACAGCCCCGGCCGAGTGTAGTGGGCCGACGCCCGGAGCGGTTGCCTCAGCTGATCTCAAGCAGCACAGACCGTGACAGCCGGCACGTTGGGTTGTTTCCTCGTGCGCTATCATCGACCCAACCACGCAGGAGCCGCCCATGACAACCCTCGCCGCGCACGCGAACACCGACCTCCGCGCCCTCCTCGGCCCGGACGCCGACGACCTCCTCACCCACCGCTGCGGCACGATTCCCGCCTCCGCCCTGCACCTGCCGGGGCCGGACTTCATCGACCGCGTCGTGGTCCACACCGACCGCAAGCCCGCCACGCTCCGCAACTACGCCCTCATCCTGAACACCGGCCGCCTCGCCGGCACCGGCTTCGTCTCCATCCTCCCCGTGGACCAGGGCGTCGAGCACTCGGCCGGCGCGTCCTTCGCTCCCAACCCCGAGTACTTCGACCCGGAGAATATCGTCCGTCTCGCCCTCGATGGCGGGTGCAACGCCGTTGCCAGCACCTTCGGCGTCCTCGGCGCGGTCGCCCGCAAGTACGCGCACAAGATCCCCTTCCTCGTCAAGTTCAACCACAACGAACTGCTCACCTACCCCAACCAGTTCAACCAACTCCCGTTCGGCACCATCCGGCAGTGCTTCGAGATGGGCGCGGCCGCCGTCGGCGCGACCATCTACTTCGGCTCGCCCGAGTCCGGCGAGCAGATACAGTACGTCGCCGACATGTTCGCCGAGGCGCACGAGTACGGCCTCGTCACCGTCCTCTGGTGCTACACGCGCAACCCCGCCTTCAAGGTCGGCGGCACGGACTACCACGCCGCGGCCGACCTGAGCGGTCAGGCCAACCACCTCGGTGCGACTATCCAGGCCGACATCATCAAGCAGAAACTCCCCACCAACAACGGCGGCTACGCGGCCCTCAACACCGGCGACTCCGCCTACGGCAAGTTCCGCAAGGAGGTCTACACCAAACTCAGCGGCTCCGACGAGTCCGGCCGCGGCGGACACCCCATCGACCTCTGCCGCTACCAGGTCATCAACAACTACATGGGCCGCATTCCCCTCATCAACTCCGGCGGCGACAGCAAGGGCGCCAGCGACCTCGCCGACGCCGTCCGCACCGCTGTCATCAACAAACGCGCCGGCGGCATGGGCCTGATCTCGGGGCGCAAGGCCTTCCAACGCCCCATGAAGGACGGCGTCAAACTCCTCCACGCCATCCAGGACGTCTACCTCGACGAGACGGTCACGGTGGCGTGACGGAGGCAGGCTCGAAACCGAGCACGAAGCGCGAGCGAGCGCCCGCCGCCGACCGACTGAACCCCCCGACTCCCGCGAGGCCAGCCCGATGAAACGAGTCTTCAAAGTCATCATCGAAAAGCACTCGGACGGCTATGTGGCCTACCCCGTCGGCCTCAAGGGCGTCGTGGTCGGGCAGGGCGACACCTACGAGGCTGCTCTCGCGGACGTGAAGTCCGCGATCCGATTCCACCTGGAGACGTTCGGCGAAGAAGGCGACTCCGCCGATAGCCCGGTGCTCGACGTGTTTCTCGGCGAGGCCGAGGTGGCCTGAGTGTCCAAGTTCCCCATCGATGCGCCGAAGCAGCGTGTGGTCAAGGCACTGGGGGCGCTCGGCTTCAGCGTGCTGCGCGAACGCGAACACATCGCCATGGTGCGCGAGAACCCCGACGGCACTCGCACGCCGCTCACGATGCCGAACCACCCTCGCATCAAAGGCTCGACGCTGCGCACCTCTGCACACAGGCAGGAATCGCAAGGGAGGACTTCCTGAGGGCCTACGAGCGGACCTGATCGCAATAACCAAACGCGGATCGTACCGGTCTTGTCTCACTCCATCACCCGCTCCATCGGCACAGAGAACTCTCCCGCCCAGTAGCGGTCGCAGTCCACCCATCGCAGCGATTCCGTCGCGTCGCCACGGATGCGGACCGACCACCGCGACGGATCGGCGTCAATGCCCGTCCCGTCGTGTGTAGCGACGACGCTCCCGTTGAACACCAGCCGCCGGCCCATCTGCAAGGGCCTGTCGTCGAACCTGAACGACGCCACCACGACCCCATCGCACAGAAGGTCCGCCGCGAACCCGAACGCCACACCCTGATGAGGTTCGAGCACGTCGAGATCGGCTGTGCATACCAACCGCACCTGCTGCTCGTCCTGCTCGATCCAGTCGCGAACCATGGCGCGCACCTGCATGGCCCGCGTCGCGGCCACGTCCAGGGTCTCGCCGCGAACCGCCAGGACTGCATCGTCAGCTCCTTGCACTCTGACGATCGAGTATCGCAGCGTGCCTGACCACACCTCATCCATCGGCGGCATGGGCC
>JAHCJE010000120.1 GCA_026128865.1 Phycisphaeraceae bacterium | reverse complement strand
ACCCGACCCGGGCCTACAGGATCCGACGCGAACGGGGGTAACTTCCCAGCACGAACAACTCCCGGCAGTGTGTCTCCGACTCCCGGATCGCGGCCGCCATCCCGGGGTCGTCCCGGTGCCCCTGGGCATCAATAAAGAAGGTGTACTGCCAGTTCGTCCGGCCGCTGGGGCGCTTGTCGATGTGCGACAGGTTGATCCCCGCCCGGTGAAACACCCCGAGAACCTCAACCAAGGCCCCCGGCTTGTCCGCCGTATTGAACATGATCGAGGTCTTGTCGTCCCCCGACCGCTTCGCCCGGTGACGGCTGATGACGAAGAACCGCGTGATGTTGTTCGGGTTGTCCTCGATCCGGGCGAACAGCGGCTTGAGGCCGTAGAGGCTGCCGGCCAGTTCCGACCCGATCGCCGCCGAACCCGGCTGGGCGCCGATCGACTCGGCCACCCGGTTCTCCTCCACCGCCGTCTGCGCGGCCCGGGAACTGCTGGCCGCGGTGATCTGCTCCGCCTGCGGGTACTGGGTCGCCAGCCAGGTCCGGCACTGGCTGAACACCTCGGGCTTCGAGTGAATCCGCCGGATCGCGCTCGGCTCGCAGTTCGCCAGCAGCGCATGGTGCACCGCCAACTGCACCTCGGCGTACACCCACACCTCGCCCGCGTTGCGCTGGAACGCGTCGAGCGCCTCGACGATCCCGCCGCCGGTCGAGTTCTCGATCGGCACCAACCCGTAGTCCACGTGCCCGCGCCGGACCTCGGTGAAAACGCCCGCGATCTCGTGCAGGTCCTCGTACGCCACCGAAGAGCCGAACTGCCGTACCGCAGCCAGGTGCGAGTACGACCCCGGCGGGCCGAGATACCCGATTCTCAAGGGCTGTTCGAGAGAGAACGAGCCGCTCATCAACTCGCGGTACACGGCCTCGATCGTGCGTCCAGAGAGCGGCCCTCGGTTCGCCCGCAGCACCCGCTCCAGCACCTCCGCCTCGCGGTGCGGCGCGTAGATCGGGATGCCCGAGCCGCGCTTGCGCCGCCCGACCTGCACCACCAGCCGAGACCGCTCGTTCAGCAACTTCACAAGCGCGGCGTCGAGCCGGTCGATCTTGCGCCGCAACTCGGCCAGCGCGGCGGTGTCGCGCGGTCGCTCACTCGCCGGAATGGGAGTGCTCCCCTCCACGCTGCGCGACCGCTCCGATCCCTTCCGCCCGCGCGGACTGTTCTTCGCTGCCTTTTTTTTCGCCCGTTTCTTGGCCATGTGGATCGCTTCGGGCGCGAACCGCCAAAGTTCAGCCAGTCGGCACGCGTGCTATGGGGTACCCCCTTATCGGCCACCCCCGCAACTTGGTCGAGGCACTTGGGCGAACCCCCACGAAACAGAAGCCCGCCGTTGCCGAACAGTATCATCGTGCAGGGGAGATTCTCGCCGCAACTTCTTGACGCCGCCGGGCTTGCCGCCGGGGCTGACCCGCTGGCCGGGTTCGCGGACCAGGCGCCGGCCGGGCTGGGACTGGTCGCCGCCGCCCTCCTCGGCCTTCTTGGCATCGCCCTCTGGCTCTTCGGGGCGAAACTCATGAAGCCTGCCGCTGCCTTCGTCGGTGCCATCCTTGGCGCGGGAGCAGGGTTCGCACTCATAGTGAATGCGGCCGGCTCGGGTGCCGAGAACCAGCCACCGTTGGCTGCCGGGGTCGGGATCGGAGCCTTGCTCGGCCTCGGAGCCGCCCTCCTGCTCTACAGAATGGTCGTCGCCACGACCGCAGCCGCCACGTTCGCGGCCATCGGCGTCCTGGCGACCGCCGCTGCTTGGGGTCCAGCCCTCGGCTCGAACATGGTCAAACCGACCGCTGCCGTCGCCTACCCCTCCGAGGCCCACAGCCAGCAGCACAATGCGAAGTTCGTGATGCTCCCGAGCGGCACCATCATCCGAGCGAAAACCCCTGAACCGGAACCCACGCCGCCTGGAACGCCACTCTCGGTTGCCACGCACACGCCGGAAGCCGCTATCTTCGATCTCCGAGACACATACCTCGCCATGGACCCGGCCAAACGGAGCGGAATTCTGCTGGCAGGTCTTGCTGGCGGACTGACCGGTCTGTTTGTCGGCCTCCTTTGGCCGCGACGGACCTCCGCCGCCATCAGTGCCATCGCCGGTTCCGCCCTCTGGCTCGCCGCTGCGGTGTGGATCGCTGAGACACACGACCTCCCCGGTGCCGGCCTCGCGGACCGTACCCCCGCCGGCTGGCTCATCACGTGGGGGCTGGTCGCCGTCATCGGCTTCGCCATCCAGGGACTGATGTCAGCTCGCTCGAGCGCGCGGTCCCAGGCACAGCCCGCCTGAGCGCGAAAAGCCCCCGACGCGCATCCCCGACACTCCTCGCCTCCGCGCGAGTTGTATCGCCCTTACGCCGACTCCTTGCGGGGCAGGCGCAGTTCGGCGAGCGAGGGCTTGCGGCGCACGGCCGACTCATCGACGACGTACTCGACGCCGTCGTTGTCGAGGTCGGGCAGTTCGTAGAGCATTTCGAGCATCAACTCTTCCATCACCGCCCGCAGCGCCCGCGCGCCGGTCTTTCGCTTCACGGCCTTCTCGGCGATCGAGCGCAACGCGCCATCGGTGAATGTCAGCGTTGCGCCTTCGAGACGGAACATGTGCTGGTACTGTCGCACGAGCGCGTTGCGCGGCTCGGTCAGGATCTGCATCAGCGCGGGAACCGACAGCGGTTCGAGAGGCGTGATGACGGGCAGGCGGCCCACCAGTTCGGGGATCATCCCGAACTCGATGATGTCCTCCGTCTGCACCTTCGAGAGGACGCTGAAGTCGCCGTCCTCGCCCGCGGCGACCAACCCCGGCCCGCGTGCGTGCGCGGTGCTGAACCCGATGCGGGTCTGCCCGATGCGCCGGCGGATGATGTCCTCCAGCCCCACGAACGTCCCGCCGCAGATGAACAGGATGTTCCGGGTGTCCAACTGGATGTACTGCTGCTCGGGATGCTTGCGCCCGCCCTGCGGCGGCACGTTCGCCATCGTCCCCTCGAGCATCTTCAGAAGCGACTGCTGCACGCCCTCGCCGGAGACGTCGCGCGTGATGGAGACGTTGTGCGATGTCTTGCCGATCTTGTCGATCTCGTCGACATAGATGATGCCGCGCTGGGCGGCCTCGACCTCGAAATCCGCCGCCTGGAGCAGTCGGAGCAGCAGGTTCTCGACGTCCTCGCCCACGTAGCCCGCCTCGGTGAGGGTGGTCGCATCACCGATCGCGAAGGGCACCTTGAGAAGCCGAGCGAGCGTCCGTGCAAGCAGCGTCTTGCCGCTGCCCGTCGGCCCGATCATCAGGATGTTGCTCTTTTCGATCTCGATCGCGCCCGCGTCCTCGCTCTCGGCGTGCAGCAGCCGCTTGTAATGGTTGTGCACCGCGACCGAGAGCGAGCGCTTGGCCAGTTCCTGGCCGATGACATACTGGTCGAGGTATTCCTTGATCGCGCGCGGCGAGGGGATGTCGCTCAGCGCACTGCTGGCGGAACTGACACGGCGCCGCTCCTGCCGGAAGATGTTCTGGCAGAGGTCCACGCAGTTGGGGCAGATGTAGACCTCGCTCGGGCCTTCGACCATCGGCCCGACCTCGCGGCTGGTCTTCCCGCAGAAGGAGCAGGTCGTCACCTTGCGTCCGCGGAATCCTCCGCCGTCGCCGTGGTCGCCCGGGCCGTGATCGCTGCCGTCGCTGCGGTTCTTTGCCATGAATCCCTCGCTCGGTCCGGTAAACGCACGCCCTCGGGCGGGGCAACACGAAGTCTATCGGCGTGCGCACCCCGCGTCTCCACTCTCGCGCCGCACAAGGGCCGAGAATTTCACGCGCGAACGCCGTCATTCTCGGTCCGTCGGCCTCGGCAGCGGCGCGCCGGTCAAGTCCACTCCGGGCGGCACTCGCCGTTCGCCATCCGTACCCCCGCGCGATATCGGACGCGCCGCCTGTGCGCCCCGCTCGGGCACGCCCGGCACCGCCGATCCCACAGCCTTGGAGAGGAACGCGGCGCGGGCCGCCTGGAACTCCTCCTCGCTCAGTTCTCCCCGGGCGCGCATCGCCCGCAGCGAGTCGAGCATGCCCGCCCCCTCCTCGGCTGTCGGCGCGTCCTTGGCGAGCATCCGGCGTCGGAGCGCCATGATCGCCACGCCCCCGAACGAGAGCGCGAGGATCATGCCCCCGATGGCGAGGACGAGCGTCGCGGTGTCGAGGGTCTGGGTCTGCATCGGCCGGTCGCCGCCTCCGTCCCCCCGCTACAGCCCGGAGACGATCGCCTCGCGTATGGGGACGAGGAGCGTGGGCACGACGCGCGAGTCGATGAGTTCCTCGCCGCGCTCGGCGAGCGTCGCGATCGTCTCGGGCAGTTCGCCCAGGTCACCGAAGGGTCCGTTCCGCCGCACGGTCAGGTACACGCTGATCGGCTCCTCGCCGCGCTCGCGCTCGCGGTCCTCGCCCGAGGCGGGTCGCGTCCGCACCTCGAAGTACGCCTCGTACTCCCCCCCCCCGCCGAGCGCCAGCCCCAGCACGGGCTGGCAGTCGATCGGACCCGCGCCGGGGATCTCGGCCAACGCGCCCAGGGGCGACCCGCCCAGCAGCGCGCTTGCCACGATCGAGTCGTGGTTCCCGCCCGCCGAGAGGTCGAACCCGTAGAGCAACTCGACGAAGTCCACGTCCAACGGACTCACGCTCAGGAAGTACGGCGCGATCTCGGAGACCGTCCGGTGCAGGCCGTAGGCGTCCCCCAGCGAGTCGCCGTTCACCACGCCCGATCGGATCGAGTTTGACCGCACCGCCACCCACCTGTGCGGCGACTCGCCCGGCGGGGTGTCCAGCGAGAGTTCCTCGCGGTAGCGGCGGAAGTGCGACATCGACGGGTACTGCCGGCGCAGACGCTCGAAGAGTTCCAGCGTCTGCTCCCGCCCGCGCGGCAGGTCGAGCTTCAGGCTCACCTTCTGGTTCACGTAGAAGTCCGAGCACAACGCCCGGTAGCTCGCCGACATTTCGTACACCTCCGGCCCTCCTCTGCAGTCTACCGACCGCGGCCCGCCGCGACCCGCGGCTCAGCCCAGCAACCACCGCACCACCGCCGCCACGTCGCTCAGGTCCGCCATCACCTCGTCCGCGCCGGCGGCCAGCAGCGTGTGGGCGGGAAACGAGCCGGTCGCCACCGCGAGCGATCGGCATCCGTTCGCCCTCGCGCACGCCACGTCGTGCACCGTGTCGCCCACGATCGTCACCCGGTCCGCCTGCACCGGGTGGGCCAACACGCCCGCATAGCGCTCCATCGCCACCGCCGGCAGGTGGTCGCGGCTGGGCGGCTCGTGCGGCGACTCGTCGCCCCAGACCCGCACGCGGAAGCGGTCGGCATCCAGCCCGCACGCCCCCAGTTTCAGCCGACCGGTTTCCTCGAAGTTGCCGGTGAGCAGACCGAGGGTGACGCCGGACTCGCCCACGAGCGCATCCACGACCGCGTGCACACCCGGCAGCGCACGCGCGATCCCCGGGGTGCGAAGCCCTTCGACGAGCGCCCCGCGGTACTCGCGTCGCATCGCGGCCAGGCGATCGGGCGTCGGCTCCAGACCGTTGCGCCTCAACAGGTCCGTCAGGATCAGCGGGTCGAGGCGGCCGGCGAACTCGACGCCGTCGGGCGTGAACGCAGGCCCGTAGAGCCGGCGCCCGGCCTCGGCCATCGCGTGGCGGCCCACACCGCTGGTCGTGACCAGCGTCGCGTCGATGTCGAACAGAATCAGCATGGAAAGGCTCGGGGGCCGATGCTACGCCGCGGGAGCGCGAACGCATCACGGCAACACCCGGAACTCCGTCTCGCCTTCGATGACGCTCAGACCGTCGGCCCGTTCATCCCGGATAAACCCGCTCATCCGCTCGCGCAGGTCGATCAGGAACAGTTCGATCTCCGGAGCCTCGCCCTGGGCCTCGACCGTAACCGCCCCGTCCGGCTCGTTGCGGACCCAGCCGGTCAGGGCGTAGGACTGGGCGATGTGGCGTGTCGTGGCCCGAAAGCCCACGCCCTGCACGTGCCCGCTGAAGACGATCCGACGCCGTTCCATGGCAGGAGTCTCCCCGATCGGGCCGCGTGCTTCCACTCTCGTCCGATAGCCCTGCGCGACCCTCAGCCTACTAATCTACGAACACACGGGCCGCGCGGTGCCTCCGAACCCGGGTGATTCTCATAAGTCTCTGATATGAAACGATTTACGTGTGCCGACTTCCGGATTCGTTGATTCCCGCCGGACCCGTGCTAGCGTTGCATGGTTGGACCAGCGGGGTCGCTCGCCCATCGTCCCGTCAGGGCATTGTCCCGACGGGCAGCACCGTTCCCGAGCGATGCCGAAAGCGGGGCCGTCCGCGCAACAAGCGCCCCATCGGATGGGCGCACGCCACGCGCGGCTAGACACGGACTCTCGCGCGGACACCGTCCGCTCCCCGTCGTGACCAGCAGGACGCTTGGTTCGGGAGCACGCCGGCATTCGACCGGCCTGACGGACGCGACATCTGTGGCCGACCAGAACGCACAAAGAACCGACCGCGAGCGCGTGCGCGACGCCTCCGACATCGCGCGCATCGTCGGCGAGCACGTCGCGCTGCGGGCGCGCGGGCGCGAGTACGTCGGCCTCTGCCCCTTCCACGACGACCACCGGCCCTCCATGAACGTCGTCCCGGCCAAGCAGATCTTCCACTGCTTCGTCTGCGGCGCGGGAGGCGACGTGTTCACCTTCGTCCAGAAGTACCACCGCATGGACTTCCCCGAGGCCCTGCGGTACCTCGCCGAGCGGGCCGGAGTCCAACTGACGCGGCGCGATGCGCCTCGTTCCGCGGACGGCCTCTCGCGTGCAGACCTGCTGGGCGCGAACGCCGAGGCGCAGGCGTTCTTTCAGACCCTCCTCCGCCACGACGAGCACGGCGCGCCGGCCCGTGCGGTCATCGAGCGGCGCGGCATCTCGCCCGAGATGGTCGAACGATTCGGCCTCGGCGCCTCCCCCGACCGCTGGGACGGGCTGCTGCTGCGCCTGCGCCAGCGCCAACTCGACGTGCGCCGTTTCGTGGCCGCGGGCCTGCTGCGCGAGAAGGACGGCGGGTGGTACGACACCTTCCGCAACCGCCTCACCTTCCCGATCCACGACAAGGCGGGGCGCGTGATCGCCTTCGGCGGGCGGCGCATCGACGACAACGACGACCCGAAGTACCTCAACTCGCCCGAATCCGCGGTCTTCGACAAGTCCTCGGCGATCTTCGCCCTCCACCAGGCCGCCCGCGCGATCCAGCGCGAGGACGTCGCCATTATCACAGAAGGTTACACCGACGCGATCGCGTGCCACCAGGCCGGGTTCGAGAACGTGGTCGCCACGCTCGGCACCGCGCTGACGAAGCAGCACGCGGCCGAACTGCGCACCCGCTGCGACCGGATCGTCCTGCTCTTCGATGGCGACACAGCAGGGCTGAAGGCGGCCGACCGTGCCGCGGAGGTCTTTTTCTCGCAGCCGGTGGACGTGCGGATCGCGACACTCGGCCGGCACACCGACGCCAAGGACCCGGACGAACTGCTGAAGCGTCCGGGCGGGGCGGAGGTCTTCCGGCGCGTGATCGACGCATCGGTCGAACTGCTCGAGTACCGGTTCGAGCGGCTGCGCGAGCGCGTGGCCGGGGCCGGGCTGTCCGCGCTCGAACGGGCGACGAAGGAGGAACTGGCGCTGCTGAGCGACCTGGGCCTGTCGCGTGCCGAGCCGATCCGGCGGCAACTGGTCATCCGCAGGCTGAGCGAGGTTACCGGGCTGGACGACCGCACGCTCGCGCAGGCCGCCCGGGCCGGGGCGAAGCGCAGGCCGGATGGTGAGGCGGGCGACTCCGGCGAGGCCGCGGCCACCAACCGACCGGGGACGGCGCGGCTCGGGCCGGCGGAGACCGCCCTGGGGTGCCTTCTGTGCGACGGGAGTCTGTGGGAAGTTCTCTCGGAAGACCAGCGCGACGGCCTGCTGTGCGCGGGCTACGCTTCGCCCCGGATGCAGTCGCTCGCTCATGCCGTTGCTCGGATCGCGCATGAAGGCCGCGCCCCCGGACTGGACGAGGCACTGGCGGCAGCCGAGGACGAGGCGATCGCGGCGGTGGCGGTGGAACTGCACCAGCGCATCCGGCGCGAGACGGATGAGGACGAAGCGCGACTGCGGGCGTTGCTGCTCGACTGCGCGACGCGGGCCGCGGTGCTGCATCGGCACGCCGGCGCCGCGCCGACGGGCGACGCGGCCGCGGCCATCGAACGGATCAGATCGAAGCACCGCGCCCTGGGCGGGGATGCGCTCGCGCTCCCGCGCCCGGCGGCCGGACTGGGAAAGGGCTGAGGAGACGGGCGTGCGCCATCGACGGCGCTTGTGTGCGGCGCAGGACCATCTTCATCGGTGGGCGAGGGACGCCCTGAGGAGAGCGCAGTGATCGGCGAAATACATCCGGCATTGGCACAGATGATCGAGGTCGGGCGGCAGCGCGGGTGGCTCTCGTACGAGGAGTTGAACAACACGCTGCCCGACGAGATGGTCGATCCAGACCGCATCGACGAACTGCTCGCCATCATGGACGCGCAGGGCATCGAGATGGTCGATGAACTGGAGTACCGCGCCCGCCTCCACCGCGACTCGATCCGGCGCGGCGACGAGCCGGGCCACAACCCCCTCGTCGGCACCCCGCTCGGTGGCGCGGGCGCGGGCCTGCCCAAGCAGTTCCGCGCCATGAGCGTGGCGGGCGGCGAACGCACCGAGGTGTCCGCCGCCCTCCAGCGCGAACTCTCCGAGGACGCCCGCGCGGAGATGACGCAGGCCGCGATCGACGTCGCCGAGGCCGAGGCCCTCGACCCCGAGGCCCTGCAGCGTGAACTGGACGAGTCCGCGGGGGACGAGCCGGGGGGCAAGCGGATCGACGATCCGGTGCGGATGTACCTGACGCAGATGGGCTCGATCCCGCTGCTGACGCGCGACGAGGAGATCCGCCTCGCCAAGAAGATCGAGACGACGCGGATGATCTTCCGCCGCCGCTGCCTGGAGAGCGACTACGTCGTGCAGCAGGCGGTGGAGACGCTGCGGATGGTGGACGCCGGGTCGCTCCCCTTCGACCGCACGATGCGTGTCTCGACGGCGGAGATCAACGCGAAGGAGAAGATCGCCCGGCGCATCCCCGCGAACCTTCGCACGATCGAGCAACTGCTCGCGCTGAACCGCGCGGATTGGGCGGCGATCGAGTCCGCCCGCAAGCGCGACCGGCGTAAGGTCGCCGCGCTGAGCGAGCGGATCGCCACGCGGCGCCGGCGCATGGCCGCGCTGACCGAAGAACTGAGCCTGCGAACGGGGCGGATCATCCCGCTGATGCGCAAACTGCGCTCGATCAGCAAGAAGATGGCGGACCTCGAGGGCGAACTGCTGAAGGCCGAGCGGTTCCCGAAGCGGTACGACCCCGAGGACGTCGAGGTCATGCGCGACGAACTGACGGGCCTGCGCTCGCTCGTGCTCGAGACCCCCGAAGAACTGGCGGGCCGGGTCCGCGCGATCAACACCGTCTTCTGGGAGTACGAGCAGGCGAAGCGCGACCTCTCGGGGGGGAACCTGCGGCTGGTCGTCTCCATCGCCAAGAAGTACCGCAACCGCGGGCTGTCGTTCCTGGACGTCATCCAGGAGGGCAACACGGGCCTGATGCGCGCGGTGGACAAGTACGAGTACAAGCGCGGGTACAAGTTCTCGACCTACGCGACGTGGTGGATCCGCCAGGCCATCACCCGCGCGATCGCCGACCACGCCCGCACCATCCGCATCCCGGTCCACATGATCGAGACGATGTCGCGCCTGCGCAACCTCCAGAAGCAGGTCCACCAGGAGACGGGCGTCGAGCCGACGCTGGACGAACTGGCCGAGATGTCGGGCATGAACATCGCCGAGGTGCGGCGGGTGATGAAGATCTCGCGCCACCCGGTCTCGCTGGACCGCCCGGTGGGCGAGAGCGAGGACAGTTACTTCGGCGACTTCATCGAGGACGAGTCCCAGTCCCAGCCGACCGAGAACGCCGCCCAGGACATGCTCAAGCAGCGCATCGAGGCCGTGCTGAAGACCCTGACCTACCGCGAGCGAGAGATCATCAAACTCCGCTACGGCATCGGCGACGGGTACACCTACACGCTGGAGGAGGTCGGGCGCATCTTCAAGGTCACGCGCGAGCGTGTGCGCCAGGTCGAGGCCAAGGCCATCCGCAAACTCCAGCACCCCGTCCGCGCCCGCAAGTTGCAGGGCTTCGTGGACGGCTCGGTCTACCGCGAGGTCCGACCCGACATGGAGACGCCCGACGAGGTCAACGGCGTGCTCGCCGAGCACGACGCCGCCATCGACCGCGAGGACGCCGACTTCGACACGGGGAACTGAACCGCAGACGGGTACCCGCCACTCCGTGGCGGCTGCGTCTTCTCCAGCCCCTCGAAGGCCCCGCACGCTGCCCCCACCGCGCAGATACGCTCATGCCATGGGCAAGGCGCTGCTGACCGTCCTCCTCCTCGTCGCCTCCAACGTCTTCATGACCTTCGCGTGGTACGGCCACCTCAAGGCGCGGTCGTGGACGCTCTTCACCGCCATCGCCGTCTCGTGGCTCATCGCCCTGCCCGAGTATGTCCTCCAGGTGCCGGCGAACCGCATCGGCCACGCCGGCATGGGCGGCCCGTTCACCGCCCCGCAACTGAAGATCCTCCAGGAGGCGATCACGCTCACGGTCTTCACCGTGTTCGTGCTGGCGTTCCTGAAGGAGAAGCCCCGGATCAACGACTACGTCGCCTTCGGCCTCATCATGGTGGCGGTGGTCGTGG
>JAHCJE010000012.1 GCA_026128865.1 Phycisphaeraceae bacterium | reverse complement strand
TTCCTGATCCTCTCGGGACCGTCGCTCGCCCAACTCGACCTGACGCGGCTCAACCAGCGCGGCATCGTCACGATGGCCGTCAACAACGCCTGGGCCGTGCATCGCCCCACGCTGTGGACGTGCGTGGACGACCCCGGCCGCTTCATCGACACGGGCTGGAAGGACCCGGGCATCCTGAAGATCGTGCCCGTCTCGCACTTCGACAAGCGCCTGCGCGTGCAAAACCCCGACGGCTCGTTCCGTGCGAGCGCGTTCAAGGTGCGACAGATGCCGGGCGTGCTCTTCTACCGCCGCAGCGACCATTTCGACCACAGCCGATTCCTCAAGGCCGACACCATCAACTGGGGCCAGGACGGCGAGCACACGGACTCGCTGGGGATCAAGGGCAAGCGGAGCGTCATGCTCGCCGCGCTGCACCTGCTCCATTACCTGGGCTTCCGCACGGTCTACCTGCTCGGCTGCGACTTGAAGATGGCCCGCGACCGGCGCTACGCCTTCGACGAGAACCGCAGCAAGGACGCGATCCGCCACAACAACATCCTGTACGAGAGCCTCCAGAAGCGCTTCGAGGCCCTCAAGCCGCACTTCGAGCAGCACCGTTTCCGCGTGGTCAACTGCGCGCCCGATCCCGAGTCGTGCGCCCTAAAGGCGTTCGAGTTCGTGCCCTTCGAGCAGGCCGTGAGCGACGCGGCCGCCGAGTGCTCGAAACCCATCAGCACCGCCGGGTGGTATCAGCCCGCCAACCCAGCGCAGGAGAACAAGGGATGAGCGACGAGCCCCGCCGGTACTTCCTCTACATCCCTGTGTGGGCCTCCACTGGCGGCCCCGGCGGCTCGGGGTCGGGCTCCGGCTCGTCCGGGAGTTCGGAGAGCTCCTCGTCGGGCTCGTCTTCGTCGAGCGGCAGCAGCTTGTCGGGATCATCGTCAAGCGGGTCATCCAGCAGCGGCTCGGGCTCGTCGAGCGGTTCCTCGGGCGCTTCGAGCGGCGCGAGCAGCGGGGCCAGCAGCGGCGCATCGAGCGGCGCATCGGGCAGTTCCGGTGCGGGCAGCAGCGGCGCGTCAAGCGGGGGCGGCGGGAGTTCCGGCGCATCGGGTGGCTCCTCCGGCGGCGGTGGCAGCAGCGGCTCGGGCGGGTCGGGGGGGTCGGGATCGGGCGGGAGCGGAGGTTCCGGCTCGGGTGGTTCGGGTGGATCAGGCTCGGGCGGCTCCGGAAGTGGCGGGTCCGGCGGCAGCGGATCGGGCAGCGGCGGCTCCGGAGGCGGAGGTTCGGGTGGTGGAGGATCGGGGGGCGGTGGTGGCGGTGGAGGAGGTGGTGGAGGCGGCGGCGGAGGTGGCGGTGGGGGTTCGAACTGCCTGCTCTTCGGCACGCTCGTCCGCCTGGCCGACGGCCGCGTCACCACGATCGAGAACCTTAAGCCGGGCGACAGCGTCGCCACGATCAAGGTGCCCGGCCTCGAAGTCGATGTCCCCTACCGCGCCCAGTACCAGTGGCTTTCTCATGCTCGTGGGGGCGGCCTGCGCGGCACGATCCCGACGGTCGGCCGCGTCGCCAGCGTCAAGCTTGGTGAGCACACCGGGTTTGTGGTCATCAACCGCCGGATCAAGGCCACGCCGGAGCACCCGTTCCTCATGCGCCGCGGCGACGAATGGGGCTTCTCGTCGGCGGAGTTGCTCAAGAAGGGCGACTACCTGATCGGCGAGCGACTTGCTGAGGAACTCGTGGAGACGGTGGACCGCATCGAGGCACCAACCCGGACCGTGGCCATCCACATCCCCGGCACGAACACGTTTTCCGCCGAGGGCGTCTGGGTCCACAACGACATGCCCGCGACGGCCCACTCCTCCGGCTCGGGGTCGAGCTCCAGCGGCTCGGGCTCCGGCAGCGGTTCCTCGAGCAGCAGCGGCTCGTCTGCCAGCAAGTCCAGCGGGTCCTCAATGTCGTCGAGTTCCTCATCCGGCTCCGGCAGCGGCTCTAGCAGCCAGTCCAGCGGCGGGCCGGGTGGGACGTACTCGATCTGATCAGCCATTCGTCGTGGCGTGAGTTGGATAGGTGTCATTGTCGATCCCCGGTACGCGGGAACTTGGCCGGGGCTGTTTGGTGCCGTACCAACACGAGAGTCACTGAACCGCGTAGACGGACGACGCGTTGACCACAATGGTCTTCCCGTCGGCCGCCGCGACCCTTCCGACAACCACGATCTCCGAGAGCTCCTTCAGCCCGCGCCGCCCCTTCATGTCCGTGCGGAGGATCTGCCCCTTGGCGTCCACCACCTGGACGGTCACGGAGTTGCCGAGGATCTCCTCCTTGGTCTCGCAGCAGTAGTCCCAGGGCTTGGAGCACTTGTCGTCGGGGATCTCGTTGCAGGCCTTGAGCCCGCGGCCCATGAGAGTAAATACGGCGCGACCAGCAACGAACGGGTCCTTGCTACCGCCGATCCGGCCGCGAAGCACGACGTCGTCGCCGGCCTTGAGTGTTCCGGCCTTGCGGACTTCGGATACGTCCTTGGCGCTCTCCGGCTGCTTCTCGACAAAGAACCCGCTCGGCAGCGGGGCCTTGGCCACGTGCAGGGAGGATGCGGTGAGCACCAGCGCATCGGTGCCGTTGGCGGTCTCGACCTTGCCGGTCACAAAGACCTCCGCGCCCGCCTTGAACCCGTGCTGGCCGCTGAGTCCCGAGCGGAGCGGCTTTCCGTTCGCGTCCACGATCTGCACCGTCGCCCGCCCTTCCGCCGGAATGTCGCACGCGGTGTCGGGCAGCTTGTCCAGCGGCGGGCAGCATCCCTTGCGGGTGGATTCATCCACAAGCGTGAACATCGCGCGATTCTCGACGAACGCGTCCTTCGACATCGCCACGGTGCCGCGCACGGTGATCGTCTCGCCCACCTTGGCCGACTTCATCGCGGCGGTGATCTCCAGCGCATTCGCCGGAAGTTCCGGCCTGAGCATCGTCTTCACGTCCGCCACGCTCTTGACCTGCGCCATCGCGGCCTGAGGCGCGATGGCTCCGACGCCTGCCGCGCCGCCCAGAATCATCGCGGCCACCGTCATCGCCTTGATCGAACCGGTCATGTTCATCTTCATCGCTTTCATATCGAAACTCCCTGCAAGGTTCCTTGGATACTTCTCGCCCCGCGGCACACGCCGCGGCGGCGTACACGTTCACCATCACACCGCCTTGAGCGCGACGGGGATCGTCGGCCGAAGGCATCGAATCGCCGGGGGCAACGCGCCCACGACACCCAGGGCTAGGCCCGTCAGCAGCCCCAGCCCGATCACCGTTTCGTCGATCATCAGACCGAACGCCCCCATCGAGAACCGCACCGCCAGCCCGTCGAGCAGGAAGACGCCTACCGCGCACGCGAGCAGCCCGCCCGCCGCCGTTGCCAGCGTCGATTCCTGAATCATCGACCAGACGATCGCCAGCCGCCGGTAGCCGATGGATTGCAGCGTGCCCAGCTCGCGGATGCGCGAGGCGAACGCGGCGTACATCGTGTTCAGCCCGCCGAAGAGCCCGCCGACGGCGATCAGCCCCGCCGTCACCCACGCGACAATCTTGATCGGCCCGAAGAAACTCGCCAGTTTTCCGTAGTACTCGCGCTCGGTCATGGGGACCAGTTCGAGGTCCGGCCGCGTCTTGGTGAAGGCCGCGATATCACCGAACTCTGCCCCTTCGCCCGTAGTCTCGTTGTAGGGGTCGAGCGTAAGGATCACGCATGAGATCGTGTCCCGCTTGGTGGCTTCCATCAGATCCGCCAGCGGCAGCCACACCTCGGCCTCAACGACCGTCCCGGGCGCGCTGAAACGCCCGACGATGGTCCACGGCCTGCCGTCGATGATGAGCGACTTTCCGATCTGCACGTCAGTCGCCGCCACACCCAGCACTGTCGCCGCCATACGACCGACCAATACCTCATCCGCACCGGATGCGGGCCAGCGACCCTCAGTCAGCGACACCGACTCGTGGACCAGCGCCGCCGCCGGAGTCACGCCGCGCATCATCACCTGGCGGAGTTTCGCCTTGGGCGCGAGCGCGCCATCGCTGCCCGCGCCAGTGCGCACCGGCGCAGCCGCCGTACCGACCACTCCCACCGGCAGCATCACATGGACCTCGGGCGAGACATACGCCACCCCCGCCCGCGTGCGGATGCCCGGCACGCTGGCCGAGAGCACCCCCGGCGTCGCCGCCGGAATCTCGGAGCGCTCGACGCTCTCCTCGCTCCCCGCGCCCAGGAGGATGACGTTGTGCTCCCCGCCGGTGGCCTTGAGTGCCCGGCTCATGCCGTTCACGAAGCCGCCCGCGACCAGGATGAGCAGCACCACCATCGCCGCCCCCGCGACAGATAGAAACAGCCGCGAGGGTGAGCGGCCCAGATTGCGGACTGCGTATGCAAACGGAAGAAGTCTCATAGGTTCCTCTTTCACACCGCCCGGAAGCACGATGCAATCTCGCGGCGACCGGCCCGCCACGCGGGCACCAAACCCGCCACGATCCCCACGCCCGCCGAGATGATGAGGCCCCAGGCCAGGACCGACCACGAGGCACTCACGCCGATCGACAGCCCCTCTTGCGAGAGCGTAAAGTTGCCGAAGTGAACGACCGACAGGGCGATGCCCGTGCCGATCGCACCCCCGAGCAAGCCGATGAGCATCCCTTCGCTGACAATCAGTCGGGCGATGAGGCCGGAGCGGAACCCCAAGGTCTGCAAGACCGCGTGCTCCTTGATGCGGTCCTGCACGCTTAGCACGATGGCGTTGGCGACCAGCGCCAGCACCGCCGCCAGGCACCCCCACCCCAGCCACTGCGTGAACTTCACGATCTCCACGATGTCGGCCCCGGCCTGCGCCACGAAGGCCTTCTCGGGACTGGTCATCGTTGGGTCGGCCTCAGTGCGGAACTCGGCATCGATCGCCTCCGCCACGGCCTCCATCCTCGCCGGGTCATCGACGCGGACGGTGAACTGCGTGACGACGCCCAGCCCGCCGCCCTTGCCCCCCCCCGCGCCGGCCTGCTGAAGGAAGTCAAGGTGGACATAGGCGACGTTCTGGTCTTGCGCTTCGGGGGAGCGGATGATCCCTGCCACTGTGACGGTGATGCCCGAGGCGTCGAAGGACTGGCCGACTCGGAAGCCGCGCCGCGCTGCGAGCGTCTCGCCCACGAGTGCCGAGTCCGATCGCTTCTCCCACTCGGCCACGGAGCCGGCGATGATCTGCCACTTGCTCGCCCACCCGTTGGGACCACCAAGGTTCTCGCGCGGCACGCCGCGGAAGGTGACGACGTCGAGCGAGGCCCGGCAGTTGTTGACCACGATCTTAACGGGCACCGCCGAGACGACGCCGGGGATCTTCTCGATGCGGTCAACGTAGAACTGCGGCAGGCGGCTGGCGGCGGGGCAGAAGCGGTTCTCACGGTAGACCACCAGCGTGGTGTCCCCCGCAGCAGCTTGCGTGGATTGGCGCACGCCCTCCTGCAGCGTCTGCACGGCGATGAAGAGGAACATGGCGATGGCGACGCCCGAGAGCGTGAGCACGCTGCGGACGCGGTGCCGCCACAGCTGCTTGAAGACGACGGGCATAAACTTGGGGGCGATCATGAGTTAGGCCTCCTGCGGGACAAGGGGTGCGCGGCGTGCGGCGAGATCGGCGGTTTCGATCAGGCGGCCCTTCTCCAGGTGCAGCGTCCGCTTGGCATACGCTGCGCTCTTGGAGTCGTGGGTCACGATGATGAGGGTCTTGCCGAGATCCTCGCAGAGGCGCGTCATGAGATCCATGATCGCCTGCGCCGACTCCTGGTCGAGGTCGCCGGTGGGCTCGTCTCCGACGATGATGGTGGGGTCGGTCACGATCGCGCGGGCAATGGCGACACGCTGCTCCTGGCCGCCCGAGAGTTGCCGCGGGTAGTGGTCGTGCCGGTCGGCGATCCCTACGAGCTGCATGGCGGTCTGTACCTTCTCGTGTCGCTCGCGGGCCGACATGCTGTGGAGCAGGAGGGGTAGCTCGACGTTCTCGTAGGCCGTGAGCACGGGCACGAGGTTGTAGAGCTGGAAGACATAGCCGACGTTCACACTCCGCCAATCGGCGAGCTTGGACCTCGACAGCGTGGAGATGTCCGTGCCGCCGATGATGAGTTGCCCGCCGCTGGGCCGGTCGATCCCGGCAATAAGATTGAGCAGCGTGGTCTTACCGCTGCCCGAGGGGCCCATGAGGGCGAGGAAGTCGCCCGCCGGCACGTCGAGGTCGAGCTCCTGGAGCGGCGTGATGGTGTTGTCGCCCTTCTTGTACGTCTTGGTGAGCCGGCGGCACTGGATGAGCGGCGGGCCAAGGGGAGATGTTCGTGCGTGCGTTTGGTTCGTGGTCATGGGGCTTCTCGTTGATGCCGCGAGTTTGTCGCGGGGATGTTCTGGAACCGGGAGCTACGGGTTTGAGGACGCGGGTTCCAAGGGAGTAGTTGTGCGTTCCCCCAGAACTTTGAGCCGCATGCCGTCGCGGATCGCGGGCGGAGCGGGCGGGTCCAGGATGATGCGGTCGGTGAGGCGGAGTCCGCTTATCACGGCGGTGAAACCCTCGTCCGCCGAGGGAGCGGTGACGATGTCGCGGCGGCGCGCGACAGGGCTGCCGCCAGAAGTATCCACGACCCAGACCTGGCCTCGCCCATCGCCAGCCGCAGCAACGGCGGCCGTCGGCACCAGAAGCGTCAGGTCTCCACCGCCGCTGTCACCGGGGAACGGGCCGCCGATGCTCCCATTGGAGCGCCGCTGAGAAGCCGACGCGGGTGCGTGAAGTCTTACGCGGGTGAGCATCTCGGGCTTGAGAACGGGCGATGGCGCGTCGAGAGCGACCTTGAACTGCACCGTGTTCCGCTGGATGTTGGCCTCGTGAACGACTCGCGACACCACGCCACTGAACGTCTGGTCGGCCAGCGCCTCGGTGCTGACAGTCGCCCGCGTGCCCACGCTCACCTTGGCGGCGTCAGCCAGTGGCACGTCTACACGCACCTGGAGTTTCGCGGGGTCGTAGAGGCGGATGACCGCCCCCATCATGCTCCTAGCGGGCCCTGCGTCTCCGCTCTGCCCGCTCATGCTGATCCGTGAGCCGGGCTCGACCAAGTGGGCGAGCACGATGCCCGCGACCGGCGAGCGCACCTCCATACGCTCCAGACGCAGCGCCGCCTCGTCCCGCAGCACATTGGCTGCGGCGCGGGCCGACTCCGCCTGCGCGAGCACGGCACGGGCCTCGCTCACCATCTTCTCCGCCGTAGCGACCTTCGCATCCAGCCCGCCAAGGCGGATCTCCATCCGGCGGAACGTGCCCTCGCTCAATCCTCCTGCGGGCACCAACTCGCGCTTGCGGGTCACCTCGTCGCGCAGTTCGGCGGCGGCGGTGCGCTCGACCTCCACCTGCGACTCGGCGGTCGCGAGCGCCGCCCGGGTCCGGGCCACGTCCGCGTCGCGTTCCGCGACGGTCGCGTCCGCCGCGCGGAGTGCCAGCCGCGCATCGTCGTCGATCAGCCGGGCGATTACCTGCCCAACCTCGACGCGCTCGCCGTCCAGGACCAGAAGCTCCTTGACGACGCCTTCCGCGAGCGCGGGCACGCTGACGGCGTACGGCGCGGGTTCGATCCATCCGGGCGCTTGCACAGCCACCGGACCGAGCACGGCGTCAGCGGGCTTTTCCGCAGTATCCGATGCTGCTTCCGCGCCATCAGTTGGCGGCGCGTTTGCGAAGATCTCCTTCGGGATCGCCGCGGCGACAAACACCTCCAGCCGGGGCTGGAGTGCATCGCGGGCGGCGTACGCGAGCAGGCCCCCCGTCGCGAGCAGCACGGCGGTCGGAACGAGGAGCCTCGTCAACCATCGTGCTTTGGGACGAGCTATGACTGTGGTGGTTCCCGCCAATGCGGGTGGGGGTACGGCGTGTTGTTCTGTGGGCCGCGGGGCTCGACGGAGCGTCCGCAGGTCAGTCGGCGTGGTGGTCATTAGAGTTCCCTGCAAAGCGGCCAACAAGGCCGCGGGCCTTCGGCGTACCACCCGCGCGTGCGAACAAGGGTCGCTCGAGCGAGGACGGCTTGGACGGCGTGCGTCCGTTGCAGGGATGAACTAGACGAGGAGCGTGCAATGCCACCGCAGCGCTTCGCGGTTGGCCCTCAGGAATGGTGGGTCGGAGGCCCAGCCCGGCATGGACTGCGCGGCCAGCGGAGGCAGATTCCAGAGCACCGCGACGGCGGTCGTCGCCAGCGCGTTCCAAACCTTCTCGAACACGGGAAGGTTTGCCTCGGCCTTCACGCCCGTGCCGCCGGATGTGCCCTGGCACGACGGGCATGAGGGGCATTCCCCGGGCGACGGCTGCTGGTCGTCGGACGGGACTTCCTGCTGCTGATCCGATGCCGAGTCGCCCGGGCATTCGTGGCCGCACGAAGTCGTCTCAGGTGCCGGCCCGTGCTGGCCGCCGAAGACGCTCCCCGCAAACGCCATCGCCTCGCAGCAGCACAGCGGCGTGACAACGCCGATGAGCAGTGCGACCAGGGTGTGGAGCAGAGGGTGACGCATGGGGTCCATCGGTGCATCCAGTATATCGGCCGACCGTCCGCCGGGTTCACTCTACGCAAGATTCCGCGGCGGGTTCGGCCCCGGCCGGGCCGCCGGACCCTTCCGCATCCCTAATAACCGCAGCCCGTTCCCGACCACGAGGAGGCTCGCCCCTACGTCGGCGATGACCGCCATCCACATCGTTCCCCACCCGCCCAGGGTGAGAACGAAGAAGACCACCTTGATCCCGATGGCGAAGGTGATGTTCTGGGCCAGCACCCGCCCGGTTTGCCGCGAGAGCCGCACGAACTCGGGCAGGCCGCGCAGGTCGTCCTGCATGAGCGCCACGTCGGCGGTCTCCAGCGCGGTGTCCGTTCCCGCCGCGCCCATAGCGAAGCCGATGGTGGACTTGGCAAGGGCCGGGGCGTCATTCACGCCGTCACCGACCATGCCGATCGCGTCGCCGTGTTCCTTGGTCAGGCGCTCGATCTCGGCGAGTTTATCCTCGGGGAGCATGCCGCCGCGGGCCTCATCGATGCCGACCAGCTTGGCAATGGCCGACGCGGTGGTCTGGTTGTCGCCCGAGAGCATGAGCGTCTTGATACCCATTTCGTGCAGTGACTTAACGGCCTCGACACTGCTCTCGCGGGGGGTGTCGGCCACAGCGATGACGCCCAGCACGGTGCTGGCGGAAGCGACGACGACCGCCGTCTTGCCCTGCACCTCGAAGTGGCTCAGGACGGCCTCAACCTCCAGTGAGCAAACCTTGCGTTCCTCGGCGAGGCGGTGGTTGCCGACGAAGTACGCCGCGCCGTCGATGCGTCCTTCCACTCCACGACCCGTGAGCGACTTGAACGCCTCGACGCTCGCCCGCTCGCCGCTCCAAGCCGCGACGACCGCGATCGCAACGGGATGCTGCGAGAGCGCATCGAGACTCGCCGCGATCCGCAGCACCTCGTCTTTGCTCGCGCCACCTACCGGCTGCACATCCGTCACGCGAGGCCTGCCCTCGGTGATCGTCCCGGTTTTGTCGAGCGCGACGACCTTCAGTTTGCGGCCGTTCTCAAGGTGAACGCCGCCCTTGATGAGGATGCCCCGCTTGGCCGCCGCCGTCAGGCCGCTCACGACCGTCACCGGCGTTGAGATGACCAGAGCACACGGGCACGCGATGACGAGCAGCACCAGCGCCT
The DNA here is from genome assembly GCA_026128865.1 of Phycisphaeraceae bacterium. Lineage (GTDB taxonomy): Bacteria > Planctomycetota > Phycisphaerae > Phycisphaerales > UBA1924 > CAADGN01. The sequence continues at coordinate 30,410 of JAHCJE010000012.1, read as the reverse complement.
TGTAGAGCCAGGAATAGAACGGCTGATCGAACGCCAGCCACGGCACCACCGCGACCAGCGCGGCGACGATACAGACAAGCGGCGTGTAGACCTTGGCGAAGTTGTCCACGAACCGCTGCGTGGGCGCGCGGCTCCCCTGCGCCTCCTGCACGGTCCTGATGATCTTGGCGAGGGTGGTCTGGTCCTTGCCGCCGGTGGTCTTGAACTCCAGCACGCCCGACTCGTTGATCGTTCCCGCGAAAACCTTGTCGCCCGCCTTCTTGTCCACCGGCACGGATTCGCCCGTGACCGGGGCCTGGTTGACACTCGACTCGCCCGCGACCACCACGCCATCAAGCGCCAGTCGCTCGCCCGGCTTCACCTGCACGACCGCGCCGACGGGGACTGCTCCCGCGGTCATCACCTTCCACGAGCCATCCGGCTGCTTCACGCTCGCCTCGTCGGGGGCCATCGCCATCAGGCCCTTGACGGCGTTCCGCGCGCGGTCGAGCGCCTTGGCCTCGATCAGTTCGGCGAGCGCGAACAGAAAGGTCACCAGCGCGATCTCCGGCCACGCGCCGATGACCGCCCCGCCGACGATCGCCACGGTCATCAGGAAGTTGATGTTGAGCGTGAAGGTCCGGAGCGCGATCCAGCCCTTTTTCAGCGTCGGCAGGCCGCCGAGCAGGATCGACGCGACCGACATCGCGATGACGATGGGCGAGGTCTCCTTCACGCCCGCGAAGTAGAGAGTTTCCGCCCCCGCCGCGAGCAACCCCGCGAGGATGAACAGCCCGTACTTCCGCCACCACGGGCGCGTATCCTCCTTTACCGCTGCGTACGCGTCCCCTGGCGCGCACGCCGTCGCGCCGCAGTCGGCTCCCGCAAGCACACCCGTTTCTCCCGCAGGCGAAACCACCGTCGGCGTCATCCCCACCGAGCGAACCTTCTCCGAGAGCATCGCGGGCGGAGTCGCTGCCGCGTCGTGCAGCACTGTCATCCGCCGCGTCACGACGTTGCACTGCACCGACGCGACGCCGGGCAGAGAGCCCACGGCCTTGCGCAGCACCTGCTCCTCGGCGGCGCAGTCCAGTTGGTCAACGGCGATGATGGTGGTGGTCGTGGGCATGCCATTATCCAACGCGGCGGCCGCGCCGCCTCCAAGCACCGCACGCGGGCTTCGTTTCGGAACTCGTTCAGGTTCCAAAGCTCCCGGAGCATGTTCCCACACGCCAGGAGCGAGTGTCGCTTCAGGCCGGGCAAGTACGCTGAGCCGCTCCCCGCGTATCCGCCGGAATCACCTCTTGATCGCGAACCCGCCGACGGCCTTGCTGCCCTTGCCGTCGTCGATCTCGATCCAGAGTTTCGCATCCGCCGGGATGGGGTTCGGTACGTCGGTGTGGGCGTGGTACTCGTTGCCGCCCCCGTCGGCCTTCTGCTTCATCGCGCCCCTGCCGTCCTGCGAACCGATCCAGACGCGAACGGCGGCGGGCCGGGCCGTGCTCCCCGACAACTTGATGTCGAGGTGGGCCTCGCTCCCGGCCTTGATCTCGCCAGAGACCGCGACGGTCCATGCGCCGATGGTGGCCGTGCCGATCGCGCCCCCCTCGCCGTGGCCGTGGTCGCCGTGGTCGCCGCCGGCCTTCCCGGCCCCGCCTGCGGGTGCCGCGGCGGCGGGCTTGGCGTGGTCGTGTCCGTCGCCCTCCTTGTGGTCGTGGCCGTCATCCCCTTTGGCTTTGCACTCAGCGCATTCGCCGTGCGCGACCATCTTGAGGGTGTTGCCGTCACGCAACCACAGATGGGCCTCGCCATCATCGGCGGTGACGAAGTACTGCGTGTCGGCGGGGGCGCGCTGTGCGGCACCCTGGCCCATCATCGTCGCGAGGGCGGCGGTCAGACCAACGCCAGCGAGCAGGCCAAGGACGACGGACGAACGGTTCGAACTCTTCATGGTGTTTCTCCAAAGCGGGGCGGATGGACGCGGACCGCCGGGACGTGTCTTCAGTTCTCCGCCCGGCCGCGCCGCCGGGACGGTGTGCGACCAGCGCACGGTTTACGACTTGAGATCAAACCCCACGACGTGCTTCTCGCCCTTGGCCGTTTCGACCTCGACCCAGAGTTTGCTTCCGGCGGGCAGCGGCTTGGGCACCTCCGCGTGGGCATGCCACCCGTCGCCCTCGGCTTCGGCCTTGCCCTTGATCGAGCCCTTGCCATCCTGCGTGCCGACCCACACCCGGACCGCTGCGGGCCTTCCCGCGCCCCCGGTCACAGCAATGTCGAACGTCGCCTCGCCGCCGGGGGTGACGCCCCCTTCGCGAGCGGCCACGATCGTCATGCCGCCCGCCGACTGGCTGCCCAGTTCGGTCCTGGGACCGTGGCCGTGGCCGTCCCTGTGGTCGTGGTCATCCCCGTCCTTGTGGTCATGACCATCTCCCGCGGCATGGCCACCGGTGTTGGCTGAGGGCTTGGCGGGCGACTCGGCCTTCTTCTCGCACGCGGGCACGGCCACGGCGAGAGCGAGAGCGGGGAGGGCGAGCACAAGCGGGAAAGTGCAAGTGAATTTCATGTGTGAATCTCCTTACGATCAGTTGGTTGAATCGGATCGATTTGAGGAACGACGCATCAGACGGGACAGCACGCCGGGGCGCGCCTCGGCGTCTTCCTTGACCTTGAACGCCAGCGAGTAGCCGGCGGGGACAACAAACAGGTTGAGGAACGTGCTCGATATCAGTCCGCCCAGCACCACGATCGCGAGCGGTGCCAGAAGCTCGCTTCCGGGTTTGCCCTTGGCGAGCGCCAGCGGGATAAGCGCCAGTGCCGCCGTCAGGGCGGTCATCAGGATCGGCACGAGCCGCTCCATCGAACCCTGGATGATTGACTCGCCGACGGACCTGCCATCGTGCCGCTGCAGGTGGTCGTAGTGGTTCACCAGCAGGATGCCGTTGCGGACGGCGATGCCAAAGAGCGTCACGAAGCCCACCATGCTCGCAATCGAGATCACTGGGGCGATGTAGCGCGACGATGAGAGCCCGAAGAGCGCCAAGGTGTTGCTGATCAACCCCGGACCCTCGGTGAGATAAATCGCCGCGATCCCGCCAATGAGCGCCAGCGGCAGGTTGAGCATGACGAGCAAGGCCACACGTGACTTGCCAGTGGACAGTTGCAGCAGCAGGAACATGAACACCGCCACGCCGGCGCCCATGATGTAGATCGTCCTGCTGGCGGACTGCTGGGCTTCAAACTGCCCACCGTAGTGGACGGTGTATCCGGCCTTCTGGACGATCGGGTCCACCTTGGCCTGCACCTGCGCCACGAGCTGTCCGAGGTTGTAGCCGTCGGCGACATTGGTCGAGACGACCGCCTTGCGCTGGGCGTTCTCACGGGCGATGAGGTTGCTGGTCTTCTCCGGGCCGATGTCCGCCACTTCGCGCAAACGCACGATCGCCCCACCCGCCCCGCGGAGCTGCAGGTCCATGATCTGGTCGATCCGCTCCCGCTCGCTCTCCGCCAGGCGCACGACCATTTCATAGCGGCGGACGCCCTGGTTCACTTCTGCGACGGTCTCGCCATAGAGCAACTGCTGCACCTGCTGTGCCGCGGCTCCGGGCGAGAGTCCGGCGGCGACGAGATCCTGCGGACGGTAGCGGATGGGAAGCGAGGTGATCATGATTTCGCGGTTGGCCGCGACATCACGCGTACCGGGGATGGGCTTGATCGCCGCCTCGATCTCCTTGGCGAGCGACCGCAGTACGTTGAGGTCGTCGCCGTAGACGTTGATCGCTATGGCCGCTGGCGTACCCGACAAGACGTGGCTGAGCCGATGCTCAATGGGCTGGCCGACCATCGTGGTGATCCCCGGGATGTTGGCGATGATGCGGTCGATCGCGGCCCGGACCTTCTCTTGGTCGAAGCCCTGCTTCATCGTCACTTCGATCTCGGAACTGCTCACCGGCTCGGCGTGCTCATCGCGCTCGGCCCGACCGGTGCGCCGCGTCACGCTCGACACACCCTCGATCTGGACGAACTGGGCTTCGACACCCACGGCCAGGCGGTTGCTCTCGACCAGCGATGTACCCGGGGGCGCGAGCAGGAAGACCGTGAACGTACCCTCCTTGAACGCGGGCAGGAACGATGTACCGAAGGTGGACATGAGCACCAGCGACAGCGCCGTGAGAACGCCCGCCCCGCCCAGCACCAGCCCGCGATTGCGTAGGCTGGCACGCAGGGCCGGTTCGTATCCCCGCTTGAGCTTGCGCACCAGCCACCCGTCGTGCTCCCCGTGCCCGTCCTTGTTCTTCTTGCCGAAGGAGCCCGCGAAGAGCCACTTGCACAAGGCGGGCGTGACCGTGAGCGCCACCAACAGCGAGGCCATAATCGAGATGATGTACGCGATTCCCAGGGGCTGGAAGAACCGTCCTTCGAGCCCCTGAAGGAACAGCAGGGGCACGAAGACCATGCAGATAATGATGGTGGCAAAGACCACCGACGAGCGGATCTCGTTGCTGGCGGTGTAGATGACCTCCACCGGTGCCTTGCGTTCGCCCTCGGGTAGTCCACCGTTCTCCTTCAGCCGCCGCAGCACGTTTTCGACGTCGATGATCGCGTCATCGACCAGCTCGCCGATCGCGACGGTGAGTCCGCCGAGCGTCATGACATTGATCGACAGACCCCAAGCCCATAAGACGAGAAGCGCCACGGCCAGCGACAGCGGCAGCGCGGTGAGGGTGATCACTGTCGCCCGGGCGTTCATCAGGAACAAGACAACGATGATGGCAACGATGATGCTTGCCTTCAGGAGTTTGTCGAACACATTGTGGATGGACCGCTCGATGAACCGCGAGGCTCGGAATGGGTCGCGGTTCAAGACCATCCCCTTGGGCATGGCCTTCTCCATCTGGTCGAGCACCACGTCTATCTGCGTCGTCAGGTTGAGTGTGTTGGTCCCGGGGCTCTTCTGCACGCTGATGACAACCGCGGGCAATGCCCGGTCAGACGCAGTGCCGCGCTTGGGTGAGGGCCCGAGTTGCACGTCAGCCACCTGCCCGATCGTGACCGCCGCGCCGTTGTGGATGCGCACCAGCGTGTTCTTGATGTCCTCGGCGCTCGTGACGCGAGCGGTCTGGCGGATCGGCAGTTCCTGGTTCTCCCAGTTGGGGACGTACCCCGCGCTAGCCGTTGAGTGCGCCCCTTTGGCGGCATCGACCACGTCGGAAATGGTCAGCCCGTACAGGGCGAGCTGGTCCTGCTTCACGTTGACCTGGTACTGCGGCAGTTCCCCACCGATGGCGACGACCTGGGCCACGCCCGGCACGGCGAGGATCTTGTTCCGCAGATCAAACTCCGCGAACGACCGCATCTCCAGAGGAGTGACCGAGCCGTCGGGCGAAGACAAGGCCATGAGCATGATCTCGCCCGTGATGCTGGTGACGGGTGTGATCTCAGCGTGAGTGTCCGGCGGCAGGCTTTCCCGAACCGCGCTCAGCCGTTCCGAGACCAGTTGCCGCGCGCGGTAGATGTCCGTACCCCAGTCAAACTCAACCCAGACGATCGACAGGCTGGTGGCCGATGCGCTGCGGACACGCCGCGTGCCCGGCAGACCGTTGACAGCCGTCTCGATAGGGAAGGTGACGTTGAGCTCCACCTCGTCGGCGGCCAGGCCGCCGGCCTCGGTCATAACGACGACCGTGGGCGCGTTGAGTTCGGGAAAGACGTCCACCGGCATGTCCTTGACCTTGACGCCGGCGAAGACCAGCACCAATCCCGCCAGCACGACGACGAGCGATGACTGCCGCAGAGAGAATGCGATGAGTTTGGCGAGCATGGCTTAGTGGCTCCCCTCGTGGAAGGTTCCGTCTGAGTGGAAGTGACCGGCCTTCTCGGTGCTGCCGCTGGTCGCCAGCATCAACTGGAAGTTGCCTCCGAGCACGATCTCGTCGCCTTCCTTGACCCCGCTGGCGAGCACCACCCACCTGCCGTCGGAGAGGCCGAGATCGGCCTCCATGCGGATCACCTTGTCGGGATCGGCCGGGTCGCGTCGGAAGATGATCCCCCGTGCCCCGTCGCGCACGACCGCCGACTGCGGGACGGCGAGTTCGGGCGTCCCGCCCGCCAGCGTGACCTCCATATGCGCCGACACGCCCGCGCGGGCCCACCCCGCCAGCGTCCCGGGCGTGACCAGGAGGTCGATGGTCCGCTCGTCGGCCTCCGCTCCCAGGCCCAGCTGCAGTTCGCCCGTCATCGCGTCCTGCAGGTCCACGCTCCCGCCCTGCGGCGGGGCGATCCGGGCGGGCAGGCCGTCCCGCAGCCGGCCCAGGTCCGCCTGCAGGCCCCGCGCGTGGAAGCGGATCTTCTCCGGCTGCACCAGCGCGAGCACCATCCGGTTCTCTTCCGCCAGCCCGCCCGGCGTGATCCCGATGCTCTCGACGATCCCCGGCTCGACGGCGCAGACCGTGTAAATCGAGCCGGGTGTGGCGTCGTTGTGCCCGTCGGAACAACCAGCGCCGCGCGTCAGGACCTCGTGCCGCGCCGTGAGGCTCCTCAGATCCGACTCGGCTTGCGCTTTCTGCGCCGCAAGTTCCGCGCTGCGCCCCTTGGCCACGGCCAGTTCGCTCTGGCTGGCGTTGAGCGTCGCCCGGGCCTCAATGAACTGCGTCGCGCTCCCGCCCCCCGCGCCGCGAAGCTCGTCGAGTTGCGTCAGTCGCTCCTGCCAGAGAACGACCTTCTCGGCCAGACTCTTCTCGTGCTCGGCCTGCGCCGCCAAGAGCGGCACCATCGACTCGGCCCGCGCCCGCGTGGCCGCGGTCTGCTCGTGCAGGTCACGCCAGCCTGAGGCGTCCACCCGGTAAAGCGGTGTGCCCGGCTCAACCTTCTGATACTGGCTGACCAGGATTTCGACGCGGCCAGACAGGGGCGTCCGGTACTCGCGTCGGGCCGTGGGAAGCAACTCAAAGCGGCCCGGAACGCGGAGCGTCTGCGCGACGTTGCGCGACTCCACCTTGGCGAAGGTGATGCCCAGATTTTGGCGGACGGAAGCCGGGATGTCCACGCGGTTCGTGGGCGCGGCCTCCCCCTCCTTGCCCGCCCCCCCTCCGGCTCCGGCCCCTTCGCTCCCGTGGCCATGACCGTCGTCCGATCCGTGGGCGGTATCTTTCTTCTCGCAGCCGGTGAGCGTCAGGGCGAGCGGCAAGGACAGGGCCAGCCCGCTGATGAGCAGTATCTTCGAGAGCGTGGTGAATGTGTTCTTCATTGCTTGTTCCTTGCGAGAAGCCGATCAGCGGTCTGAGCCGCCGGACGGCGCGGTGGACTGTGGGGTGGAGGTGGATGGACGAATGCCGCTTGGAGCGGCGGGTTCGCCCACTGGGCCGGGCGTCGAAGCCGGGTGGGGAGGCAGCGCTGCGGGTTCGGGGCCGAAGAGTTCGTCGAGGTCGACGGCTGCGATCGCCTCGTCGCGTGCCGCCTCGACAAGTCCGGCTTTGGCCTCTTGCTGGCGTGTCAGGCTCTCAAGAAGCACGAGGGTGTTGACCTCGCCGAGCCTGGCCACCTGCCTCGCATCGCTGTATTGAGCATCGACCAGCGGGACGATCTCGGTTTCAAGGGTTTGCCGCCGCAGCGTTGCTCCCGCGAGCCTGACCTCCGCCGCCCGCAGTGCAGAGATGGTCTGCTCCAGCGTGGCCTCGACCCCGGCCCGCGCGAGTTCCCGCTGGGCCCGTGCTTCAGCGATCCTTTGCCGGTTGGCGTTCAGAATCGGGATCGGGATCGAAAGCCCGAGCAGGACCTGGTCTTGGCCGTCTTCTCGCCCGTAACCGGGTCCGATGTGCAAATCCGGGTACTGCTTGCGTACTTCGAGCTCGAGTGCCTTCTCGGCGGCCTCGTATTCGGCCGCCACGACCAGCATCGCCGGGCTTCGCCGCTCCAGTTCCCCGGCGTCAGCAGAGCGAGAACCGGTGGTTCGCGCCGGCCCGACGCCGATGGCGTGGAACCGAATAGGAGCATCGGGCGACATCCCCATGAGCTGACGAAGGCGCAGGTTCGACTCGAGTGCCCGTGACTCAAGGACGGCAAGGTCGGAGGCCTTGGTCGCTTTCTCGATGCGGAAGAGTCTCGCCTCGGTCCTGGCAATCTCGCCCGCCTGCTCCATCTTGTCGACGACCGCGAGGATCTGGTCGACACGGGACAGGAAGTCGCGTGTCGCCGCGAGCTGCGCGTCGAGCGCAGACCACTCGCTCCATGCCCGGCGGACCGACATCCGCACCGCCCACTCGCGCTGAGCGACACGGGCCAGTTCAGCGGCGTGTTCGACGCCGGCCCGCTGTTTCTCGATCTCAAGCCGCCCCGAGATCGGGATGGTGATGCCCACGTTGGTGAACACCTTCCACGGCTCGGGCGTGCTCTCTACGATGCGTGTGAGGTCGACGCCAATCGTCGGATCCTCCCATAGCCCTGCGTTCTCCGCCGTCGCCCGAGTGACACCAGCCCGCAGACGGGCGAGCCGCAGTTCGGCGTTGAAGACCAGTGCGATGACCTCTGCTTCGGCGCACGTGACGCCGTCGGCGGGATCAAACCCCGAGATGTCCGGCGACCGTGCCGCGAGGCCTTCGGCAAACGCCTTTACCTCGGGACTCTCGGGCGTACGCGCGAGGAACGCGGCATGATGGCCCGCCATGTCTAGTGGGCGGCGCTCATAGGACTGGCAGCCGCCGGCGACCAAGGCAATCAGCCCGGCCAGCGAGATGCCCCCGAGCAGCCGTCGCGACCTGCCGTACGCGGTTATTTTGAACAATCTATGCATGTGGAACTCCGAGCGAGTGAGCGAGCAGTCGCGCCGGCAAGCCCGAGACGTCCGGGGACGACGAGCATCGCTGGATGCGATCCGAACCGAGTTGTGATGGGAAGCAGCGCCAAGAACCGCTGTCTGAGCCAGGCGGCTCGCAGCAGGCACAACGACATCACCCGCCGCTCGGAACAGATGTTCCCCGAAGGCGGCGGGCGGAAACGTTTGCGCTAGATGAGAAGGCGGGTGGTCTTTAGCGCGAGAACCTGATCAGAAGCGCTAAAGTTCGGCGGATGGAAATGAGCACCGACCGCAAGAGGCGGATTGAGTTCCCATTTCAAGACGATGGCGACGACCATCATGGGGACGAAGAACGTCCGCAGATCAGGATTGTCACCCTTTGGATTGTTCGGAACCTGCTGGTCGCTCGGAACCGGCACATGCAGATGGCAGCCGCATTCGTCTACGGGGTGAAACGCCGTGATGAAGGGACCGTGCTGTTGGCCCGGACCGCCTGAGCCGTCCACTACGTTCGAACTCCCGTGGGAATCGCAGTGGTTGCACGCCGCAAGCACCTCCGGTTCGTGGGTTCCGCAGTCTCGAACCGGGATGCACAGCACCCGCCCGGGAGCCAACGCGATCGCTCCCTGCACGACGAGCAGGAGCATGGCGACGAGTTTGATGGCGGCAGCGGGCATCTGTTTGGGGTGTATCGGTCGGAGAGTGTATACCGCTTGAGAGCTGTCCGGGTTCGCCCGGACCCTATGGCACGTCGCGCGTAAACCGGCCAAACGGCGGTAAGTCGTCAAATGTCCCCAAGAGAATCGGTTCGTGAGGGTTGTGGATACGGAGTTCGGCCCCCGTCGCCAAGGCGACGGGGGCCGTGCCGTTTACAGACCGGTCGGGGATTTCGCCGCCGTTTGGGCGCTCCGGCGGGGTTCCCGCGCTCTCGGCTTCGATCCGAGAGGCCACCGCCCCGAGCGGAACGACGCCCTCTCGGCCCGTCACCCGCGCCAAACTCTCGCGCTCTCGACCTCTCTGTGAACAGGACGTTCGGTTCGGGCGGGAGAGCGGAACGGAGCTTCGAGACACGGCGCGCACAAGGGATTCGCTTCCGTCGCGCAAGCGCGACGCCAGTTCTAGTCCAGCAGCTGCACCCCTCTCATGCTCGCTTGGGTTGGCGGCCCAACCTTGCAACTTCCAGCCGGAGGCGCTTCATCTGAGGGCTGCGTCTTGCGGGGGCACGCCGCCGCACAGAAGAGTCCGCAGCGTTGGCCAGCGATATGTCCAGATCATGTCTTCTGCCCGCGCATGTTTGGGCTTGCACGGCGTGCCCTTGCGGGTTCCGGACAGCAGAAAGTACGGCTTGCCGAGCTTCTGGGCCAATTGGACCTCGACCGCAACTCCGTTCGCCTGGTGGGTCTGAGTGCCGCAGATCACGATCACGAAGTCGGAGATCCTGATCAGCCGCTCCGCTTCAGCAGTCCACCGGTCAGGGATGGCCCGGCTGAGGGAGTTGTCGACGAACTCCCAGGGGCAATCCGGCCGTTGCGACTCCGCGATCAGGTTCTGCTTGACGCCAAGGTCGTCGTAGTCGAACGCGATGTACACCTTCTTTTTTGGCATGGTTCGGTTCCCGCGGGCTCGGCGCACTCGCCGGTAGGATACCGAAGCCCGTGGGTGGCTGCCGGAGGCGGTGGTGCCGTCGGGGCCCTTCAAGGACGGGCGATGGCGATGCTGCGAACATACCGCGTGTTCATCTCGCACTGCTGGGAATACGCTGCTGAATACCGCCGCCTGGTCGAGTGGCTGGAGGAGGAGCCGCTCTTCAGGTGGAAGGACCTCAGCGTCCGCGAGGATTCCGCGCTGCGGGAGGACAGGACCTTTGAACGCCGCTTGCGGAAGCGACTCGGGGACGCCGACATTCTAGTTGTGGTGATCGGCATGGAGATTGCTCATCGATACTGGATGAAGTGGGAGATCAAGTGGGCGAGAATCCGCGGCATCCCAATCGTCGGCGTCATGCCGAACGGTGCGCAGCGGATTCCCAAGGCCGTGCAGGAGGCGCAGTGCCCCATCGTTGGTTGGCGGCGAGATTCTGTTGTCAGCGCGATCCGCGCCTACGCGCTTGATGGGCACTAGTCCGCCCTGGCCAACGCGTCCCGGAGACGCGGCACCGCGGCCAGGTCGATGAGTTCCCCGGCCGCTCGTTCGCGCTTCGACGATGGCTCGCGCCACGGCCCATCGAACGGAGCCTTGATGACCTGCCCGGTCCCCATTGCGACCCCAGCCGGGTTGTTGACGCCCGCATCGGACAGGTAGGTGAAGTCCAAGCTCCACTGCCGAACGTGCGCGGGACGCTCCGCGGCGTCATCGAAGTACTCCGTCGGGAGCGTGTAGTCCGTGTGGTAGAAGCCGTCGTATTCGCACCTGTCGAACGCCTGAAGCTTGGCAGGGAAGTGCGCCGGGCAACGCCGTGCGGCAGCCGCGTCAGGCGCGAGCGGTCGCAGCATTGTGGCCTTGCCGGAGACAGCCTGTGACGCCCCGGCAATCGTTTGCATCGCTACCAGCAGCGCCTTGTCGAGGGAATCAACGGGCGTGGCGGGAAGTTCGCGCGAATCGAGGCCCAGAACGCCAGCGCCGTCCTTGAGCAGTTTGGCGATCGCGCCTGAACGAGCCATGTGGCCGACAGAGTTCACCGAAAAAGCGATCCCACCAGGCATGCGGTGATCCTGCCACCACCGCCCGTCGCCGTTGGCAGCGAAGTAGTTCACGCCCGCCCGCCAGCGCCAGACTCGGCCATTGTGCCCTGGTGCCTGGAGGAAGAGATCGTCGAGGTAGACTCGATCGCATTCCACTTCATCGAGCAGATAGAGCGAGCACAACCGCTGGGCGATGGCCTTCAGGATGGCCCCCGGCTTGGCATAGGCCAATCGGGGTGAGATCGCGGAGACCACGAACCCGCTCCTCTCGCCGTTGAATCCTCGGCGGGTCCATTCGGTGCGCGCCGCCTGGATCGCATCGCGGATGTGTGTGTCGGAGTTCAGCAGATCCGGCTCAAAGAGGACGCAGTGGCTCAGCAAGCCCTGCCGCGCCGCCGAACGTCCGAAGAGGCACGGCTGGTTCGACGCCAACCACTCGTTCAGCACGGCCTCGGCCTTGGCCGCGCTCGTGCAGGCAAAGAGTCGCTCGTTGGCGTCATTTACAGATGCCTCGAAGGGGTGCGTCACCCGCCAGGGGTCACGCTCCAGGCGGTCCATGAACTCGCGGATTGTGGCCATCGTCCCTCCACTTACGGTGCTATGCCCAGCCGCTGTACTGTCCGCCGATCCGGGTTCACGTGGACGACCGGCTTGTGATGCTCCATTGCATATCGCACGACATCGCCTGTGCCGCCGAGCCCGCGGGCAGGCTTGCCGTCCCACACGGCAATCAAGAGAGTTGAGAGGTCAACCACGCGCTGCCCGGCAGCCCAAAAGGAGGCCTCGTCACTCTCAGCTGGCTGCCTGACCTCTACGTGCGCTCGCGCGGCCAGAGCGTGGTAGCGATCTAGGTGCTCGCCCGCGAGGGTTCGCTCGTAGCCGGGAAATGGAATGACGGCGTAGAGCGACCCGCCGGCGTTCAGCACGATTTCCGAGAACAACTGGTCGGCCCCGCGGGCCAGCGACGAGACCGCCTGAATGGGCATCGGTTGATCGGCCACCAACGCCGAAAGGGCCTGACGCGCCCACGCCCACGCCGATGCGTCGGCGAGGTCTTGATGACCTGAGATACCCAGGCGCGTCGGCATTCAGATCTTCCCCTCCCTCGTGAGCAGCCAGTACTCGCGGCCACGACGGGTCAGTTCCAATGTGCCACTTCGTCGTGCCACCCAGTAGAACTGCGCGCCGTCGGTTGACTTGACAAGGCCCGCGTCGCGGAGACGTTTGAGCATCAGCGCGCAATCGACCTTGCCCCTGTTGACCGGCTCCTTGACGTTGCCGTGCTCATCCTCCGGTTCGTACTCGGGATCGAGTTGGAGTTTGAAGTCGAGGGAAGGAAACAGGCCGATCATGCGGGTGAGATCGGCATGATTGATCGTGGCCTCACACCGCCGCACGACGGTGACGTCGCTGGTGTGCGATTTGTAGACGGGCCGCTGACCAGAAACCCCGAATCGTCGGCGCGCGTATGCGTACACCGCGCCCGCGGTCACCTGACCCAGGTGGTCGGCGGCTCCGCCCTCAAGGGCATCGACCAGGGCAGCTGTGAACGCGCTCCGGCCGCCGATCTCAACGGCATGCTGCGCAGCCGTGCAGGCGGCGATCACCGTCATCTCTTCCCTGATTGTCGCCAGTGAGTCCCCGAAAATGGTGCGGCCCGAATCGGCCGCGATGCCCAGCTGCCCCGCGTAGCAACAGTCGAGGATAATCAGGATCTCCCTCGCCCGCGCGTTTTTCGCCAGGGTCATGATCTCCGTCATAGGCACCCCGGGGTCGTCCCGCTCGGAGTCGTAGGCCGTGATGAACCCCCCAGTGCTCCCGAGCACGCCGTGCCCCGAGTAGTACAGCAGGAGGTCACCGCTGAAATCGTGGAAATGGTCGGTGATTGCGCGCCGGAGCTGAGCGCGAGTGAGCCGCGACCCGTCTGGCGCGGCGTCGCGCAGCATGGTGCACTCGTAGTTGAGCCGATCCGTGCCGTCGCGGTGACGGGCCAGGGCGCCGGCCATTGCCTCAACGTCTCGCACCGAAGCCGACAGCTTCGGCAGCGCCGCGTCGGCGTAGCTGTTGACACCGATGAGCAGGGCCTTCTTCGTCTCCGTCACGGCCTCCTCCTACAGCGATCGGATGAAGTTGGCGATGTTGTCCCAGGTCCACGTGACGACCCGCACGCCCGAGAGGGCCTGGGGCAGATACGCGGGCCGATCGGAGTCGCTCACGTAGATGCCGATCACGGGGATGCCCTGCTCGCGGGCGCAGGCGATCTCCCACAACTGCCCGTCGGCATTGGGGGTGCTCGAACTCAGGAGTGCGATCATCCCATCGCACCCGCAGATCTTCGAGCGACAGCGGGTCTTCCACTGCGAGTCCCACGGCTCCTTGACAGACATGTCCACGAACTCGAACGGGCTGCGCGCGTTGCGGGCCTGCCCCACGAGCAGGTCGCGGTAGTTGCTGTCCTCGACGGCGAAGCTGGTGAAAATGCGGTTGTTGGTTGCCATGCTGATGATCCTGATGAGCTATTGGCCCAGGGCCCTGCGGATGTCGCGGAAGAACCGGTCGGCATAGGTAGCACGAGCCACCTCTGCCGTCTTGTAGCGCACCTCGTGTTCGACCAAGCTCTCGGTCGCCCGCGAGACGCGCACGAAGGTGTCGATGTCGCTGTCGCTGACAAGGTACGGCCACTTGCGGAGGTACTCGGGCAGATCGCACCGCCCGGCGGCGAAGGTCGCCAGCGGGTACCGGCGCTCGGTGGCAACGCCGATCTCCCACGGCACCCACCACGACACCTTGGTCACCTCGGAGACCACGGCCATCAAGTGCGTGCACTGCGCAAGCCTCTCGCGCAGGTACTCCGTGAGGTCTTCGCCGCGCGGCTTGGAGGTGTCGATGACGTCAAGGTAGACGTCGGCCCGGTTGGTCCGTAGCCGGTCGGCGACCCGCGTCGCGGCAGCCGAGTCTTCTTGCTTGTGAGACACGAACACCTTCATGGTAACTCCAGTCTACGGGTGGCTTGGTGGCGATCTTCCGGCGGCCCGAGGCGGCGGCAGGCAATCCAGACCCTGAGTTCAGTGCTTGGTGTCCTTCGAGCGGGGCGGGTCGTTGCCGTAGCTATCCTTGTCGCGGATCTGCCCGTTGGGGCGGTGGATCACCAGCTCACTGTGGTTCTGCTGGGCGAGGCGCCGGCCGGCGTCCTCGGCGCTCCCTTGGGTCCGGTGGTTAGAGACGGGCCCGCCGCCCTCGGGCTTGACCTGCCAGCCGCTCCCGTGGGGGACAACGTGAATGTTCTTGCCGTTTGTCATGATGAGTCGCCTTTCGATAGCCGGGAATGCTGCGCCCGGGGGAGATGGTGGGCCACGGCGCCCTCCGGAAGGGTGTACGCTTACCCCTTAACCGCGCTGGCGGGTGACAGATCGGGCTAAGGGGGGCGCGTATGGGCTACAGAAGGGGAAGCCTCCGGGATGCCGGACCCTCTGGTACAGGTCGATGACGCCGAGCTGCTGCTCCGCGTCGCCGTCGATAGGGACCAAGAGGCCCTGTAGGCTTTCGCCGCGCGCCACAAGGACAAGGTGTACGGATGGCTCGTCAAGCACCACGGTCGCCAGATCGCCGACGAGGCCTTCTTCCGGGCGCTGTGGAATCTCTGGCGGTTCGCCGAGCGGTACGACGACAGGCGTCCGGCCGGTCCGTGGTTCCTCCGGATCGCGCAGAACGCTGCTCGATCAATCATCCGGGGCGAGAGCCGTCAGCAGCACGCCCTGTTGAGCGAGCAGGAGGGGTATGACCCGGCCGACTGCGGTCCCATCGGCGAGAGCGACTACACCGAATCAGAGAAGGAGAACCAGAGGAAGCGGGAGCAGCGGCGGCGTGACGTGGCGGCCATCGTGGAGAAGCTGCCGAATCAGCAGCGGGCCGTCACCAAGGCGGATCTGGCGCATCCCACAGGCACCGCCCCTGCTGCGGACCTCGCCGCGGCGCTGGGCACCTCCAAGAACTCGGTGTACGTGTCGCGCAACAGCGCGCGCGACGCCATTCGACGAGAGATGATCCGGCTGGGGCACTACCAAGAGGGAGACGGAGGTCGCAATCATGCCCGATGAAGCCGACAAGTTCTGGGGCGCGATGGCGTCGAAGCTCCGACGGGGACTGAAGCTCCACCCGCTCTGCCCCGAAGAGTCGGAACGGGAATACAAAGCTGCCATGCCCGAACTACTGCCCGACGACATGCTCGACGCCATGACCGAGTCGATCGCCTCGGGCCAAGACGACTGGTCGCCCTCGGCAGGGCCCGTGAATCAGGGACTGGAGTCGGGCGTCGATGAAGATGCCCTTCAACTCAACCGCAACGCTGGTGAGCCAGATCCCGAAGTAGACGAGCGTGTCGAACGGCACCGGCGAAAGGCGCTCGGCAACGATGGCGAAGTTGACGAAAACCAAACTGGAATGGCAGATGGATCGGAACCGCCTGGAGAAGGCCGCTGAGCGCGCCGAGCAGATCCTGACGGTCACCAACTCCCTGCGCAAACCGATCGATCCGTTTGCGATTGCCGCATCAGAGGAAACGATCACGCTGATCGGCGATGACTTCAGGCAGCGCTTCGACGGCCAGTTGGAGTTCCACAAGAAACAGAACCGCTTCCTGCTGTTCTACAACAACAAGTACGACTGCGGGCTTTCTGCAGGGGCCCACCACCCGCGTACGCGGTTTTCAGTCAGCCACGAGCTTGGTCATTTCTATCTCGACCCGCACCACGCCTATCTGCGCCGGGGCGGGGCCGCGCACAGATCTCGGGGCGAGTTTGTCAACGACGCAACGATCGAGCGAGAGGCGGATGCGTTTGCGGCCGGGCTGCTGCTTCCCTCCAAGCTCCTTCGCCCGTTGGTGAACGAGGAGCAGCTCTCGCTCGCCGTGGTGGAGGAGCTCGCTGGGCAGTTTCGTACCTCGCTGGTCAGCACCGCGCTGCGGTGCGTGGCGCTTTCAGACTTCCCGTGCGCGATGATCGGAGTTCGGGATGGAGTGGTCGCCTGGAGCGCCACATCGCAGCCGATGATCGCGGCCGGCTTCTACCCGCCCAGCAAGGGCTCGACCCTATCACGGACGGGGCGCGAGCGGTGGCCGGCATTCGAGTCCGGGACAGGGCGCTGGTCCGAGGGGAGCGCGTTTGCGCGAGAGTGGTTCCGCACTTATGACCGCGGTGAGCTGGGCGGCGTGCACGTGACCGAGCATTACCTTCCTGTGCCATCAATGGAGACGTTAGTGGTGCTGTTGACCATCCCGGACGACGCTCTTCCGACGGACGAAGAATCCGATGATGGCGGCGAGCTCTGAGCTATAAATAAATGAGCTGTTGCGAGCGCACTAGACGGAGTCGTTCGCTGATCCGACCTGGCTCGTGTCGTCGACAGCGCGACAGTTTCGATACCGCGCGCAGATATAGGGCGGTGATCCCCAGCGGTCTCGAAGGGCCGCCGTCGAGGAGCACCGATGCCCGACCCGACTCACCCGCCCGCAGCGCGGCGGCCGCGACGCCGCGCCGACTCGTTTGCCGATCCCCGGACCCGCCGGCGGGAACTGGTTGATCTCATCGCCGCCGGCCTGGCGCGCATCGCGGCCGCGCCGACGTCCGACATGCCGCCGGAAGAATCCGGCGGCGATGGACTTGAACTCCCGGAGCATGCCGCCCTCAGTGTCGTCGCTCGCGGTCCCACGGGTGAACACCCCTCGGGGAACGCGGGCAAGGCCGGAGAGCAGCATGGCTGACGACGTGAAGCGACAGATCGCGGCCCTGGAACGGATGACCGTGGGCCAGCTCCAGACGAGGTACGCCGAGGTCTTCGGCGAGACGGCCCGCTCGGGGAACCGGCAGTGGTTGTTCCGGCGAGTGGCGTGGCGCGTCCAGGCGCTCGCCGAAGGGGACCTCTCGGAACGGGCACGCCAGCAGGCGCGGGAACTGGCTCGGGACGCGGACATCCGCGTGCGGCCGCCGAAGGATCAGGGGGCGACGCCACCGCCGACAGAAGTGCGGACGGTGACGGGCAGGCTGGTGGTCGCTCGGGACGAGCGCATCCCGCCGCCGGGAAGCCGCTTGACGAAGCCCTATGAGGGCCGGGAGCACACGGTGACGGTGCGAGCCGATGGGTTCGAGTACGACGGGCAGGTCTACAGGTCGCTCAGCGCCATCGCCCACGCGATCACCGGCTCGCACTGGAACGGCCTGCTCTTCTTCGGGTTGGCCGGCGCGAAGGCGAGCGCCCAGCGGGAGAAGACCGCATGAGCCGACGCCCGAAACGCCAGCCCGCTGTCAATGCGAATGCCACACCCGGCAAGGTCCGGTGCGCCATCTACACGCGCAAGAGCAGCGAGGAGGGGCTGGAGCAGGAGTTCAACTCCCTCGATGCCCAACGCGAGAGCGCCGAGAACTTCATCGCCAGCCAGAAGCACGCCGGGTGGGTCTGCCTGACCGATCGCTACGACGACGGCGGGTTCACCGGCGGAAACCTGGAGCGGCCCGCGGTGCAGCGCCTGCTTGCGGATATCGAGGCGGGCAAGATCGACTGCGTCGTCGTCTACAAGGTGGACCGCCTCTCGCGGTCGCTGCTGGACTTCGCGCGCATGATGCAGACGTTCGAGGGGCACGGCGTGTCGTTCGTGTCGGTGACGCAGCAGTTCAACACGACGCACTCGATGGGGAGGCTGACGCTCAACATCCTGCTCTCGTTTGCGCAGTTCGAGCGGGAGATCATCTCGGAGCGCACCCGCGACAAGATCGCGGCGGCGCGCAAAAAGGGCCGGTGGGGCGGCGGACGACCAGTCCTCGGGTACGATATCGAGTACTCGCCCGGCGGCAACCGGCTCGTGGTGAACAAGGCCGAGGCGAAGATGGTGCGGCGGATCTTCGAGCTCTACCTGGAGACGCGATCGGTCCAGCAGACGATCAAGCGCCTCGACGAGATGGGAGTGACGAACAAGGCGTGGCAGTCCAAGGACGGCACGCCGTGCGGGGGGAGCGGCTTCGAGAAGTCCACGCTCTTCAAGCTGCTGACCAACGTAACGTACCTGGGCAGGGTGCGATACAAAGCGGAGGTCTACGACGGGCTCCACGAGGCGCTCATCGACGAGGACCTCTTCCGCCGCGTCGGCGAGATGCTCCGCGACAACCGGACGCACGACGGGAAGGGGTACAGCAACAAGCACGGCGCGCTCCTGCGGGGCCTCGTGCGGTGCAAGGCCTGCGAGTCCGCGATGAGCCACCACTTCGCCACCGACGGGCCGAAACGCTATCGCTACTACGTCTGCGTGCGGGCGCAGAAGCGGGGATGGAAGCAGTGCCCGGGGCCGTCGCTCCCCGCCAACGACCTGGAGGACTTCGTCATCGACCAGGTCCGAGCGCTGGGGAAGGACGAGGAGCTCATGTCGGCCTCCGTCCTCCGGGCGCAGGAGCGGCTGAAGGCGGATCTCGACGCGACGACCAAACGACGGGCGGACCTTGCCGCGCGCCTTGGCAAATGCCGCGTCGACCTGCGAGAACTGGTCGAATCGGGGCGCGACCGGAACGGCTCTGCCGCTCTCGCCGGCGACCTGCGCGAACAGATCCGGGAGCACGATTCGGACGTGCGGCGGCTCGACGCCCAACTGCGGGCCATGCGTGGGCGGGTGATCGACGACGACGAACTGGCCGGAGCGCTGGAGGCATTCGACCCGTTGTGGAACAGCCTCACGCTCGCCGAGCGGGAGCGGTTGATCCAGCTCATCGTCCGGCGCGTCGAGTACGACGCCGTCGCCGGGACGATCAGCGTGACGTTCCATGATGGGAGCGACGATCCCGCTGAAGAGGAGGCCGCATGCAGCCCGGCGTAACGGTGACGAAGCAGGTTCACTTCGACACGCGGAACCGCGGGCGGCGGGCGATGGGCGTCGGCCCCGCGACGCCGCGGCCGAGCCTGCCCGAGGGATCGATCCCCCACGTCTCTCGATTGATGGCGCTGGCGATCAGGCTGGACGGCCTGATCCGGTCGGGCGCGGTCACGGACCAGGCGGGCCTCGCGCGAGTCGGTCACGTCTCCAGGGCGCGCATCACGCAGATCATGAACCTGTTGATGCTGGCCCCCGACATCCAGGAGGCGCTGCTGTTCCTGCCGCGCACGACGAAGGGACGCGACCCGATCCACGAGTCGGATGTGCGGGCGATCGCCGCGGAGGTGCTGTGGAGCCGGCAGCGGGAGTCGTGGAGGCGGCTGGCCTCTTCCGCATGCGGGAAGCAGGACGGATCGCGTCAGTAGCCCATGCCCAGTTCCTGGGCCTCTCGCGTGAGTTCGTCGAGGGCCTCGTGCCGTCGGCCATCGATCGCGCTCTTGTATCGCAACAGGGCCGCGAGCGCGATGCGCCGATGCGAGCCGACGAGGCGGAACGGGAGCCTCCCGGCCTCCAGTTCCATGATGAGGAACGGCCGCGATACGCCCAGCAGCGCGGCGGCCTCGAATGTGGAGAGCTCGGCCCGCACCGCAACCACTTTCGCCGTGTCCCCGCGAGCGATGCACTGAAGGCAGTCCTTCAACAGTGCGACGACGCACGCGGGTAGGTCGATCCGCTCGCCATCAGGCGCAACCAGCGTGAGCGAGCCGTCCTCGGTCTGCGCGTGGTTCAGCCGCTCGAGCGCCGCGGCCGCGAGGTCGCGATCTCGCGCTTCCGCTCTCGTGTCGTTGCCCTGCCGGTGCTTGGGTCTCTTGGACAACTCTTGTTCCTCCAGTCGCGGGCCGCAGATCAAATGCAGCATGTGCAACAGATGCAACAAGTGTCCGCAATCGACCGGTGGTCCACGCCGATGGCGGTCCGGGAGGCTCACCTGCGCCGGATCGCTGCCGAGCCGAACTGGCGAATCCGGCGACTGTTGTTGGCGCAAGTCCTTACAGAATCCGGCTTTGCATGGGATTTCCACGACAACCGACATACCCGGTCGGCCGCCTAACACTGGCGACGAGTTCCGGCTACCATGCTCCCCAAATCGCCCGGTAGACGGCGCGCTATTGGGGCGCTCCTCGGGGTACATGACGCCATCGGCGGGCGGAGACCGCCGGGGAGCATTCCGATGTCAGGTAGTTTCAGACTTCGTCGTTTCTCAAGCCCGGCGGTCCTGCGGCAGATCGAGCCCGCGCTGCTCGTCCGTTTCCTCGCGGGCCACGCTTCAACGTGGCCGGCGCTCGCCGAGATCCTCGCCGCGTCGCCGGTCAACATCGATCGGCTGGCCGCGCTGCTGATGGACCCGGGCGATGATGCGCCCGACCCGCTGCTCGATGCGCTCTTCTTCGTTGATGAGCTCTCCGCGCCGGAGATGTACGAGGACCTCCTCGACGAGGCGCGGCGCAGCGACATCCAGCTCGGCGATGCGCCGGTTTCGCCCGCCGACCTGGCGGTGCGGATCTGGCTCGACGACCCGGAGGTGCTGCAGCGCTACCACGCCGAGCGGTACCTGGTCCGCACCAAGAAGTTCGAGCACTTCCCAAGCGTGAGCGCCCGTCCCCCGGTGATCCGCGGCGTACAGGACGTGATCATCCAGGGGCTGCAGGACGACCTCGACGCCTTCTTCGAGACGCGGAAGAAGGGCCGCGGCACGCGGGTGTTCCCCTTCGTGAAGGAGGAGGCCGTCTGGTTCCTGGTCCGCCACGGCGAGAAGTTGCGGCGGGAGGGAACGATCGAGAACGGCGAGTCGTCGAGCGTGTTCTACCGGCCGGAGAAGTACGACATCGTGATCTTCGACCGGGGCCTGGGCGAGCTGGCGGTGCATGCGGACGCGAAGGGAGAGACAGCACAGTACTGCCGGGCCTTCGGGAAGCGGCTGTTCAATGACGAGCTGCTCTTCAGCACCGAGGTCCGGGGGCGGTTCACGCTGGCGCCCATCGTGGAACGCGGGCCGGACTGCCTCGTGTGCTCCGACGTGGATGGGCTCGAGTCGGTCCGCCTGACCGAGCTGCGCTGGCGGCACGACTCGCAGCGCTACCACGTCGAGATCCACCAGTCCGACGACGTGTTCGCAGCGCTCGAGGAGGCGCACCGCTCCATCCCCGCGTCCGCGACGCTGCTGAAGGCGGTCTTCAAGATGAAGTTCCGGCACGCGGAGCGGGAGCGGTCGGTGGCCATCAAGCCGCCGAACGCGGCGGTGTTCGACCGCGAGTCGGACGCTCCGCTGGTCCACGACTGGCTCGTGCGGCGGCGCTTCACACCCCATCTCATGAGAGTCATGGGCAATGTCGCTTGACCGGCTGTGGTCCTTCCTCGAGGCCAGGCCCGCCGGCGCGGCGGTGATCGCGGAGTGGCGGGAGCGGTGTGGTGAGCAGTTGCCCGCCACCGAGTCCGTGCTCCATCCCACCCAGGCGCGCGCGTCGTTGCACCCGGCGCTGACGCCGGGCCTGCCACCGCTGCGCGTGGTTCGGCACCGAGACGGCACGATTGTCGGCGTGTGCGACCAGGGTCGTTCGGAGCGCGCCGTCCTTTCGCCATCGGACGTCGTGATCCACGCGGTCGATCCCGCGGCGCTCCGGCGGCAACTGTGCGCGGCGCTTGGGCTGAGGATCGCGCACGAGCCAGTGGGGCGGCTGCCCGGCACGCTGCGGATTGGCCACTGGGAACCGCAGCCGGCCCTGGCGATCCCCGTCGTCTTGGTCGCGGTCACCACGGAGGCCGCGATGTTGACGGCTCTGCACGACCTCGCCGCCGGCGCGAGGAAACCACCGCTCGTGCTGACTCCTGGGCGGGCGGGCTGGACCGTTCAGGCGCGGGCGGCGGCGGACAGCGCACGCGCGACGCTCGTGCCACTTGCCGACGTGCTCGTCGCGGACGGAGCCTCCTGGAAGGCCACGGACGCCTGGGATGGTTACCGCCAGGGTCACCTGGTCGCCGCGGGCCTCTCGACGCCCGCGAAGCAGCGAGCGGCTGCGCCCAAGAGGAAGCGGGCCTCGCGGGCCACGGCGCTCGACGGGCTCAAGCGCGAGCTCCGCGAGCACCTCCGCGCCGCCAAGGCGCACTACCACGCGACCGCCACTCGCGGGCGTGCGGAACTCCTGCCTCGGCCGACCCAGCAGGACCTGGCGAAGCGGCTCGGGGTATCGGAGCCGACGGTCAGCCGGTGCCTCAACGACGAACCGGACCAGGAGCTCAAGGTGCTGTGGGCGAGCGCGGAGGACATCGACCTGGTTCGCAAGTACCGCGGGTGACGGACGGGGCGGTTTCAGTTCTTCGCCGTTCCTGAAACTGAAACCCGGAATCCCGCACGCCGCCGGGGCCACGCACGCTGGTCCGGGCGGCGTTTGTGCGCGCTGGCGACGCGCTCTTCGTGAAACCCCCGCGGCGGGTGTCCGCGGTGCATCGGGCACCGCATCGAGCACCCCTTCGCAGGGAAGCACGCCAATGTCGATTCTCGCACCGTCCGTCGTTCGTCCCGTCAGCACCTCAACAATCGCCACCACGAGCCCCAGCCCGCTCACCGACCAGTACGCGATGGACCGCATCGAGTTCCGGGTCGGCAGCCTCCGCAAGGCCTTCGGCCTTGGCGAGCACGACGCCGAGGACATCCGCCAGGAGATGCTCCTGCAGCTCTGGCTCGCCTCGACCCGCTTCGACGCCGCCAAGGCGAGCCGGCGCACCTTCACCTGCGGCGTGCTCGACCGCTGCTACATGGCCATCGCCCGCAAGCTCAAGCAGCGCCGCGCCGCTGCGGCTCCGCTGTCGTTCGAGGACGCGCTCGGGGATGGCCGGCGCGACCCGGCCGCGACGGGCGGTTCGAGCTTCGCGGACCAGGCGGACCTGCGGATGGACATGGACGAGGCGCTGCGCCCTCTGCCGCGGCGCGAGCGCCTGGTGGCGGAGGACCTCAAGCAGTTCGGCAAGGTCGCCGACGTGGCCAGGTCACGCGGCGTGAACCGGACGAGCATGTATCGCTCCGTCGCCGTCATCCGCGAGCGGATCCTGGAGAGCGGCATCGACGAGTAGGCGCGCGACGGATTCGCCCCCGCGCGCAGATATAGGGGCTCGACCAACCGCGTGCGAGCCATGACCACCGCCGGCCTTGACCACCCGTCGCCCCTGCCGCTCGTGCGGCTGGGCCAGGGGGACTTCGTCCGCGAGGTCTGGCCACGCGACCTGGAACACCACCACGACCACCACCACGGAGAACCCATGCCCCCGACCAGTCAGCTGCAGCAGATCCAGAAGGGCCGCAACCCCAAGCCGCGCCGCGTGATGCTCTACGGCACGCACGGGATCGGCAAGAGCACGTTCGGCGCGATGGCCGAGGCGCCGATCTTCATCCCCACCGAGGACGGCCTGGGCGACATCGAGTGCGAGTCGTTTCCGCTGGCCCAGAGCCTCGGCCAGGTCATGTCGTACTTGGAGTCGCTCTACACGGGCGAGCACGGCTACCGGACCGTCGTCATCGACTCGCTCGATTGGCTCGAGCGGCTGATCTGGGCTGAGATCTGCGCCGACGAGAGCGTCGAGAACATCGAGAAGATCGGCTACGCCAAGGGGTACACCTACGCCATCGACAAGTGGCGGGCGGTGCTCGGGGCGCTCGACGCCCTGCGGAGCGACCGCGGTATAGGCGTGATCCTCCTGGCGCACGCCAAGATCGAGCGCTTCGACAACCCGGAGACGGAGCCGTACGACCGGTACTCGCCCCGCCTGCAGAAGCTGGCCAGCGCGCTGGTGCAGGAGTGGTGCGACGAGGTCCTCTTCGCCACTTACCGCGTGCACACGCGGAAGGTGGACGAGGGGTTCAACAAGGCCAAGCACCAGGGGATCGGCACGGGCGAACGGATCATCCGCACCGTCGAGCGCCCGGCGCACGTCGCCAAGAACCGCATCGGCCTGCCCGAGGAGTTCGCGCTCGACTACCGCGTCTTCGCCGCGCTTCTGCGCGGCGAGCAGCCCGCCCCCGACACCAGCGCCACCAACACCCCCACCCCCACCCCCACCACGACCGCGGCCGCGCCCGCCGGCGAGGCCGCCGCACCAGAAGCAGAAGGAGTCTGACGCATGGCGAACCTGAACGGATTCAACGCGAGCGAGGTCGATCCCAACGTCGCATTCGAGCCGCTGCCCGCGGGCGACTACCTCGCCGTCGTGGTCGCGTCGGAGATGAAGCCGACCAAGAACGGCAGCGGCGAGTACCTGCAGCTGGAGCTCGAGGTCATCGAGGGCCCGCACAAGGGCCGCAAGGTCTGGGACCGCCTGATGCTCAAGCACGGCAACTCCCAGACCGTGGCGATCGCCCGCGGGACGCTCTCGGCGCTCTGCCGGGCCGCCGGGGTCATGCAGCCCAAGGACAGCGTCGAGCTGCACAACCTGCCGGTGGTCGTAAAGGTCGCGACCAAGAAGCGCGACGACACGGGCGAGCTCACCAACGTCGTGAAGGGGTACGCCAAGAAGGGCGCGGCCGGCGCCGTCGCGCCCCGCCCCGCGGCGGCGGGGCCGGGGAGCACGCCGCCTTGGAAACGCTAAGCCCCGAGGCCTGTTCGTTCGAGCTGCCCTACCCGCCGTCGGTGAACCACTACTGGCGGCGGGTGGGGCGCGCGACGCTGATCAGCCGCGAGGGCCGGCGCTTCCGCTCGGCGGTGTGCGCGGCCCTCGCGGGCGGGGCGGCGGGGCGGGCGCCGCTCACCGGACGTCTAGCGGTGCACGTCATGGTCTGCCCGCCCGATCGACGGCGGCGGGACATCGACAACGTCCAGAAGGCGACCTTCGACGCGCTCGAGCACGCGGGGGTCTACAGCGACGACGCCCAGATCGACCGGATCGTCGTCGAGCGCGGGCCGGTCGTTGCAGGAGGAAGGGCCATTGTCCGTGTTGAGGTCATCGGCTGAGCGGCGCTCGCCGCTGGGGGACGGGTTGCACTGCTGCATGTGCTGCGGGCGGGACACGCGCTCGAGGTTTCAGATCTGCGCCCGGTGCCTGCATGGGCGGCGGCGGGCGGGCACGGTTCGGCTGGGCGACTCCACGGCCGAGGACGACTACTCCGAGGAGTCCGGGCCCGACAGCGTCTACCGCGAGAGCGACCCGGCGAACCAATTCGAGGTGAAGCGCTGATGGAACTGCGTCCCTACCAGTGCGATGCCGTCACCGCGGTGTACGAGCACCTGCGCTCGCGCGACGACAACCCGTGCGTGGTGATCCCGACCGGCGGTGGCAAGACGCCGGTGATCGCCACGATCTGCCGCGACGCCGTGAACCTCTGGAACGGCCGAGTTGTCATCCTGGCCCATGTCAAGGAGCTCCTCGAGCAGGCTGCAGACAAGCTCCGGCACATCGCGCCGGATGTCCCACTGGGAATCTACTCGGCCGGGCTGAGGCGCAAGGACCTGGGGTACGCGGTCACCGTCGCGGGCATCCAGAGCATCTGGAAGAAGGCCGGCGACCTCGGCAAGGTGGACCTGATCCTCGTGGACGAGGCGCACATGGTGCCCGCCGAGGACGACGGGATGTACCGGGAGTTCATCGCGGACGCCAAGGCGGTGAACCCGCACGTCCGGATCGTCGGCCTCACCGCCACGCCGTACCGCATGAAGTCGGGGTCGATCTGCGCCCCCGAGAACATCCTCAACCACGTCTGCTACGAGATCGGCGTCCGCGAGCTCATCGTGGAGGGGTACCTCTCGCCCCTGAAGACCAAGGCCG
Organism: Phycisphaeraceae bacterium; assembly: GCA_026128865.1. Classification (GTDB taxonomy): domain Bacteria; phylum Planctomycetota; class Phycisphaerae; order Phycisphaerales; family UBA1924; genus CAADGN01. Next base: position 4,297 of record JAHCJE010000012.1, on the reverse strand, counting down.
GCAGCCAGAGGCCCGACACCAGCGACCTGCACGTCCGCGCCGGCGAGTTCGTCGCCAGCGAGGTCGAGGACCTCATGGACAAGGAGGGCCTGGTCGAGGGCGCGTGTGGCGAGATCGTCGGGCACACCAAGAACCGGCGCGCGACGCTGATCTTCTCCTCAGGCATCCGGCACGGCCAGCACATGGTCGAGGTGCTCAAGACCAAGCACGGGATCGAGTGCGGGTTCGTCTCGGGCGACACGCCCGACGGCGTGCGCTCCACGATCCTGAACCGCTTCAGGTCGGGCGACCTTCGGTACCTCTGCAACGTCAACGTGCTCACCACGGGGTTCGACGCCCCGCACATCGACTGCGTGGCGCTCGTGCGGCCGACGATGTCGCCGGGGCTGTACTACCAGATGGTCGGCCGCGGCTTTCGCCTGCACCCGGGCAAGGCGGACTGCCTCGTGCTGGACTTCGGCGGCAATGTCCTGCGCCACGGCCCGGTGGACGCCATCCGCATCGACAAGCCCGGTGACGGCGAAGGCGAGGCGCCGGCGAAGGAGTGCCCGGGCTGTCATGCGCTGATCGCGGCGGGCTACCAGACCTGCCCGGAGTGCGGGCACGTCTTTCCCGAGCCCAACAAGCAGAAGCACGAGGCACAGGCCAGCACGGTGGGCATCCTCTCGGGCCAGGCGACCCGCGAGGAGCACCGCGTCAGCGAGACCACCTACCACGTGCATTTCAAGCGGCACGACCCCGCGGCTCCGCTCACGATGCGGGTCGAGTACCGCATCGGCTTCAACCGCTACTTCCGCGAGTGGGTCTGCTTCGACCACACCGGCTACGCGCGGACCAAGGCGGAGGCGTGGTGGCGGGCCCGTTCGCGCGAGCCGGCGCCGGCCAGCACGGAGGAGGCTGTCGAGCTGGCCCGTGCAGGCGCGCTCGCCGAGACCTTGGCGATCACCATCGAGAAGAAGGCGGGCGAGCAGTACGAGCGAGTCACGCGGCACGTGCTGGGCGACAAGCCCCCGCGGCTCGACAGCGAGGACGGCCTTCCCGATACGCCCGCGGAGCCCGTGGGCACCCCGTACGGCATCCCCGATGACGAGATCCCCTTCTGACCGCGCACGCGAGCAATCCCGACGGGACGCTCCGCACGCACGCCGCCGCGTGCGTTGGGGCAGGCCTGTGCGCGCTGCCGGCGGTGCGCGACCGGGACACGAAGCGCGTCGCGCTGAACGCGTGGAAGGAGTACCAGGGGCGGCTCCCGACGGATGAGGAGTTGAACCAGTGGTTCGCCGGCCGCGCCGGCGCGATGTGCCTCGTGTGCGGCGCCGTCTCCGGCAACCTGGAGATGATCGACTTCGACCTGGGCGGCGAGGCTTTCGCGCCCTGGCGGGAGGCCGTGAACGCCGCCGCGCCCGGCCTGGTCGAGCGCCTGGTGATCGAATCGACGCCTTCGGGCGGGCGGCACGTCGTCTACCGCTGCGAGGCGCCCGTGTGCGGCAGCACGAAGCTCGCAAGCAAGCGCATCGAGGCCGACGGCCCGGGCGAGCTGGTCGTCGGGGCCAAGAGCCTCAAGGCCCATAAGGACGCCGACGGGAACTGGCACGTCGTCGTCACCAAGATCGAGACGCGCGGCGAGGGCGGCATCTTCCTGTGCGCGCCCTCTGACGGCTACGCCATCGTCCAGGGCGACCTGCTGAAGCCGCCGGTGATCACCGCCGACGAGCGCGACTTGCTGCTCGGGTGCGCGTGGGCGCTGGACGAGCTGGCCCGGCACGTGCTCGGCGGCCCGCCCCGCGCCGCATCCGAGGCCGCAGCGCCGGCTGGCGATGCGCAGCGCCCGGGCGACGAGTTCAACGCGCGGGGGGACGTCCGCGAGATCCTCCGCAAGCACGGCTGGCGGCTGGTGCGGGCTGGCGAGAACGAGCACTGGTGCAGGCCGGGGAAGGACCACGGCACCAGCGCGACGCTCAAGGGCGGCATCTTTTACGTCTTCTCCAGCAACGCTCCGCCCTTCGAGCCGCAAAGGGGGTACGCGCCGTTCGCGGTCTACGCGCTCCTCGAGCACGCCGGCGACTGGTCCGCGGCCGCCGCGACCCTGCGGGCCCAGGGGTACGGGGCCCGCGAGCAAACGCACGGCGTAGACCTGTCCGGCCTCGTCCACCCGCCGGCGCCGCTCCCCGACGACCCGCTCCAGCCCGCGTTCGTGTGGGCGGCAGACCTACACGCGCAGTACCCGGCCCTGCGCCCGCCGGTGATCAACAAGCTGCTCCGCGAGGGCGAGACGATGAACGTCATCGCCGCGCCCAAGACGGGCAAGAGCTGGCTCACGCTCGACCTCGCCCTCGCCGTCGCCTCCGGATGTCCCTGGCTGGGGCGCTACGAGACCACGCCCGGCGACGTGCTCATCATCGACAACGAGCTGCACCGCGAGACCAGCGCCTCGCGCATCCCGCAGGTGGCCCGGGCGCGCGGGCTGGACTTCGCGCGCGTCGGGCGGCACGTCGCCATCGACAACCTGCGCGGCCGCCTGCGCGACATCTTCGCGCTGGGCGCGTACTTCGCCCGGCTTGAGCCCGGGCGCTTCCGCCTCATTGTGCTCGACGCCTTCTACCGCTTCATGCCCCTGGGCGGGGACGAGAACGACAACGGCACGATGGCCAACATCTACAACGCCATCGACGCCTACGCGGACCGTCTCGGCTGCGCGTTTGTGCTCATCCACCACAGCACCAAGGGGAACCAGTCCGCCAAGAGCGTGACGGACGTCGGCGCCGGCGCGGGGAGCCAGAGCCGGGCCAGCGACACGCACCTCGTGCTGCGCCCCCACGAGGAGGAGGGGTGCGTCGTACTCGACGCGGCGGTGCGGTCGTGGGCTCCCATCGAGCCAACCGGCCTGCGCTGGAGCTTTCCGGTCTGGGATGTGGACGAGACGCTCGACCCGAGCCTGCTGCGCTCGGAGAAGCCGGGCAAGCGGAAGGCAGATCGGTCGGAGGACCGCGAGGCCGAGCCCGAGTGGGACGCAGCGCGCTTCGTCCAGTCGTTCCTGTCGGACCAGCCCTTGACGAAGGTCGAAATCCGCGAAGCGGCTCGACAGAAGGGCCTGTCGTGGCGCCGCATCGATGACCTGATCGATCTGGCCGAGGCCCAGGGACTGATCCACCGCGCCAAAGTCGGGCGGTCGCACAAGGTCGTCTACTCCACGTCGCCCCTGCCGAGCGGGGAGGTGGAGTCATGAGTCCCCGGATCATGGGCTCGGTTCGGTCGCGCACGCGCGCGCTTGAGCGCTTCGGCGAAGCGCTTCAGCGAGCATTCCGTCCGCCGGTCGGCCCGTCGCTCGCGCGCGCGCGCACCCCCCATACCCCCCGGGCGGCGGCGCTTGAGCGACGCCGCCCGGTCGCTCGTGCGCGCGAGCGCTTGAGCGCTCAAGCGACAAGATGGGCAAACCAGGCTGGCGTTAGGGGGGTGGCTAGGTACTTCCCCGCCGGCGGGGCGCTGAGAGGCCCGCGGGACCCGCCGCGGAACCAGACAGAGTTTGTTTGGCCTGTCCGGGGGCGGGCTACCCCGGTGGCGGGGGTGGGTACGCCCCCACCACGCCGGACGCCACGTGGGCGAACGTCGCCCAACGGGTGGCCAACGGGTGCTCGCAAGCGGGGGCGACCCGACGCCAATCCGACGCCAATCCGACAGGAATCCGACGGGGCCGGCCGCGCGTGCGGCGGGCATGAACGGAATCGCAGCGCCGCAAGGAGCGAGGCATGAAGATCGAGATGTGGGACATTGGGCGGGTCAAGCCGTACGACAAGAACCCGCGGAAGAACGAGGGGGCGATCGACGCGGTCGCCAAGAGCATCCAGGAGTTCGGCTTCCGCGTGCCGATCGTCGTCGATGGCGACGGCGTCATTATCGCCGGGCACACGCGGCTGAAGGCCGCCGAGACGCTCGGCCTGGCCGAGGTGCCCGTGCATGTCGCCCGGGAACTCAGCGCGGATCAGGTCAAGGCCCTGCGGATCGCGGACAACAAGCTCCACGAGCTCTCCTCCTGGGACATGGAACTCCTGCCGATCGAACTGGCCGACCTCCAGAGCGTCGACTTCGACCTGTCGCTCCTTGGTTTCAGCGCCGAGGACATCACGGCCCTACTCGCGCCCGCTGGCAATGCGGGGCTGACCGATCCGGATGAGGTGCCGGCCCCGCCGGACGCCGCGACGACCGTCCCCGGCGACATCTGGGTGCTCGGCAACCACCGGCTCATGTGCGGCGACTCGTCGAAGCCGGAGGACCTGGACCGACTGCTCGACGGCCAGCC
>JAHCJE010000119.1 GCA_026128865.1 Phycisphaeraceae bacterium | reverse complement strand
GACATCGTGATTCCGAACGTTGGCGAGTCGGTGACAAGCGGCGTGATCGCGTCGTGGCGTCGTGCCGAGGGCGACTTCGTGCAGCGCGACGAGCCGGTGCTGGACCTCGAGACCGACAAGATCACCATGGAGGTGACCGCGCCGGCTTCGGGTGTGCTGCACCACGGGGCGAAGGAGGGCGACGAGGTCGGGATCGGGGCGGTGGTGGGGACGGTGGATGAGTCGGCCAAGGCCGCGCCGGGCAAGGTCGAGCCTGCGGAGGCGCCGAAGGCGGCCTCGAAGTCGGCGGAGCCGAAGGTGGATGCGCCGAAGACACCAGTTGCGGGGGCACCGGTCGCGGCGAGCGTGCCGGCGGCGGAGCCGGGCGAGCGTCCGCGAGCGACACCGCTGGCGGAGAAGATGGCGCAGGAGTTGGGCGTCGATCTGTCGCGGATCGTGGGGACCGGGGCGAGCGGGCGGATCCGGGAGCAGGACGTGCTGGCGGCGGTGCAATCGCGCGGGGCGGGGGGGGCTTCGGGCGCGGCGCCGGTCGCGCCGGCTGCGGGCGAGGGTCCGTCGCGGGGCGTTTCGCGCGAGCGGATGAGTCCGCTCCGTCAGCGGATCGCGGCGAGGCTGGTGGAGGCGCAGCACACGGCGGCGATGCTGACGACGTTCAACGAGTGCGACATGACGGCGGTCATGGAACTGCGCAAGCGGTACAAGGAGCCGTTCGAGAAGAAGCACGGCGTGGGGCTGGGGTTCATGTCGTTCTTCGTGCGTGCGGCGGTGAACGCGCTGCGTGCGTTCCCGCTGGTGAACGCGTCGATCGTGACGGACGAGGAGGGCAGACCGGCGGTCGAGAAGCACGACTACTGCGACATCGCGCTGGCGGTCGCCAGCCCGAAGGGCCTGGTGGTGCCGGTGGTCCGCAACGCGGAGACGCTGTCGTTCGCGCAGATCGAGGCGAAGGTGAAGGACTTCGCGGTTCGGGCGCGGGACGGGAAGTTGGAGTTGAGCGAGTTGCAGGGGGGGACGTTCACGATCACGAACGGCGGGGTGTTCGGGAGCCTGCTCTCGACACCGATCCTGAATCCGCCGCAGTCGGCGATCCTGGGGATGCACGCGATCCGCAACCGGCCGGTGGAGCACCCGGACAAGCCGGGGGAGATCGCGCTTCGGCCGATGATGTACCTCGCGCTGAGTTACGACCACCGGATCGTGGACGGGGCGGAGGCGGTGTCGTTCCTGGTGCGCATCCGCGAGGGGATCGAGCGGCCTGAGCGTCTGATGCTGGACCTGTGAAGTCAGGCGCGGTCGCGTGCGATGTGGTCGAGCAGTCCTTCGCAGGATCGCATGAGCATGTCGAAGACGCGCTGGAAGCCGTCCGGGCCGCCGTAGTAGGGATCGGGGACGTCGAGTTCGCGTTCGGTTGCGGCTTGGAGCGTGGGGTCGAAGGCGCGCACGAGGCGGACGCGGTTTTCCGGCGCGCCGGCGTCGAGGAGGTCGTCGCGGTTCGAGCGGTCCATGGGGAGGATGAGTTGGAAGCGATCGAAGTCCGCGCGCGGGTCGAGTTGGCGTGCGACGGAGACGAGTGTGACGCCGTTGGCGCGGGCGACGGCGGTTGCGCGTGCGTCGGGGCGTTCGCCGACGTGCCATGCGCCGGTGCCGCAGGAATCGACCTCGTAGCGGTCGCGCAGGCCGCGTGCGTCGGCGAGGTGGAGGAAGATGCCCTCGGCGAGGGGGGAGCGGCAGATGTTGCCGAGGCAGAGGAAGAGGAGCGAGCGTGGCGGCGTCTGCGGGGTTGCGCTCATGCGGCTTCCTCGTGTGCGTCGGCGTTCCGGCCGCGCCAGGCGCGCTGGAGCGTGCGGGCGTAGTCGGATCGCTCGACGAGTTCGCGCGCGTGTCGGCGGACGGCGTCGGAGAGGAGTGCGAGTCGGGGGCGATCGTCGGCCAGGCGGAGGAGTGCGCCGGCGATGGCGTTCGCGGAGCCGAGCGAGGCGGTGCAGTCGGGACGGGCCTCGTCGGGATAGAGCCGACCCTGCACGATGCTCGCCGCGGCGACAACGGGGACGCCCGAGGCGTGAGCGGCGGCGATGAGTTCGGTTGGTGGCTTGTCGTGCGAGTTCGTGGCGCGTGAGACGACAGCGGCGGCGTCGCACGCGGCGATGAGCGAGGGCACCGCATGGCGCGAGACGAGGAGCCGCCAGTTGATCTGGGCGCGGGCGTGGAAGCGGCGGGCGCGGGCGAGCGAGGCGGATCGGGCGTCCACGAGGCCGCAGATGGTCGCGCCGGCGATGTCGAGGAGACCGATCAGGAAGATGAACTGGCGTGCGTCGCCGGTGTTTGGCGGGTCGGCGAGCAGTGCGACGACAAAGTCCTGTTCGGTGAGTTCGAGAGCGCGGCGTGCGTCGGCGCGGTTGCTTCGTGTCTGGGCGTCGGCCGCTGCTGCGGAGAGGACGCGGGGGGAGGGGAGGGGCAGAATGCGCGTCATCGGTCCGCAGGCGCGGCGGGCGGTCGCCTCGATGCCTGCGGTCCAGCACTGCACAGCGTCGAACGGGCGGCGATCGCGGAGGAAGCGTCGAATGGCGCTGAGAGCGAGCGAGGATCTGCCGAGCGGAGCGACGATGCGGTCTGGAGTGGGCAGTCCGAGGTCTGCGGCACGGGCCTCGGCTTCGCCCGCACCGATGATGCAACAGGTGTGCTTGAGATGAGGGGTTCGCGTCAACGCGGCAGAGCATGCGAGCGTTGCGCCGTCCATCCCTGCCCCGCCGGGTGGTGGAGCGAGCAAGTGCAGGACACGCACTGGTCGGTCGGGCGGGGTCACCGGGCGATCCGCTCGTCAGAGACGCTCGTCTTCTCGTGTGCGAAGAAGGTCTGCGCGAGGCGTGTTCCGACAAGTTTGGCGAACTGATCCTGCGCCTCACGAATGCGGGCGGTCTCGTTCGGCGCGGTTCCCTGACGCTGCGGCGCGGTTACGACGAGTTCGTATCCCTCGTCTTCTTCCGGCCAGATTCGGGTCTCGGTGGGAACATCGATGACCTTGAGGCGAAGGCGTGCGGTTGGGAGGTACGACTGGCCGTCCGGGGAGAGGGTGAACTCCTCGACGGCGGCGTAGATGACGACCTCTGCGTTGACGGTCTTGCCGACCTCGGTGACGGGCACGAGTTGTCCGGTCTTGGACTGTCGTGAGGCGGTGATCGCGGCGCGTGCGTCGCGGAGGTTTCGCACGACGTCCTTGTCGACGAGAGTCTGCTCGGCCTGGGTGGCGATGGCGAGCCTGAGGTCTGTTCGCGGCAGGCGTGTGCCGATGTCGTCCACGAGGATGACGGTCGGGCGGTCGCGTTCGAGTTTGTGCGCGGCCTGGTTTTTCTGAGGGCCGTGAACGATCATGAAGACCGGGGCGACGATGTTGCAGGCGACGAGCGCGCAGGCGGACACAGTCGCACCGCACGCGAGCATCCACGCGGCGCGCCTGGTCGGCCTAGTAGGTGATGACGTTCGGTTCTTTGTGGTCATAGAAGAGCCATGTCGTTCGATCGACGAATCGTTTGACGAGTGCGGACGCGACGAGCGGGCCGGAGACGCCGTGGACTCCTTGCCCTTCGGAATCGGGGAACTTGACGCGTACCTCGCGTCGAAAGACCTCGAAGTCGGGGTTGTTGGAGTCTGCTTCGAAGACGGTGACGGTACCCCAGCCCAGCCCGTTCCACTGGTAGGGGTTGCCGGGTTCGCGGACACGGTACTCGATGAGTTCGACGTGGATGAGGCGTTCGACCCCGAGTTCAGACATCAGGCGTGACGGTTCCCAGGTCATCCATGCGGGATCGTTGTTCAAGAAGGGGAGTGTCTGTGCCGCGGGAACGTAGTGGCTCGCGCCGACGCCGTTCGCCGGGTCTGCCAGGCGGACCGTGATCCGTTCCATGAGCGTCGCGACGATGCCTGGAAAGTCGGCCTGCACGGAGCGGTCGGCGACGACGACGACGGCAAAGGATTTGCCCTGGAGGCCGCGGTACTGTGCCGGGACAGAGGTCGATCCTGTCCTTCGAGCGGACTCTGCCATGCCACCGACGAGTGGTGCGACGATGCAGCCACTCAGGCCCGCGGCAGCGGTCAGCGCTGCGACGCAGGCGAGTGCCGTCTTGCATCGCGTGCGCCGTGTCAGGCGTGTCATCATCAGGAGTCCTCCTGCGGCGACTTGCGCGTGGGGGCGTGTCAGGCGTTCACCCTTCTGGACGCGACGGCAAGCCTATCCGGCTCGCCAGACGGCGGCCTTGTATGCCCATGCGGCGAGCAGGACGGCAACGCCCCAGCCGGTCATGCGTGGGGTCACCAATCTGCCATACATCCGTCCGAGGCTCGAGCCGGTTGCAGCGACGTGGAGGAAGCCCCAGAAGAGGGCGGCGAGGAGGATCGCGCCGAGGGCGCCCGCTGGCTGGGTGAGGAAGGCGTCGGCGAAGTGGCCATGAGCGGCGAGGCTGACGGCGGTGGTCATTCCGCAGGTGGCACATGGCCAATCGAGAGCCTGTGCCCACGGGCAGGGAGGGAGGCCGAGTTGCGTGTGTGTGCCGTGTCCATCGGGGTCGGGCGTGGTCCACGCCGCGGCGGCGAGAACTGCGATTGAGGCGGCGGCGGCGGCGGCCGCGCCGACTCGTTCGCCGATTCCGACGCGAGCGGCAGAGGGGTGAGCGCTGGTCGTTGGGGGGGCTTGGCGGTGCGAGCTCACGCGCGACTGTAGGGTCGCGGGTTGCGTTCAGGCGGAGAGTCGAAGTTCCGAAGCCTCGCGTTTCGCCGGCTCGTCTGCGAGGAGTACGGAGCCTCCCGTCGGGTGTGCGATGGTGGTGCGATGCTCATCAAGCCGGCGGAGGCGGTCGGCCATCAGGAGAACGTCCTGCGGTCGTGTTGCCCTGGTGAGGACATCGCGGACGAGGAGGACGCGGATGCCGACGGCTGCCGGTTCGTCGTCGGCCGTGAGCGTGAGGTCCGGGGCTGCTTTGCCGTCGTTGAGGAGGCACCAGAACTGTCGGGCGGTACGGTCGAAGCGGTAAACGAGGCGGAGGAGGCGCATTTCGAGGGTGCCCTGGAGTGCGGTGACGAGGAAGCGGTCGTCGCCGAGGTGTCCGAGGAAGGTGTGGGGGTCTTCGCCGACGACTGTGCCTCGAAGGAGGGAGACGAGGTGCTGGATGAGGGTGTCGCCCATGTCGTAGCCGTACGCGGCGTTGTACGCAGAGAAGCCGCGGACATCGATGACGGCGGCGTCGTATCCGAGGCGTGCCTGCACGCTGGCCTCATCATCGATGCGGGCATCGAGGAGTTCTGCGAGGTGCAGATCGCAGCAGACTCTGCCGGGCAGTCCGGTGAGAGGGGCCGTGCGGTTGTGGACGGATCGGCACGCGTCGAGGGCGGCGTGGAGGAGATCGGAGACGGTGAGAACGCCGACTGGCTTCTCGCCCTTGATGAGGAGCACGGGGCCGCCGGCTGCGCTCTCTTCGCGGCATGCGGCGAGTTCGAGGAGCGAGAGCACGTTCGTGCCATCCGCGGGTGCGGTAGCGCACGTGCGGGCGATCATGGCGAGCGGTCGCGAGGCTCGTGCGTCGCTGGCTGCCCTGAGGAGTTCGTCGCGTGCGCACCACCCGATGAGGCTTCCCGCTTCGGTCACCGCGACGCCGGGCACGCCTGGGTCGCGGAGAATCCGCAACGCTGCCTGCGAGACGCGCTCTGAGCCATCGAGGGTCAGGGCAGGGCGGCCGTAGGCGTCGGCGTGGAGTTCTCGCGGGTCGTGGGCGTGGCCTGCATCCGCCCCCTGTCGCGCGTTGCGCAGGGCTTCGAGGACGCCGGGGTCGAGGGAGTGTCGGGCTTCGCCTGGTCGTCCGAGGAAGTATCCCTGTCCGATACTGACGCCGAGTTCCATGAGGGAGGCGACCTCGGAGGCTTCCTCGATGCCTTCTGCGACGATCTGGACTCCGCTGAGCCTGCCGAAGTGAAGCATGAATCGGATGAGGTTCTGACGGACGCGGTCTCGATCGACGGAGGCGACGAGTTCGCGGTCGAGTTTGAGCCAGTTGGGTCGGAGGAGCATGATTCGGCTGAGGCCGCTGGTCCCTGCTCCGACGTCGTCGATGGCGAGTTGGAAGCCGTGGTCCTTGACGCGGTGGGCCTGTTCGAGAAGGTCGCCGGCGAAGGGGGCCTCCGAGCGTTCGGTGATCTCAAGGACGACGCGACCTGGGGCGATGGCGCCGGTTTGGAGGAGTTCGTCGCGCACGGTGTCGGCAAAGCGTGCATCGCCGAAGACCTGCGGGGAGCAGTTCATGAAGAGGAGTACCCCGCCCTTCCACGACGAGGCCGCCCGGAGCGCGGCGAGACGTGCGACGCGCTCGACGTCCCAGAGGCGATCCGCTGCGGCTGCGGCGTCGAAGAGTTCGCCTGCGTTTGCGAAGCCGGACTCGGGGCGCGGTCGGCAGAGGGCTTCAAGCCCGAGAACGATGCCGCGGCGCAGGTCCACGATTGGCTGGAATGCGGCGTCCACGAGGCCTTCGCGAACGAGGCGGTCCAGCCGCTGCGGGCTGTCATCGGGCGACTTTCCGGACTGTGCGCTGTTCTTCGCAGGGTGGGGCATCGGTCTGGTGCTCCACTCGCCGGCTGCCGGGCCGGTCGATCGGGAGCATCATCGACGCAGGCCCCCCCTCGCTCAGGGCAGAGCGCGGAGCCGGCCGATCGACCTGGACGGATGCGCCGACAGGGGAGGCTGGTCGGCGGGTTCTCGGGCAGCGGAGAGGCGGGGTGGCCGCGGTGAGCCGGGGGTCGGTCGCGGCCGGGCGGTAGATCAGTCGAAGCGGAAGACGCCCTTGCGGTAGCCGTAGACGTAGGCGACGACGGTGGTGAGGAGGAAGAACATGATGCGTCCGAGCCAGAGGGCGGATTCACTCGAGCCTGGCTCAAGACTTCGGAAGGTCGTGGCCCAGGGATAGAGGAAGACGATTTCGACGTCGAAGACGAGGAAGACCATGGCGATGAGGTAGAAGCGGACGTTGAAGCGTTTGCGGGCGGTGCCGACGGGGTTCATGCCGGACTCGTAGGTCATGCCCTTGGTGCGACCCTTGCGGGCGGGGCCGATGAGCATGGTGAGGACCACGTTGGCGGCGGCGAAGGTGACGGCCATGAGGAGGATGATGCCGACCGGGAGGTAGGGGACGAGGCCGTCGTTGGCGAGCGTGGGGGCCATGAGGGCGGGACTATAGCCGATGGTGCGGCGTGCGTGGGGGGTGCTTGAGGGCTGCCGAATCGGCAGTCGGTCGTTCCGGGCCGGCCGGGGGCTGACAGGCGGGCGTTGGAAAGGGTGGGCGTTGGGCCGTCTGACCCGGCTTCGGGGGCGACGGCGAGGTCTGCGTCGCTGGCACCGTGGTTGCCATGTATGGTGGCCGAACCGAGGCTGTCGGTCCATCCCGGGGCGACTCCGGGCGTGGGTGCAGCCGCTATCAGACATTCGAGACAGGGAGCGAATCGCCCATGGCAGTCAAGCAGCTCACCTTCGACGTTGAGGCCCGGCAGGCTCTTCTGGCCGGGGTGGAGAAACTCGCCCGTGCGGTCAAGAGCACGCTCGGCCCCCGCGGCCGCAACGCGGTGCTGGACAAGTCGTGGGGCGGCCCTTCGGTGACGAAGGACGGCGTGACGGTGGCCGAGGAGATCGAACTCCGCGACAAGGCGGAGAACATGGGTGCGCGGCTGGTGAAGGAGGCGTCGAGCAAGACGTCCGACGACGCCGGTGACGGGACGACGACGGCGACGGTGCTGGCCGAGGCGTTGTTCCGCGAGGGTCTGCGGCACATCGCGGCGGGTGTGGACGCGAACGCGCTGGTGCGCGGGATGAAACGGGCGGTGGAGGCGGCGTGCGCGCACATCGACTCGCTGGCCAAGCCGGTGAAAGGCAAGGCGGACGTGCAGAACGTGGCGGCGATCAGCGCGAACAATGACGCCGAGATCGGGCGCATCATGGCCGAGGCATTCGACAAGGTGGGCAAGGACGGCGTGATCACGGTCGAGGAGGGGAAGAGCCTGGAGACCGAGGTGAAGGTGGTCGAGGGGATGCAGTTCGACCGCGGGTACCTGTCGCCGAACTTCGTGACGAACGCTGACGAGATGAAGGTCGTGCTCGAGAAGGTGCTCGTGCTGATCCACGAGGACAAGATCGAGAACGTGACGAAACTGGTGCCACTGCTCGAGAAGGTGATGCAGGCGAAGAAGCCGCTGCTCATCATCGCGGAGGACGTGACGGGCGAGGCGCTGGCGACGCTGGTGATCAACAAGTTGCGCGGCACGCTGCAGGTCGCGGCGGTGAAGGCGCCGGGCTACGGCGATCGGCGCAAGGCCATGCTCCAGGACATCGCGACGCTGACCGGGGCGACGGCGGTGATGAAGGACCTGGGCGTGGAACTCGACAAGATCGAACTGCGCCAGTTGGGCATGGCGAAGAAGGTCGAGGTCGACGCGGACAACACGACGATCATCGAGGGGGCCGGCTCGACGAAGGACATCCAGGCCCGCATCGAGCAGATCCGGCGCGAGATCGAGACGACGACGAGCGACTACGACCGCGAGAAACTGCAGGAGCGGCTGGCGAAGATGGCGGGCGGCGTGGCGCAGGTCCGCGTGGGGGCAGCGAGCGAGGCGGAACTGAAGGAGAAGAAGGCCCGCGTCGAGGACGCGCTGCACGCGACCCGCGCGGCGGTGGCCGAGGGGATCGTGCCGGGCGGCGGGGTGTCGTTCATCCGGGCGCGGGCGGCGATCGAGGGGTTGAAGGAGTGGAAGGCGGTCTTCGGCAAGGCGAAGGAGGTCACTGCGGAGGACGTGGGGCAGGCCCGCTTCGACGTGGCCGCGGGGATGGAGGTCGTGCGCCAGGCGCTGGCGGTGCCGCTGTTCACGATCGCGGAGAACGCGGGCGCGAAGGGTTCGGTGGTGGTGGCGAAGGTGGCCGAGAGCGAGAGGGCGAACTTCGGCTACAACGCGCTGAGCGGCGAGTACGTGGACCTGGTGCAGGACGGCGTGATCACGCCCGCGAAGGTGGACCGGCTGGCGCTCCAGAACGCCGCGAGCGTGGCGACGGTTCTGCTGACGGCGGACTGCATCATCACGGAGAAGCCGGAGAAGAAGGACGCGAACGGCGGGCACGACCATCACCACCACGGGGGTGGGATGGGGGGCATGGGGGGTATGGGCGGCATGGAAGGCATGGGGTTCTAGAGGCGCATCAGCGTGTGCCTTTTCAATGGACCGAGACACACTTGAGCCAGCAACTCGAAGTCAAGTTTCGTCCCTTCTCAAACCCGAGTGCGCCGTGGTCTGCCATGACCGTAGGGGTTGAGCACAGTCTCGCGGATACCGATGCCCATCACGAGTTTGATTACACGGGAACCGTTCTTGCAGTGGCCGGTGAGCACGCGGACCCCGAGTGGATCGGCGTCCAAGCCGTCGTTCGTGGCAATCTGTTCGGGCAAACCGCCGAGCACGAGCCTGTGGCGCACGCGATGGCGAAGGAACTACGTTCCCGTCTGTTTGGGGAGCATGAATACCTTGAGGTCTACTCCAAGTAGGCGACTGGCGGAGTGTCATGGCCACTGCGCCTGGTGGCCGCGAGCGAGCGTTGAGAGGAACCACATGGTCGCACCTGCAACGAACGAACCGGACCTGCTCAAGCGGATCACCGTCGATCCGTCGATCTTCGCCGGCAAGCCGATCATTCGCGGGCGTCGCCTGGCCGTCGAGCACATCCTCGGCATGCTCGCCGCGGGCGACGATGTCGGCACTATCCTCGCCGGCTACGACTGGCTGGAGCGTGAGGACATCCTCGCGTGTCTGGTCTACGCCCGCCGCCTTGTGTCGCACGAGCGGGTTGAGCCGCCGATTACCACGGCGTCGGGAGGAAAGACCGCGTGAAGGTGCTCCTCGACACCTGCGTCTGGGGCGGTGTTCGTGCCGCCCTGACCCAACTCGGTCACGAGGTCGAATGGGTCGGTGATCGAGGGCGAGACCCGGGTGACGAGGTGATTATCGCGTACGCCCACGAGCGGAGCATGGTGCTCGTTACTCTCGACAAGGACTTCGGGGAGCTGGCGATCGTGAGGGGCATGCCGCATAAGGGAATCGTGAGACTGATCGGGTTGCGGGCGAAAGAGCAGGGGCCCGTCTGCGCGGCAGTGTTGGAGAAGTATGAGGACGAACTCGCATCGGGCGCGATTCTCACGGTGGACGCCACCCGCGTCCGCGTGAGGCCCGCAGACGTGAACGACGATTGACCTGATACACGGAATGAATGAAAGGCTGACCGTGGAGTCCTTCCGGATCGAGTTCAGGTTCGAGAAACTGATGGAGCGCAGCCGCGGTGCCTCCGTCAGCGGCCCGCTCGTGGACACCGACCGCGAGCGAACCCTCGAAGGCACGAACCAGACGGTTGACCTGACCGGCACGTGGCTTGTGCCCGCGGAGCCGTCGCCCGCGGCTGGAAATGCGGAACGGACTCGATTTGGCGGACATGCGGCGGTGAGGCGGGTTCTCACCAGACGGCTTGACTCTACCGCAATCGGATGACCATCTTGGAACTTCATTCCTCCATCCGCGGGTTTTTGCTCTCGCACGCGGCGTCGGCCGAGCGCGATCGGCCCGTGGATGCGGCCGCAATCGCGGGGTCGATCAAGCGGCCTCGGGAGACGGTGATCCGCGCACTGCGCGTGATGCAGGACGAGTTGGGTGAGGTGACGTACACGCCGGCGGCGGACGGCAGCCTGGACTGCCGCGACGTTCGGCTGACGGAGAAGGGACGGCAGGCGTCGTACCACGACGAAACGCACGCATGATCGCCGCGGCTGCGGACGCCGCGGAGGATTGGACGCACGAGACGCGGGCCGGACCCGCGAGAGACGGAACGGAGAAACGGACCATGGCCATCAAGCCTCTGGAAGATCGGATTGTCGTCAAGCCGGTGGAGCAGGAATCGAAGACGAGCAGCGGGCTGTACCTGCCGGAGACGGCGAAGGAGCGCCCGATGCAGGG
>JAHCJE010000118.1 GCA_026128865.1 Phycisphaeraceae bacterium | reverse complement strand
GGTCGAGATGAAGGAGAAGAAGGCACGCGTCGAGGACGCACTCCACGCCTGCCGCGCGGCCGTCGAAGAGGGAATCCTCCCCGGCGGCGGCGTCGCCGTCCTTCGCGCACGCAAGGCGCTCGACAAACTCCGAAAGTCCGCCACCGGCGACATCCGCGTCGGCATCGACATCGTACACCGCGCCGTCGCGGCGCCCGTCAAGCAGATCGCCGCCAACTGCGGCCTCGACGGCTCCGTCATCGCCTCCAAGGTCGAGGAATCCACCGAAACCAACTTCGGATTCAACGCACTCACCCACGAGTTCGGCGACCTCGTCAAGATGGGCGTCATCGTCCCCACCAAGGTCGAGCGCATCGCCCTCCAGAACGCCGCCAGCGTCGCCGCACTCCTCCTCAACACCGAGGCCGCCATCGTCGAACTCAAGGAAAAGAAGGAGAAAGTCCCCGCCGGCGGCGGCGATGACTTCGACTATTGATCGCATGCACTCGGACTCCGTGTAGCCGCGGAGTCCGAGATTGATGACAGCACCTTGGCGACTGTTTGAGCAGGCCGTAGCGTCCTTCCTAAAGGCACTTGATCCGTCTGCCACGGTCATCTGGAATGCCCATGTGCCGGATCACCACCATGGACGGCGCCGACAGCGAGATGTCCTCATTCGCACCAAAGCATGCGGGCACTTTGCACTAGAGATTCTGGTAAGCTGCAAACGCTACGAGCGAGCGCTACACACTACCGACATCGAGCACTTTCACGGGGAGCTATCCAGTTCGACCGCTCAAATGGGCGTGATCTACTCCCACTCCGGCTTCAATGCACTGGCACTCGACAAGGCCAAAGCGCTTGGGATTAAATGCTGTCGGCTGTACAATGACCAGCCGCCAGACATCCCCGACGCGATCTTCCTTCCAGCTTATCTGGCCATTCCGACGCTCCAACTGGTGGCTTTGGGGCCGGTTTGTGAGTGGGGCATCGAGACTTGGGAGGATGTGTTCTCGCAACGAGCGAGCGAGACTGAGGAATCTGTGGCTGAGCGATGGTCGCAGATGCTCGAGAAGGCAATGAGACACCCGGAGCGGTCCACGGGCAGTCCCCCTCTGCTTCCACAGCCTCGTCTGCTCAGAACCGAGCTTGTTGATCCTACCGGACGCCGGCCTGCTGCCATGGTCGGGGTTCAGCTGCGCTGGCTGTACTACAGTGGCAAGCAGACCGCCTATCGGGTGAACGGCTCCTATGAGCTAACTTCAAGACACTTTGCAGGGTCACAGTTTGGCCCAGTGATTGACACCGTCAACCCACCCGGACCCGGTTGGGATCCGATATCGCCCGAGGACGCTGCGCGAGTTCGGACAGGAATGGTCTGTTCCTTTGGCAATGACGCGGCCGCGATTTGTCAATCACTACTGGAATCGCGAGGCTCAACACCCGTAGTAGGCACCGCAGAGTACCTACCCAGGCAACCGGTCGACCCCTCTTGATCCAGACTAGATAAGGCAGGGTGCCATGCCCACGGCGGGTGGCCCGAAGCCCCACCCCGGGTGCCATCACTCGCGGCCTCTGCCCCTCTCCTCGTCTCCCAGTTCGTTGGGTGGCACCGACCTCGTGCCTAGTGCCATCAACCTCCGGCGGGGTGGCATCAACCTCGTGCCACCACCTCCGCCCCGGGAGGTCGGTGCTCTCTGCCCCTCGTCCCCGACTCTCCCTCCTCCGAACTTCACGCCTCCGTATCCACACCCCGCGCGCGCACAACCGCGCACCCGCCCCCCGCAAAACCCGGCGCACGCGAAGAAAATCTCCAACCCCATCCCCCACCCGCCCCTGCGCGCCTTCCCCCGCGCGCAGACCTCCACCCCGCGCGCGCACGCCCGCGTCCGTGCGCCCTATGGGTAGAGGCCCGCCATGCCCACGCCGCACGCACCCACTCCCGCGCCCCAGGACGCAAGCCCCACGACGCACGGCGCACCCGCGGCCCTCCTCGACTCTCTCCTCAACGCCGAGTCCATCGCTCCCGAGTCCCTCGCCCGACACGCCGCCGACCCCGCGGCCTCCGACTCCCTCGACCAACTCGAAGCCTTCCTCGAGCGCACCCTCCGCCTCCGCCTCCTCACCGCGGCCGCCGACGCCGTCGACGCACTCACCAGACTCCTCCACGACGAGAAGACGACCCCCACCGACCGCCGCCGCGCAGCCACCACGATCCTCCGCGCCCTCACGCCCTCCCACTCGCCCCCCCCTCGCCCGCCTTCCCACCCGACGGGCACCCCACCAACCGAACCCACGCACACCACCGCGCAACCCACCCCGCGCGCACTACAACCCTCCCCCTCTCAAATCTCAAATCTCAAATCCGCTTCTCCCCCGCCTCCGCGCCTCTCACCCGCTCCCCCCGACACTCGACCCTCCAACACCCCACCCCCGCAACCCACCTCGCTCGCACCCCAACCCCCACCCTCTCAAATCTCAAATCTCAAATCCTCTTCCTCCCCCACACCCAGCCTCTCCGCCGCCGCCGCCCTTCTCGCCCGCGCAGGCCTCGCCCCAGCGCAGCCTCCATAGGTTCCATCGGACCCATCCGACCCATCCCCGGACAACCCATCCGGCTTTGAGGCGGCCCCGGGTGCGCGCCCCCGTGCCCGGGTCCGTCATCCCTTCAGATTCTCCCGGATGCGCGACAGAATCTCCGTCGAGACGGCCTCGTCGCCCACGATGCCGACGCGGATGCGAACCGACGTCGTGCTGTCCGACTTCTTCTCCAGCGCGATGTTCACCTCGCTGTCGTCCGCGCGCCGGGCGACGACGATCGAGTTGAAGGCGTCCTGAGACTCTCGCTTCAGCGTGAACCCGAGGTCGTCCACCGCCTTCAACGCCGCCGCGTGCACCTCCGCCAGCGGCGCGTCCTCGACCGATTCGAGCCGCCCCTCGGTGTACACGTACGTCCCCGCGATGCCCGCCGCCGCCGCCCCCGCGACCAGCGCGACCGTGCATCCGGGGCACATCACCGCGACGCCGAGCAGCACGGATGCAAAGGTGCGGAGCGTGTTCTCACGCTTCATCGTCGAGCCTCCTTGCCACCCGCGGAATGCCCTCACATCACGGCCTCATGCCGGTTTCGTCGTCATTCCATACGCACGCGGCGTGCACGGGTTTGCGGGTTCGCGCCGGCCAAAGCCCCGGTTCGGGCCTTGTTCACGAGCCTCCGCGCGAGGCGCCCCGACGCCATGCCGCGCACACTCGTCCCGCTCGCGGCGCGAACGCCGTTGCGACGAGTGGGCGCACGGCGTTCGCGTCAGCGGCGACTCGCCGCTTTCCCGCGTCCGCCCTCCGCCTCGCGCGCGACGGCGGCCTTGCCCGCACGCGCGGGCTTCGTCCCCGCCTTGCGCGCCGGCGTGCGCTGCAGCGCCGCCTCGTACCGCTCCACGAACTTCTTCAGGCTCATCTTCCTGATCGTCCGACCCACAACCTCCAGCGGCACGTCGTCCAGCCTCTTGAACCGCACGCACGACTTGCCCATGTCCAGTTTCTTCCCCGTCTTCGCCCACGCCTCGCGGAACTCCGCCTCGTCCTCCGGCGACAGGTACACGGACATGAGATATAGCGAAACGTAGTTCTTCTGCGACGCCAGCCCCGCGAACGGCAGCGGCTGCTTCGGGTCGCAGTGGTACCCCGCCAGGTACACGCCGTGCGGCACGCAGTACCCGATCATCCCGTACTGCATCCGCTCCTCGAACCCCTTGCCCAGGTTCTTCAGGATCACCGCCCGAACCGCCTCGACGATCCGGCGCCGATCCTCGGGCAGCGAGGCAAGGTAGTCCCTGACAGTCGTCGCTTTGCTCTGCATGAGCAAAGTGTACCCGACAAACAGGAACACGAATCACGCATGTCAGCGCCGGACCGCCACCCATCAACAGCATGGCCCGTCGCAGCCGTCACGGACCGCTCGGCTCCGGACGCGACTCGCCGAGGATCGGGCTGGGCTTCGGAGGATGGTCGATGGGTCGGATCCCGGCCAGCACGCGCTCGACGGCCTCCGCGGGATCGTCCGTCGCGGAGAAGAGTTCGAGGTCGACGGGGTCGATGGTCCCCTCTGGGACGAGCGTGCCGCGCAAGAACTCGCCGAGCGGCCGCCAGTAGTCACGACCCATGATGACGACCGGGAAGTGCTCGATCTTGCCTGTCTGGATCAGCGTTCCCGTCTCGAAGACCTCGTCAAGCGTGCCGTAACCCCCGGGAAGCACCACGAACGCCGACGAGTACTTCACCAGCATCACCTTGCGCACGAAGAAGTAGTTGAACTCGATGAACTTGTCGAGGTAGGGGTTGGGTTCCTGCTCCTTGGGCAGCAGGATGTTGCACCCGATGCTCAGGCCGCCGGCCTCCTTCGCGCCGCGGTTGGCCGCCTCCATGATCCCAGGCCCGCCACCCGTCATCACGGCGAAGCCAGCCTCGGCGAGTTTGCGCCCGACCTCGCGGGCCATCGCGTAGTAGCGGTGATCCTCCTTGAACCGCGCCGAGCCGAACACGGTCACGCACGGCCCGACGAAGTGCAGGGCGCGAAACCCGCGGATGAACTCCGCCGTAATGCGCAGGACGCGGAAGAACTCCTCGGTCCGCGAACGCGGGCCGGCCAGCATCTGGCCTTCGAGGGGTGAGCGTGTCCCCTTGCCCCACCGGTGGGTGCTGCCGTTCGGCGGTCGTGCGGATCGGTGATTCGGCGCTTCGTTGGCCATCGGATTCAGCAAGCATACCGGCTGATGGGCGGGTCGTGCGTATCCCCGAGCAGGCGCCGCGAAGTTCAGCACGCCGGAACGCCCGCCGTCCCGCCGCGCAGTACGCTTGGCGCATGTGGCGCGTGTGGATCGACACGGGAGGAACGTTCACCGACTGCCTCGCCTTGGGGCCGGGGGGCGAGGTGCGGCGCGCGAAGGCGCTCAGCGCGGGCGTGGTGCGCGGTCGCGTGATCCAACGGCTCGGCGCCTCGTCGGCACGGGTCGAGTGCGCGTGGGCGGAGGATGAAGGCCGATTCGCCGAGGGGATGTCGCTGCGCCCCGTCGCCAACGGCGGGATGTCCGCGTGCGTCGTGTCGTTCCATGCCGGTGCGCGTGTACTCGCGGTGGGCGGCGAGTGGCCCGCCTGGGCGGTAGCGGGCGCGGCGTTCGAACTGGCCGCGCCCGAGGAGGCGCCGACCCTCGCCGCACGCATGGTCACAGGGACTCCCCCGGGCGCGCCGCTCCCCCGCATGGAGATGCGACTCGGCACCACGCGTGCCACGAACGCACTGCTCGAACGGCGCGGGGGGCGGGTCGCGTTCTTCGTGACACGCGGGTTCGGCGACCTGCTCCTCATCGGCGACCAGAGCCGACCCGACCTCTTCACACTGCGCATCGAGCGGCCCGAACCGCTGTGCGAGGCGGCGGTCGAAGTGGACGAGCGCCTCGACGCGCACGGGTGCGTGCTGCGCGAGCCGGACCTGGAGGCGGTCGAGCACGAGGCGCGGCGGCTGGCCGACCTGGGTGTTCAGGCCGCGGCGGTCGCGCTCCTGCACTCGTGGACAAACCCGGCGCACGAGCGGGCCGTCATCGCGGCTGTACGGCGTGGCGGGATCGAGCGTGTCGTGGCGTCGAGCGACCTGTCGTCGCGGATCAAACTCCTTTGGCGCGCGGAGACGGCCGTCGTCGATGCGTACCTCGCGGGCGTCGTGGAGGACTACCTCGACCGCGTGCGCGAGTCGCTCGGCGGGTCGCGCTTGCTGGTGATGACGAGCGCGGGCGGGCTGGTGCGGCGCGAGCGCGTCCGGCCCGTGGACATGCTCCTCAGCGGACCCGCGGGCGGCGTGGTCGGCGCGGCCGAGGCGGCACGCCGGGCGGGGTTTCAGCGGGCGATCGCCCTGGACATGGGCGGAACGAGCACCGATGTTTCCAGGATTGACGGCACGCCCGCTCGCCGGTTCGAGACGCGCGTCGGCGCGGCCCGGATCGTCGCGCCGTGCGTCGCGGTCGAGACCGTCGCCGCGGGCGGAGGGTCAGTCTGCTGCGCCGAGCGAGGCGAGTTGCGCGTGGGGCCGGAGAGCGCGGGCGCGAGTCCAGGCCCGGCGTGCTACGGCGCGGGCGGGCCGCTCACGCTCACCGACGCAAACCTGCTCCTCGGACGCCTCGACGCCTCGCGCTTCGGAGTGCCGGTGGACGGGGCAGCGGCGGCACGCCGCGCCGACGAGACGCTCGCGGCGACGGACGGCGAGATGACGCGCGAGGCGCTGCTCGAAGGGTTCGTCGAGATCGCGGACGAGCGCATGGCCGACGCCGTGCGGCGGGTTTCTGCGCGCGAGGGGTACGACCCCGCGGACTACGCGCTCGTGGCGTTCGGGGGCGCAGGCCCGCAGCACGCGTGCGGGATCGCACGACGCCTGGGCGTTCGCACGGTGGTGGTGCCGCCCGACGCGGGGCTGCTGAGCGCGGCCGGTCTCGGCGCGGCCCGAATCGAGCGATTCGCCGAACGGGCCGTGATGCGCCCTTTGGAGGGCGAAGAGGCGTGGCTGCGCACTCTGGAAGCCGAGGTCGAACAGCGGGCGCGGACCGCCGTGACCGAAGAGGGTGTTCACGCCGACGCCGTGACGACGCTGGGCGTATGGATGGACCTTCGGTTCGAGGGTCAGGACGAGGCCGTCGAAGTCGACGCGGGGCACGGGGCACGGGAGCGGTTCGAGGCTCGGCACCGTGCGCTGTTCGGGAGCGCGCCGGGAGAGCGCGTGGTTGAGGTGGTCTCGGTGCGGGCCGCGGCGGCAGGGCCTGCCGGTGTCGCGCTGAAGACGCTCACGCGGAGGCGCGGCGGCGCGGAGCGTGGGAAGCGGAACTGTCGTGTGTGGGTCGGAGGGGCGTGGTGTGAGTGCGCGGTTGTTGAACGCGACGGGCTGGACGCCGGCGTTGCCCTGATCGGCCCCGCGCTCGTGACTGAGCCGCACTGCACCACGTTCGTCGAGCCGGGGTGGTCGCTCCGCCTTTCGGACTGCGGCGCGCTCGTGATGACGGGGGGCGGGGAGGGCCGCACGGCCGAGCAATCCGAGACGGTGCGCGCGGAACTGTTTATCAACAGGCTGTCGTCGCTGGCGGAGGAGATGGGCGAGCGGCTTCGACGCAGCGCGCTGTCGGTGAACGTGAAGGAGCGGCTGGACTTCTCGTGCGCGATCGTGGACGCGGAGGGCGAACTGGTCGCCAGCGCGCCGCACGTGCCGGTCCACCTGGGCGCGCTGGGCGCGTGCGTGCGCGCCGTGCGCGACGCGCTGGGCACGGACTTCGGGGGCGGGGTCGCGATCTCCAACCATCCCGGCTTCGGCGGGGCACACCTGCCCGACGTGACGGTGATGCTGGCGGTCCACGACGGCGGCGGCTCGCTGCTGGGATACGCGGCGTGCCGCGCCCATCACGCGGAGATCGGGGGGATCGCGCCCGGCTCGATGCCGGCGGACTCGTGGAGCCTGGCGGAGGAGGGCGTGGTGATCGCGCCGATGACGCTGGGGCCGCTCGGGGCGATCGACCGGTCGGCGGCGCGGGCGATCTTCGAGCGCGGGCCGCACCCGAGCCGCGATCCGGCGACGAACGCGGCGGACCTGGCCGCTCAGGTCGAGGCTGTCGCGTACGGGGCGGCCGGACTGCGCGCGCTGGCCCGGGCGTTCGGCGCGGAGGAGGCCCGCGGGTTCATGGGCGCGCTGAAGGCGCGCGCCGAGTCCCGTGTGCGGCACGCGCTCCGCGGGCGCGCGGAGGGCGTCGTGGAACTCGCCGATGCGCTCGACGACGGCACGCCGATGCAGGTGCGGATCGAGACTCGGGGCGAGCGCGCGGTCGTTGACTTCGCGGGCACCTCGGGCGTTCATCCGGGGAACCTGAACGCGACCGAGGCGATCGTGCGGAGCGTGGTCGTGTACGTGCTGCGGGTGATGATCGACGAGCCGATGCCGCTGAACGAGGGCCTGCTTCGCGCGGTGGAGGTCCGCGTGCCCGAGGGGATGCTGCGTCCGCGATTCGAGGCGGACCCGGCGCTGTGCCCGGCGGTGGCTGCCGGGAACGTGGAGACGAGCCAGCGCATCGCCGACCTGCTCGTGCGCGCCCTCGGGCTGTGCGCCGGCGGGCAGGCGACGATGAACAA
The DNA here is from genome assembly GCA_026128865.1 of Phycisphaeraceae bacterium. Classification (GTDB taxonomy): domain Bacteria; phylum Planctomycetota; class Phycisphaerae; order Phycisphaerales; family UBA1924; genus CAADGN01. Next base: position 2,899 of record JAHCJE010000118.1, on the reverse strand, counting down.
CGTGGCGTTCGGCGACGAGCGGGGCGGGTGCTACGAGACCATCGGCGGCGGCGCGGGCGCGGGGCCGGGATTCCACGGGGCCTCCGGCGTGCAGGTGCACATGACGAACACGCGCATCACCGACGCGGAGGTGATCGAGCGGCGCTACCCGGTGCGCGTGGTACGGTTCGGGGTTCGTCGCGGCTCGGGCGGCACGGGGCAATGGCGCGGCGGCGACGGACTCGTGCGCGAGATCGAGTTCCTCGCTCCGGCGGTCATCTCCATCAACGCGCAACGGCGAGAGCGTGGCGCGCCCGGCGCGATGGACGCGCACGACGGCCTCCCTGGGCGGGAACGGCTTGTGCGCGCCGACGGAAGTGAGGAAACGCTAACAGGCCGATGCGGGGTCTGGGCGGGGACCGGAGACCGACTCGTGGTCGAAACACCGGGTGGTGGCGGCTGGGGTTTTTCTGTTGGATGAAAGTGCCGATCTCGGGCCGATGCGTGCGGATATTCGGGGAATCTCTGGGTTGATCGTGGAGTTTCGGAGTTGCTGGTCCTTGACCCACCCCCCAATGAAACGATTAATCTGCTAGTCTGCAGGTGTGACCGATTCTCGTGCGGTGGGCCCCGGCGACGGACCGTCGGGCGTGCGAGAAACGGTCACCATGTTGAACAGGATTCGGCACCCAATGGTTACCACATCGACCCCTACCGGGTCTCCCCCGGTGATTGGACCCGGCGAGTATTCCCTCGAACCACTGCACCCCGCGCCGGTCTGCTGGCAGGCGCTCGCGGAGGACACGGGCGTCTGCGTCCTCGTTCACGACACGGACGGCAAGATCGAGTTCGTGAACGCAGAGGCGGCGCGAGTCCTCGGTGTGACCTCCAGTGACGTGCGCGGCCAGCACCTCCGCGCCGTCATGCCGACGGAGGTCGCCGACGAGCGGGTTCTCTACGCGCGCCGCGCCGTCGAGAGCGGCAAGCCGCTGATCGTGGACGGGATGTTCGGCGGCCGCATGCGCCGCGCCCACATCCGCCCGATTCCGACCGAGCGTGGCGAGCCTGTCCGTGTTCTGATCGTGTGCCATCCGATCTCCGCGACAACCGCGCCCGAGCCAGGCGTCGAGCGGATCGAAGCCAAGCACGCCGACGAGGGACCGATCGGCGCGCTCACCCCGCGCGAACGCGAGGTCCTCGCCCTCATCGGCCAGGGGCTTTCCACCGCGGACATCGCCAAAAAACTCCACAGGAGCGTCAAAACGGTCGAGTGGCACCGAGTGTCCCTCGGCAACAAACTCGGCGCGTCGAACCGTGTTGAACTTGCACGCATCGCGATCCGCGCCGGGCTGGCTTCGCTCGACGAGTGACGCACGCGCCACGGCGCTCGCCGCTTCACCCGGCTTGTGTCGTCGCGGTCCCGCGCCGGACGCGCCGGCACGACCGCTCGGCGTCGGCTCTATGCTTCGCTCGGCCGTCGGGGCAACCGTGCCTCGGGGTGTCGGTAGAGGACGTGCGATGGCGGGCACACACGGGATCGCAGCGCTGGTCGCGGTGTTCATGCTCAGTCGCACGGCCGCCGCACAGGGACTTGCTCCCGATGCTGCCGACTCTCCCGGCGTCCTCGCCTGGCTCCACTCGGACGACGCGGGACCGCACGACTTTGCCTTGGTCCGGTCGCCGGCGGCGTTCGCGGCGGAGACCGGTTCGCACGATCCGTTCGAGGTCCTGGCGACGGACACGGAGTGGTCGGCCGAGGCGCTCGGCGTCGAGGTCGTCGCGCCATACTCCCCACCGGCCCTCCGGCTTCTGCCCGTGGTCCCTTCCCCGGAGACGCACGACGCGGACGCATTCGTGATCGAGCCGCTCTCGTCCGATCGGCTCGAGGCTCGCGCCGCCGAAGTGCGACTCGGCGCGCCGCTCGCTGCGCCGGACGCCGGCCAGGACACGCTGAGCCGCGGCCCGGCAGCGAGGCTCGACCGCCGCATGACCGCGGGCTTCGGCAAAGATGCCGAGGAACTCACCCCGCTCTCGGACGCCTACACGATGATGCAGTGGGATGTGGGCGACTGGCTGCACCTGCGCGGCACCGGCGTCGGCCGCCGCCCCGATGAGGACGAGCGCCGGTTCCTCGCCATCGGGGCCGAGGCGGGCGTGGACATCTCGCACAACGCCGGGCTTCGCTTCGGGTACGAGTTCCTCCGCGCCGGAGCGGACGACTCGATGGGCGCCGGCCTGGGCGCGGACACGCTCTTCGCCAGACTGCAGTTGCGGTTCTGACTCGCGCGGCGCCCGCGCCGGCGCGATAGACTTGCCGCGCCGGCAACCTGAACGCCGGGAGGAGGGCCGCATGGCAAAGAAGAAGGGCACCGGAGCGCAGGGCGGCGCAAAGCGTTCGTCGAAGAAGAGAGCGGGCGTCAAGAAGCCGGGTTCGGCCAGGACTCCAGGCCCCGGACCGCACCCCACCGGCCCGGTCGCCAGGCCCGAGGCATCGCCGGATTCGCTCGCCGTCCGCAAGGAGCGGCGTCTTGAGGACACGAACGTGAAGCGGGCGATGAGCCACGTCGCCGCTCGCACCCGCGTGCAGCAGGCCAAGCGGGACTCGAAGTGAGCAGGGCGGACGGGTACGAATCACGGATCGCCTACGAGGCAAGCCGCATCCGTGCGGCGGCGGTCTACTGCTCGGACGGTCGCGTGGGCGAGCATTTCGACGACTTTTTGCAGAACGGGCTGGGGCTGCCGCGGTACGACCGGGTCGCGCTGCCCGGCGGGCCGGCGTGCCTGGCGGGGCACCCGCAGGCGCACCTGGAGGAGCAGGGCGTCGTCGACGAACTCCGCTTCCTCGTCGAGGTGCACGGGCTGAAGCGGATCGTGCTCATCGCGCACCAGGGGTGCGCGTTCTACGGCACACGCCTCTCAC
>JAHCJE010000117.1 GCA_026128865.1 Phycisphaeraceae bacterium | reverse complement strand
ACTGGTGCCCACCCCCCACAGAGGCAGAGAGATGGAGATTGGCCCGGCGCCGGCTACAGCGTGGACCGAAGGGCCGCGATCGCATCAGCCACTTCCTTGCCCTTGGCTTCGATCAGGTCGAGCAGCTCTTCCGGAGTGCGGCCGTCTTCCTCCGCCTTGGCGTTCGGGTTCACGGCCTTGAGGTCGAAGTTCTTCGCCTCGATGGCCGCGCGCTCGACGGTCCAGCTCCGCTCGCTGTCGGCTCGCTCGGGCAGGAGGCGGAAGAACTCCTCCATGTGCGAGAGCACGAAGGGCTTCTTCTTGGTCACCTTGACGCCCGACAGGTCGTAGTACCAGATCCTTTCCGTCGGTCCGCCCTTGGTGAAGAAGAGGAGGTTGGTCTTGACGCCCGCGCCCGCGGCGGTGAAGACGCCGGGCGGCAGGCTGACGATGCACCACAGATCGCAGGCGTCGAGGAGTTTGCGTTTCGTGCCGACGAAGGCTTTCTCGTTGGTGCGGAAGAGGACGCCCTCATCGACGACCATGCCGCACGTACCGCCGTCGGCCAGCGCATCGATGACGTGCTGCAGGAAGAGGATCTGCGTCGCGCTCGTCTTGTACGCGAAGTTGGTCTGGGCCTCCTTGCCCTCCTTGCCGCCGAAGGGTGGGTTGGTGAGGATGGCGTCGTACTGCCCCGGCGCATCGTCGAAGAGCCCGCCGTAGATCTCGTGCCCGGTGAGCGTGTTGCCGTGCCAGAGGTTCGGCCGGTCCACGCCGTGGAGGATCAGGTTCGCCAGCGCAATCGGATAGATCAGGTTCTCCTTCTCGCGGCCGAAGAACGTCCGACGCTTGAGCGTGTCGATGTGGCGGGCCGTCGCGTTCCTGCCGAGGCCCGTGAGCATGTGGTCGTATGCCTGGGCGAGGAAGCCCCCCGTGCCGCAGCACGGGTCGTAAACGGTCTGGCCGACCTTCGGGTTGACGACCCGCACGACCGCCCGGATGACCTCGCGCGGCGTGAAGAACTGCCCGCCGTCGTTGCCCTTCTCGCCCATCTTGAGCAGCAGCCCCTCGTACACCTGGCTGAGCGGGAAGACGTGCGTGCGGTCGATCGCCTACTCGCTGATGGCGTCGAGCTTGTCGAGCACGTCGAGCATGTTCTTCTCGGTGTCGATCCGCGTCCGCTCGACGCCCGACATGATCTCGCTGATGACCTTCTGGCGGTCGGTCGCGCTCGGTTTGTCCCTGAGCGCCCTGAGGTGGGGCAGCAGCTCGGCGTTGACGAAGTGGAAGAACGCGCCCATCGCCCCCTCGGCCAGTTGCCGGCGCTTGGCCCCGTCCGGGGCGGCCCAGTCGCGCCAGCGGTAGGGCGCCTTGAGGGAGGTCCGGAAGGAGGCCCCGACGGCCTTGGCGTGTTCCTGCTCGTTCTCCTCGCGCTCGTCGAGGATGCGCAGGAAGAGGAGCCACGTCAGCTCGGGGACGTACTGGAGCGCGCCCGCGCAGTTGCTCCGGCGGAGGATGTCGCAGATCGACCACACGGCCGCGTCGACGCTCTGCTGCGTGCCGAGCGTCCTGCCGTTGCCGTTCCCGTTCGATCGAGCGCGCCTGGCCATGGATGGGCAGTGTAGTCAGCGCGCCGTGCGCTCGACTTCCTCGGCGAACTCGTCGGCTTGCTCGTGCGGGACGAAGCGCACGTTGAACTCGTCGAGCGTCCGGGCGAAGCGGCTCTCGGCGTCGGGGTCCGCGTTGGGGTCCGTCGAAAGGACGACGAGCTGCCCCTCTTTGTCATCGATCGGGTGCAGGAAGATGAGTCGGCCGCCGAAGCCGAGCTTTGCCATGCGGTCATCGAGCCGTCCGCGGGTCGCGAGCGACTCCGGGCGGACGTAATTGACGCGGCCATTCTCGAAGGCGATGGGCACTTCAAACCGTCGGCCCGTGGGCAGTCTGATGGCGCCCGGTCGCCAGACCTTCCCTTGCGCCTCCAGCCGACCGAAGACCTCGGCCACCCGCGGCGGGAGCCGCTGGGCGCGCATCGCCGCGGCAAGCCGCTCCTCCCGGTCGCCGACCAGCTCGGTGTACAGCGCATCGATCTCGCTCGGCGCATTCTCGACCATGACAAGCCGGGGGGGCGACAGCCGCACCGTGTCCGCGCGGGCGGCGGCGAACTGGGCCAGGTCCTCCTCCCCGCCGAACTCTTCGCGGGCGATCGCCATCCGGTGCGAGAATGCCTCGAGCGCAATCTCGATGCGACGCAGCTCGCTACGGCCGGGGCGGAAGAACTGCCGCACCCGTTCGAGTGTCGGCGAGACGCGGACCTCCAGCGAGCGGGGTGACGGGACGTACAGCACGACGCCGAGATTGGCCGCCTCGGCCCGTCCGTCGTCGGGCACGTACTGAACGACGCTGTACAAGCCTCTCGTGGGGGGCATGGCTGCGGGTTCCCTTGGGCCGCCGTCCGTGGTGGGGGCTAGAGGTTCCCGGCGGCCGTCCCAGTTGGCCATCCGGAGTCGATTCTATCGGCGACGAACCCGGCCCGCGCGTGAACCAGTCCGACCAGCGCGGCCCCTGCGCGTGCATCCACTTCCCACTCCCGCGGGATGCGGGCCACGATCTCCTCAACCTGCTCGCGCGTGACCGATCGCAGGAGGGACTTGCACCACTGGAGCTCGCCCGGGTCGATCAGCGGGGCGAACGCCGGGAACAGGCCGTAGGTTCTCTCGTCCTTCACCTTGCCGATCTCGCTGAGACGCTCGGAGAAGTCCCGGCCGGCGTCGAAGCAGTGGGTGTGGTCGATCGCCATGAGGCGGCACGCGGCGGCGTTGTCCGTGTCGGCCAGGTACACGTTCGCGTAGTTGGGGTTGCGGGTTTCGAGGTCGGGCGGGTGGCGGTCGCAGTTCCGAACCCAGGTGTCGAAGACCATGAGGCGAGTGACATCCGTCGGGTTCACGAGGCCGCGCAGTTCCGCCTCCGAGCCTTGCCACGTGCGCCCCGGGACGTGGCGGCTGATGAAGGCGGGGCCGGGCTGGGTCCGCACGCCGCGGGGCAGGACGAAGCACGCGTCCGCGGGCAGGTCGAGGATGGCGAACGGGGGCACGCTCAGGCCGAACCACCAGGCCAGCGACGAGGCCAGGTACTCGCTCGCCAGCGCGTGCGGCCCCTGCCGGTTGCCGAGCGCCTTGAGGTAGCCCACGCTCGCGTCCGTCTTCGCCTTCGTCGTCCCCATCGAGGTGTCGAAGGACTTGACGACGCGGATGAGCCGCGTCGGGCGCCACGGCGGCGGTGCGGGTGGTCCGGCGGGCATCTCAGGCGCCTCCCCGGCCGAACGCCCCGCGCAGCAGCGCGCCGGGGAGGGCTTCGAGCGCGGCCAGTTCAGCGCGGATCGACGCCGCAAGACGCTCGGCGGACGCGAGGCGGCGGGAAAGAGAGGCCACAATGCCGCGCTGCTCGGCGATCGGCGGCACGCAGACGCTGAAGTTCTGGACCGTCTCGAAGTAGATCGTATGGTGCGTCGCGCCGCTGCCCAGTTCGCGGGTCTCGCGGCGGCAGCGCAGGAGCAGGTACATGAGAAAGTCCGGGTCGATGTCCGGGCCGCATACCCAGTTCACGAAGTCCTGGCTCGTCGCCATGTCGCGGCCCATGATTGTCACGAACCCCACCGACGCCGTCCGCGACATGCACACCGTCCCGGCGGGCAGCAGCGCCGCGGAGGAGTTCTCGATGCCGAGCGGATTCGTCCGCTCGATCGTCTCCATGACCCGGCGGCCATCGACGGCCCGGATGTCGAGGAGTTGGAGCCAGCGGATGTCGCCGCCCCACCACGCCGGCTCGCGGCGGCTTGGCGTGTGTCCGGTTGCGAGCCGCGCGAGATCGGTCAGGCGGCGCCACCTCCAGCCGGTCCGGGTTGCGTCGACGGGAATGTCCGCCGCTGCGCTCAGCGGCGCGACGGGGCCGAAGACCTCGCGGAGGCAGGCGGCGGGGAGGGACTCGGCGTGGGCGAGGCGCGCCTCGGCCGCGGCGCGGGCGCGGGCGGCGTGGGCCATCTGCTCGCTCAGACGCGCCGCGATCCGACGCTGCTCGTCCAACGGCGGCAGGGGGAACGCCAGAGCAGAAAGGGACTTTTGATTCAGCGTTTTGCCCTTTACAGCATGACCAGCACCATCCGTCAACTCTATACTTGACAGGGCATACGGCAGATAGGTTCGATCAAGGAGTCTTGCGCACTTCGGAGCCAGTGCAGCGATCGCCTCATTTGTGTAAACGTCGATTCCCGCCACGGCCATTTTGCCAATGGACAGCTTGAAACTGAAAAGAAGGCTGCCTTTGGGAATCAAGCGCGAGCGCGACTCGCGCGCGCCAAGAGCCGAGATGCGCTCCTGCGTGGAGATCAGCAGGCCACCATTGAGGTCAGATATCGCCGCCCAAGGCAGATCGCCGTTCCAGTAGGCAGGCACCCTTCGTGAAGGAGTACGGCCTATCACAATCTCGCACACATCCCCCAACCTCACCAGCGGCCAGGCCCGACCATCTCGCACAGGGACGCCGGGTGGCCCCGCGACCAATTTCGTGACGTCAGGAACATGGTCCGTCCCGGTCCTCACGGCGTCAGAATCCTCCGCTTCGTCTCCCGCAGCACGTCCGCAGGCTCGCCCACCTGCCGCAGCGCGGCCAGGCCGCCCGCCCGCACCACCTCCGGCGTCGAGAAGACATCGCGGCTCTCCAGCGCCTCCGTCCCCGCCATCGCGAACTGGTTCGCCAGCGCGGTCACCACGCCCCGCGCCCGCTCCGGCATCGCGCCCAGCCAGTCGGCGTCGCGGTAGTTGAACTGGCCGACGCGGTAGGCCCGCGTCAGCGGCTCGACGCGGTAGCCGAGGCGGGCCAGCACGTCGTAGAGGTCGTACGCCTCCATCCCCTCCAGTTCGCGCAGCAGCACCGCCGCGCCCCCGCCGCCGGGCAGGCTGTAGAGCAGTTCCGACCGCCGCGGCGGGTCGATCCAGATGGCGCGGAAGTCGTCGAGGGCGGCCGCTTCGTTCAGGAGTTTCTCGGCCAGCCGCCGCCGGTACTCCTCCACCGGGACGGGCACCGCCCGGCCGTCGATGCCCGTGAGGATGTGGTGCCCGTCGGGGCGGATCTGCACCTCAAACCCCGCGACGCGGATGATCGGCTCGGGCGGGAGTGGGGGCACGGGCGGATCCCCGCCGCCCTCACGCGGGCGCGGCGGCTCGACCACGAAGCCCTCGGGGAAGAGGCGCGTGGCGTCGGTGTAGTCGTGGACGCGGAACATCAGTTTGCCCGAGGGAAGGTCGATGCGTGTGCCGCGGCCGACCATCTGGTGGAAGGCGATGGGGCTTTTCAGGTATCGGAAAAAGACGACGTTGCGCACCACGGGCACGTCCACGCCGGTCGTGAGCAGGTCCACGGTCGCGGCGACGAAATGCGAGCGCGTCGCGCCGCGCAGGTCGGGCAGCTGGTCGTTGCCGCTGGAGGCGGCGGTGCACTTGAAGGCGTACGGCTCGCGCCGCTCGACGCCGTTCTCGGCGCACCACCTGGCGTAAAGGTTGTTCATCTCCGCGGCGACGGCGTCGGCGTGCGCGTCGCGGGCGCAGAAAACGATCGTCTTCTGCTCCGGCCCGCCCGTCTCGACGAGCGCGGCGAGGAGGTCGGCGCACATCGCGGCCACCCGGTCCGGCAACTGGATGCGGTCCTCGAAGGATGCGGCCTGGTACATGTCGCGGATCTGCTCGGCGGGGATCGGTTGCCCGGTGCGGGCGTCGACGGGGTTGCGGGCGATGATCTCGTCGATCGTGATCCCCGTGTCGTCGAGGTTGACGCGCCCGCGCAGGATCTCGCAGGCGGCGAGGTAGCCGTCCTCCTGGGCTTGGGCGAGCGTGTACTCGTAGACCGGCTCGCCGAAATACTGGAGGTTGTTGGCGGTGATGCGCCGATCCTCGCTGGCCTCGGGCGTCTCTTCCTTGATGGCGAACTCGCGGGGGGTCGCGGTCAGGCCGACCTGCACGGCCCCGGGGTTGCGCGTCAGCACCTGCGACCAACGGCCCCACGCCGAGCGGTGGCACTCGTCGATGACGATGTGCGTGAAGTACCCCGGCGGGTAGAACTCGGTCAGGAACGACGCGTCGCCCCCCTCCGAGGCCACGCCGAGCGTCTGGTAGGTGGCGACGTGGACGCGGGCGTTGCGGGCGTTGTTCCGGCCGTCGCCGTCGCGGTAGACCTCCGCCGCCTCGTTGCCGAACTCGCGCTGCAGCGCGCCGAGCGCCTGCGTGCGCAGCTCGTCGCGGTCGCAGACGAACAGGGCGCGCCGCAGTTGCCCCGCGTCGGCGAAGCGGCGGAGCATGTTCACCGCGATGAACGTCTTGCCCGCCCCCGTCGCCAGCGAGAGCAGGGCGCGGCGCGGCTCGCCGCGCTTCTCGCAGCGCGCCACCTTCTCGAAGACCGCGCGGATCGCGGCGTCCTGGTAGTAGCGGCGCGCCGCCTCGCCGCGCGGGTACGGCGTGAGCAGCGGCCGGGCGGCCTCGTCCTCCAGCGAGAACCCGACCGCCGCCTCGTACCGCGCTCGAAGATCGGCGGGCGTCGGGAAGTCCGCCATCGGCCTCTGCTCCGACGTCAGCCCCGTCGTGCGGTCGTACTCGACGTAGAGGTGCCCGTTGCTGGAGAACGCGAACGGCACGTGCAGCCGGTTGCACAGGGCGTAGGCCTTGGCCTGCTCCAACCCGTGCCCCGGCGGCAGGTTCTCTCGCTTGGCCTCGAGAACGGCGATCGCCACCGGCTGCGTGTCCATATGGACCTGTACCCGGAGCAGGATGTCGGCCCGGCCGTGGGAGCGGCGCCGGGGTTGGCCGTCGATGATGTCGATCGTCCCAGCGGACTGCTCCCGGCGGACCAGTTCCCCCCGCCATCCCTTGGTCTGGATCGCCGGCTCAATCAGCTCGGCCCGGGTGTCCGCCTCGTTCAACGCCACGCCGTACCTCCGAGACCACAGTATAAGGGCTTGCACGACAAGGCCTTCGCCGTGAAATCCGGAGAGCCTTGTGCCAGCCGCTGCCGTGCCGGGGCACATGACCAACGGTCCAGACCGCCAAAAGGGGGAGGGGTGAGGGGGCCGGAGGGAGCAAGCCAAATGGCCAAAGCGACAAAGTGGCGAAGATGTGATCCGGGGTTCCGGACCTGATCTCGCCTCCGCGATCTCCGCGTTCCTCTCCGCGGCCTCCGCGTTCCGCCTTCCGGCCCGCGCGGCGAAGAGGACGAGCGGGCGCGTCCGCTGGGAAGGCCGGGGGGGGCGGGAGTCGGGCCGCGGTTATCGCGGACGTTGAACGTCCGACGCCGTTCTCGCCCCCGAGAACGCGGTCGGACCCGCGCGAAGGCCCGCGCACGCTCGTTGTTCATCCATCAACAGCCGCTGTTCATCCATCAACGGTCGTCGAGCATCCATCAACGGTCGCTGTTGATCCATCCACGGTCGTTGTGCATCCATCTCCGGCCGCCGTGCATGGATGAACAGCGGGCGTGAAGGGCCGGACGCGGAGGGCGCGGCGCGGTCGGGTGAAGGAAAGGGCACGCCCGGCCGCCGCCCCTGCTGCTTTGCCGCTCTGCTGCTTTGCTGCTTTGGCCCTTCGGCCCCCGCCCTCCCCACTCGCCACCTGTTCGGTATGCTCTGGCGACCATGCTCGCCCGCATCCGATCGTCCCTGCTCCAGGGCATCGACGCCCTGCCCTGCGAGGTCGAGGTTGACCTCGACGACCGCTCCTTCGGCGGCCCCGGCGTCAACGACCGCGCCACCATCGTGGGCCTGCCCGACGCAGGCGTGAAGGAGTCCATGGAGCGCGTCCGCTCCGCGCTCAACAACTCCGGCTACCTCTACCCCGCCGGGCGGCTGCTCATCAATCTCGCCCCCGCCGACCTCAAGAAGGAAGGCCCCGTCTACGACCTGCCCATCGCCGTCGGCATGCTCGCGGCCACCGGCGTCCTCCGACCCGACAACGGCTCGGCCCTCGACTTCCGCGCCGCCGTCATCATCGGCGAACTCGCCCTCGACGGCCGCGTCCGCCCCGTGCGCGGCGCGCTCGCGGCCGCCTCCATGGCCCGCGCCACCGGCGCGCACGCGCTGATCTGCCCCGCCGACAACGCCGCCGAGGCCGCCATCGTCGAGGGCGTCGCGGTCTACGGCGTGCGCACGCTCGCGGAGGTCGTCGGCCTGCTCACCGGCGCGCTCGACCTCGAACCCCACCCCGCCCCCGACGTCGCGGGCATCCTGAAGACCACCGACGCCCCCATCGACTTCGCCGACGTCCGCGGCCAGGAGGCCGTCAAACGCGCCATCGTCATCGCCGCCGCCGGCGGGCACAACATCTTGATGCTCGGCCCCGCGGGCACGGGCAAGACCATGATGGCCAAGGCCCTGCCCGGCGTCCTCCCCCCCCTCACGCCCGAAGAGGCCGTCGAGATCACTCGCATCTACTCCGCGGCCGGCGCGCTCCCGCCGGGACAGGGACTCGTCACCGCGCGCCCCGTCCGCTCGCCGCACCACACCGCGTCGGCCCCGGCCGTCGTGGGCGGCGGGATCGTGCCGCGACCGGGCGAGATCTCGCTCGCCCACCGCGGCGTGCTCTTCCTCGACGAACTCGCCGAGTTCCCCCGCTACGTGCTGGAGACGCTCCGCCAGCCGCTCGAGGACCACGTCGTCACGATCGCGCGGGCGCACGGCACGCTCCGCTTCCCCGCCTCCTTCATGCTCGTCGCCGCCATGAACCCCACCCCGAAGGGCGACGTGCCCGCGGGCGAGGTCGGCAGGCGCGCGATGGACCGCTACCTCTCACGCCTCAGCGGCCCGCTCCTCGACCGCATCGACATCCACTGCGAGGCCCCCGCCGTGCCGTGGAAGGAACTCTCCGACGGCCGCCCGCGCGGCACCAGTTCCGCCCAGATGCGCGAGCAGGCCCTCGCCGCCCGCGAGCGCCAATCCGCACGCCAGGGCGCGGCCACGCCCAACGCACGCCTCAGCGGGCGGCAACTCGACACCCTCGCCCCCATGACCGACGACGCCCGTAACGCCCTCGGCCGCGCCATGACCGAACTCAAACTCAGCGCGCGGGCCTACGACAAGGTCCGCCGCATCGCCCGCACCATCGCCGACCTCGCGGGCGAGGGGACGCTGACGACGCCGCACGTCATCGAGGGGGTGAGTTACCGCCTGCTGGACCGGAGCGTGTAGCGGCCAGGGCGGGGACGGGGCTGGGGCGGAGGAGTGCGTCCCGGTCATCGGTCCCATCGTCCCGGTCATCGGTCCGATCGTTCCGGTCGTCGGGCCTGCGGCCGCGATTCGGTCAGAGGGGGCCTCGGCGGGGTTCGCGATGGCTTCAGGCCCGTCCATCGTCCGAACCCGGGCGGGATCGACCGGCCCCCCGGCCGCGATCTACCGGCCGGGTGGCCCGCCCCCCGCCTCGAGGGCAACGACCGCCCACGTCACGCCGATCCAGGCGAGGATCGCCGGGTACTGGTTCCAGTTCGGCAGCGACTTGTCGTGCATGGCGTACATCGTGAGCATGAAGGCCGTGTAGAGCAGGATCGATGCGCCCAGGCCCGCGTGCGCCAGCGCAGAACGCCGGCGGGGGACGAACGCCGCCCCGAGGAGCATCGCGGCGATGAAGGCCTCGGCCGAGCCGATGATGACCTGCGAGGCGACCGCGAGCGCCCCGACGACGGCCTCGTTCGGGGCCTCGCCATAGAGCGGGCGCGTCAGAAACCTCCAGACCGGGACAAACTGATCGGGCACGCGGTCGTGGACGAAGGAGGGAATGAAGCAGGCGAACGCGGCCGCCGCCTGGAAGACCCCCATCGCGAAGAGCATGATCGCCGCGACGCCCGGAACCTTGATCGGCATGCAGGCCTCCCGCGGCACGATACCAGCCCGCGCGGAGGTCGGCAGGAGAAGCCGGCGTGCTCCCGGCCCGTCGATCCCGCCCGGCTGACGAGCCGTCGTCCGCCGCGGCCGGCGCGGCTACCCCTTCAGCCGCCCCTTCGCGCTCGCCCCGCCGCCGCCGATCACGCCGAGGTCCACCAGCACGGCGAAGACGACGAGCAGCAGGTAGATGCCGCTGACCGAGCCGTTGCTGTTGATCGAGAAGGCGTACGCGAGCGTGGTGTAGGGGGCGAAGAAGACCCCGAGCAGCGGCCAGAGGACGGTCTGGTACGCCTGCCCGATGTAGTCGCTGAAGATCACCAGCAGGATGATCGCCAGGCGCGGGAAGAAGAACGCGATGGCGGCGACGACACAGGGCATGACACCAGCGTACTCGGAACCCGACCCCGAGGGTTTCGTGGTCGCGATCCCACGAGCGGGAAAAAAGGCCCGGCGCTGGGCCGGGCCTCACCCGCCGCCCGGTTCGGCACTGTGGGCATGCCTCCGGACGGTCGTGGCCGGGATGGACGGGGCGATCCGCCCCCGCCACAAACGTCCAACGGCAGCCGCGCTCACGCGGTCCGCGCGATTCTGAGGGAGGAATCACCCCCCGCCCGATATGCGGAACATGGCAAAGGCCGGACGGGGATCGGTGCGCCCGCGTGGACGCAAGGGGGAAGAAGCGGATCGGCTGCCGGTCTGGCCCCGGCTGTTGTGGGTTGCGGGGGCGGCGGCGTGGGTCTTCCTGGCCGCGAGCCTCCTGAGCTTCAGCCCGGCCGACCCGCCCTCGAACGCGGTCTACCCGCCGAACGACCCCGTCCGGAACTGGTGCGGCCCGGTCGGAGCGTGGGCGGCGTACCACGTCCTGCGTTTCATCGGGTGGGCCGTCTGGGTGCCGCTCGCCGCAACGGGGGTCGGCCTGGCGCTGCCGCTCTTCGGGCGGCGCGTGAGTTGGTTCGGGTTCCGTGTCGGCGGGATCGCGGTGGTGACGGGCGCGCTCGCGGGACTGCTCGCCCTCGCCCTGCCGAAGACCGGGCCGGTGGTGGGGATGTCCGGCGGCGCAGTGGGGCTGTGGCTGTCGGCGTGGTTTGGGGAGCGCTTCGGCACGCTGGGGACCGTGCTGTGGCTCGTGCCGCTGGGGCTGGTCGGGCTGATCGTGGCGTTCGATCGGATGGTCTTCGCCGCGCCGGCGTGGGTGTGGCGTCGGTTCGTGCCCGCGGCCCGGA
>JAHCJE010000116.1 GCA_026128865.1 Phycisphaeraceae bacterium | reverse complement strand
GCAGGGCTTCTTGTCGCCGCTGAGGACGAAGGCGGGACTCCAGAAGATCTCGACTGACGACCTGCACGTCCGCGCCGGCGAGTTCGTTGCCAGCGAGGTCGAGGATCTCATGGACAGGGACGGCCTGGTCGAGGGCGCGTGCGCCGAGATCGTTGAGCACACCAAGGACCGCGCGGCCACGCTCATCTTCGCCTCGGGCATCCGCCACGGTCACCACATCGTGGAGGTCCTGAAGTCCAAGCACGGCATCGAGTGCGGGTTCGTGTCGGGGGACACGCCCGCCGCCGCCCGTAGCGCGATCCTCGGGCGCTTCCGGTCGGGGGAACTCCGGTACCTCTGCAACATGAACGTGCTGACCACGGGCTTTGATGCCCCGCACATCGACTGCGTCGCGCTCGTTCGGCCAACCATGTCGCCGGGGCTGTACTACCAGATGGTGGGGCGCGGCTTCCGCCTGCACCCGGGCAAGGCAGACTGCCTCGTGCTGGACTTCGGCGGCAACGTCCTGCGCCACGGCCCGGTGGACGCCGTGCGCCTCGACACCTTCGACCGTGGCGAGGGCGAGGCGCCGGCGAAGGAATGCCCGCAATGCCACGCGCTCATCGCGGCCGGGTACCAGACCTGCCCGCAGTGCGGCCACCAGTTCCCCGAGCCCAACAAGCAGAAGCACGAGGCGCAGGCGAGCACTGAGGGCATCCTCTCGGGCCAGACCACGCGCGAGGAGCACCACGTCAGCGAGACGACGTACCACGTCCACATGAAGCGCAGCGACCCGTCCGCCCCGCTCACGATGAGGGTCGAGTACCGCGTCGGCTTCAACCACTACTTCCGCGAGTGGGTCTGCTTCGACCACACCGGGTACGCCCGGACCAAGGCCGAGGCGTGGTGGCGGGCGCGGTCCGTCGAACCGGTGCCCGGAAGCACGGAGGAAGCGGTCGAGATGGCCAAGGCCGGCGCGCTCGCGCCGACGCTCCACATCACCGTGGAGAAGAAGGCCGGCGACCAGTTCGAACGCGTCGTTGCGCACCGCCTTGGCGACAAGCCGCCGCGCCTGGAGAGCGATGAGGGGCTGCCCGATGTGCCGGCGCAGCCCGTGGGAACAACGTACGGCATCCCCGACGAGGAGATCCCGTTCTGAGCCCCGTCACCGAGCCCCATCTCGGGCCTGCGGCCTCGGCGTACCTCAGCGCCGGGCTGTCGGTGCTTCCGGCCCTGCGCCGCGGGGACGAGAAGCGGGTCGCGCTGCCGAGGTGGTCAGCGTTTCAGCGGCGGCTCCCGACCGCCTCCGAGGTGTCCACCTGGATGGACCTCGAGCCGGACGCCATCTGCGTGGTCTGCGGGGCAATCTCCGGCAACCTGGAGATGATCGACTTCGACTGCGCCGGCGAGGCGTTCGACGCCTGGCGCACGATGGTCGAGGAGATCGAGCCGGGCCTCGTCGATCGGCTCTTCGTGGAGTCCACACCCTCGGGCGGCCGCCATGTGGTGTACCGCTGCGAGGCGCGGGTGTGCGGCAACACGAAACTGGCGCAGCGGCGCGTGGACGCCGACGGCGATGCACCTGTCGTGATCGGGGGCAAGACGCTCACGCCCCGGCGCGGCGCGGACGGGAAGTGGTCCGTCGTCGTCACGCTGATCGAGACGCGGGGAGAGGGCGGGATGTTTCTGTGCGCCCCCTCGCCGGGCTATGAGGCCGTCGCGGGGAACCTGGCGAACCCGCCCCTCGTCACGGCGGAAGAGCGCGAGGTGCTCCTGGGCTGCGCCTGGCGGATGAACGACGCCGAGCCCGCCGTGGCGGGAGCGCTGCAGCAGTCTTCGGGTACGTGTGTCCGGCCCGGGGACGACTACAACGCCCGCGGGGATGCGCGGGAGATCCTGCGCCGCCACGGCTGGGAACTGGTGAAGGGAGGCGGCAACGAGCACTGGCGGCGGCCCGGTAAGCAGAGCGGCACGAGCGCGACGCTCAAGGGCGGGGTCTTCTACGTCTTCTCCAGCAACGCACCGCCGTTCGAGCCCAACCAGGCCTATGCGCCCTTTGCGGTCTATGCCATGCTGGAGCACAGCGGCGACTTTGCCGCGGCGGCCTCGGCCCTCCGCGCCGACGGGTTCGGGACCGAGCCGCCCGTGTCTGGCGACGTCGACCTCTCCGCGTTCGGCGCTGAGCACCACGAGGGCGACGCCGTCGAGCATGTCGAGCGGCCGGACGACCCTGGTCCGTTCCCGCCCCACCTATTGGCGGTGCCCGGTCTGATCGGGGAGGTCGTGGCGCACAACATCGCGTACGCGCCGCGCCCGCAGCCGCAGTTGGCGCTCGCCGGCGCGATCGCCCTGCAGGCCGTGCTCGCTGGCCGAAAGGTCTGCGACGAGCGCGGCAACCGCACCAACGTCTACTGCGTCGGGCTGGCCAAGAGCGGCGCGGGCAAGGACCACGCCCGCAAGCTCACGCGCGACATCCTGTTCGCCGCCGGGGCTGACGGCCTGGAGGGCAACGAGGACCTGGCCAGCGACGCCGGCCTCTTCACGGCCGTCGAGGCCCAGCCCGCGATCCTGTTCCAGCTCGACGAGTTTGGCCGCTTCCTCCGCACCATCGGCGACCCGAAGAAAGCTCCGCACCTGTTCAACGTGCTGACGGCGTTCATGAAGTTCTACAGCTCCGCCGACACCTTCGTTCGGGGCAAGGCCTACGCCGACGCGAAGCGCAACAAGGCCGTGGACCAGCCGTGCGTCGTGCTCTACGGCACGACCGTGCCGGACAGCTTCTGGGAGTCGCTGACCTCCGAGAGCCTCAGCGACGGGTTCATCGGGCGTTTGCTGGTCTTCGAATGCCCCGAACGGCCCAGGCGACAGCGCCGCGCTCGCGTGCCGCCGCCGAAGCCGATCGTCGATCGCGTGCGCTGGTGGGCGGAGTTCTCGCCCGGCGGCAACCTCCGCAAGGAACATCCCGAGCCCCTGGTCGTGCCGGCGACGCCCGACGCAGCCGACTGTTTCGACGCGCTGGCCGACCACGCCGACGCCGAGATGGAGTCCAAGGGCGAGGGGATCGCCGCCGTCTGGTCCCGCGCCGAAGAGAAGGCCTGCCGCCTCGCCCTCATCTACGCCTGCTCGGCCGACCCCGAGAAGCCCGTCATCGACGGCCAGGCGGCAACATGGGCGTGCGAGATGTCGAGCTACGTCACGCGGCGACTGCTCTTCGAGGCCCACGTCCGCATCGCCGACGGCCAGTTCGACGCGCGGCAGAAGCGCGTGCTCCGGCTCATCGTCGAGCACGGCGGCACCCAGGGCGTCAGCCACACCCAACTGCTGTGGAAGACCCGGTGGCTGAGCGTCCGCGAGCGGCAGGAGGTGATCGACAACCTGATTGCCACCGGGCAGATCAATGAAGTTCGAGTCGCAACGAAGGGAAGGAGCGCAACCCGCTATGTTTCCCGAGCCTGAAGGCACACCGGCACCTTCGCTGCATGTTTGCGGGGCCGCTCTGTCTCTCTACACGCGGGGAGAGAGATGGAAGAGGTATGCAAACAAGCAATCATCTTTCTCTTCAATCCATTTCCCTCGTTTTCCACGTGGGAAACGCCCTTCCGCGCCCCGCCACATTTCCGCCCGCCCAACTTCATTGATGGTCCGGATGGCAATCCCGGGTGGGAGCCTTACAGCCGGAAGCCTTACGGGAGGGGGTGCGGATGGCGTTAGGTACTCCCGGGCCGTGGTCGAGATCCAACGCCCGCGGGAACAGCCGCGCTTGGCGACAGAGTTTGTTTCGCGCGTCCGGGCGCGGGGCGGCCCCGTGGCGGGGTTGGTGCGAGCCCCCGCCAGGAACGCGACGTGGGCCAACGTGGGCGAACCCGTGGCCAACGGGCGCGCCCCGTAACGGGCGGGAATCGGGGCGCTGTGCCGCCCCCGGACGGGCCCGTCAGCCCGAGCAATCCAGCCAACGAACAAGCGATCCAGCGATCCCCGGACCTGCCGCGCCGCGGCGGGCCACCACGCCTTCCGCGCGGCGCGATGTCATGCCGCGTCAACGGAGATCGCCGTGAACATCGAGATGCTTCCCATCGACGCGGTCAAGGAGTACGACCGCAATCCTCGCACCATCAACGACGCCGCGATCGACGCGGTTGCGAAGTCGATCCAGGCCTTCGGCTTCAAGATCCCGATTCTCATCGACGGCGACGGCATCATCATCGCCGGCCATACCCGCCTGCGTGCGGCGCGGAAGCTCGGGCTGAAGGAAGTGCCGACCATTCGCGCGTCGGACCTGACGCCCGATCAGGTCAAGGCGCTCCGCATCGCCGACAACAAGGTCGCGTCGCTCACGGCGTGGGACATGGAACTCCTGCCCATAGAGCTCGCCGATCTCAAGGGCGTGGACTTCGACCTGGCGGTGCTCGGCTTCAGCGCCGAGGACCTCGCGGCGATCATGGCTCCTGCATGCAACGAGGGTCTCACGGACCCCGACGATGTGCCCGGGCCGCCCGACGCCGCGACGACTGTGCCCGGCGACATCTGGGTGCTGGGCAACCACCGGCTCATGTGCGGAGACAGCAGCAAGACCGCGGACCTCGACCGTCTGCTTGACGGCCAGCCGATCCACCTCGTGAACACCGATCCGCCGTACAACGTGAAGGTGGAGCCGCGCTCGAACAACGCGATCGTCGCCGGGCTGAGTTCGTTCGCCCTACCCGGCAAGGCCGACCAGCACGACCAGCAGAGCGCGGACCTCAACCGCTACCCCGAGAAGAGCCGCGCGACGCACAAGAAGCTCCGGGCCAAGGACCGACCCCTCGCCAATGACTTCGTGTCCGACGACGAGTTCGATCGCCTGCTCGCCGCGTGGTTCGGGAACATCACTCGGGTGCTGATCGCAGGCGGCACGTTCTACATCTGGGGCGGCTACGCCAACTGCGGCAACTACCCGCCCGTGCTGAAGCGCTGCGAGCTCTACTTCGCGCAGGCGATCATCTGGATCAAGGAGCACCCGGTCCTCACGCGGAAGGACTTCATGGGCAACCACGAGTGGTGCTTCTACGGATGGAAGGAAGGGGCCGCGCACCGCTTCTTCGGCCCCGCCAACGTGCCCGATACGTGGTCGATCAAGAAGGTCAACCCGCAGAGCATGGTCCACCTCACGGAGAAGCCCGTCGAGCTCGCCCGGCGGGCCATCGAGTTCTCATCGCGGCCGGGCGAGAACGTCCTCGACCTCTTCGGCGGCAGCGGCTCCACGCTCATCGGCGCGGAGATGACCGGGCGGCGGGCGTTTCTCATGGAGCTCGATGCGCTGTACTGCGATGTGATCGTGCAGCGGTGGGAGAAGTTCACGGGCCGCAAGGCGGAGCGCCTTCCCGCGAACGGTGTGGCCGAAGAGAAAGCCCCGGCGAAGGCCGAGGCGTGAGGAGGGGGCACCGATGCGTTCAGACGCTGGGGCCCTTCTCCCGGAGGGCATGGAACTCGACCATCGCGTCCTCGTAGGGCGTTGCCCCCGCGGCGGCGTGGCTGCGCCCGCCCGCGGGGACGACCACGCTCCGCTCCTTGAGGAAGGCAAAGGCAACGGCCGCCTGCGTCCAGGGGATGTTGGCGGCGTACCTGAGGTCTTCGAGGTTGAACGGGCTGGTGGCCTCGGCCACCGCATGGGCGACCGCCTCGAAGGCGTCCTCCGGGCACCGGTGCTGGTACGGCTCGCCCTTCATTGGGACGACGCTCCGCACCAGCGCCCGCGAGCTATCGACCGTGAACGTCTCCGTCCGCTCGTTCGCGGGCGGCTCGTTGCAGGCCGCGACCGCGTGCTCCAGCGCGTCCCACTCCTCGGTGGTCAGCATCTGGACCTCGCGGGCGTTGAGCAAGCGCTCGGCCGCGTCGAGCAGGGCTTCGAGTTGGGCGCGGGTGGCCTGCATGGGTCATGGCTCCTTTCTAGCGGCGGCCTGTGCGGGCCGGCGCAACTTGGCAGCGGACGAGAAGGTGGTCTTGCGCCCGGTGCGCTCGTTGACCACATCGATGCGGGTCCGCCAGCGGGCGCTGTTGGGGTTGTGCCATGCGGGCGGAACCTCACGGATCGCGAGCACGCGCACCGTGGTGAGGACGCCCGAGACCTTGGCGATGTAGCGGCCGCCGACCTGAACGTCTGTGATCTTCATGGGTCAGGCCTCCTTTCCCGGGTTGGGGTTGTCGTCCTCGGGGTCGTACCGCAACGTCGCGGTGCCGTCGGGGTTGATGGTGGGCTGCTGCCCTTCCCAGGGACGTGGCTGCTCGTAGCAGCAGAGGTAGAGCGCCGGCGAGGCTGCGTCCCGCAGCGTCAGGCGCTGGTCCTCATCCACATTCGCAGTCGTGCGCACCTGCTGCTCGGCGTAGGCCGCGTTGAAACAGGGGCCGTTGATGATGCCTACGACGACCTGGGCATCGGGGTCGAGCCCCTGGAGCGCGTCGAACAACTTCTTGACGGTGAGCATGGGTCAAGCCCCCTTTCCGCGTGGGGGGGCGACGAAGACGCCCTTGTCGTGCTTCTTGAAGCGGGCCTTCTCGCCCTTGGCGGCGATCTCGCGGATGATGGCGGCGTAGAGCGTGGCCTCCGGAGTCTTGCCGCCGGGGCTCTTCCACAGGCCCTTGGCCTCCATCTCAGCGATCATCTCCTTGGCCCGCATGGGGACCTTCGCCCCCGCGATCACCTGCGCGGCGGCGTCGAGGGCGCTGCTGCGCTTTGGCTTCTTCTCCTTCGCGGGCTTCGGGGACTTCGCCACCTTGAGCGGCTTCGCGGCCTTCTCGCCCTTCGCCGGAGCGGTGGGCTTTCCGTCCAAGCGGTCCTTGATCTCGGCGATCGCGGCTTTGCGGAGGCGCTCGGTCTTGGCCGCCCCTTCGGCGCGAGCGGCGCTCTTGGACATCTTCGGGGTGCGGGGCTTCTTGGTCTTCGTACTCATGCGAATCTCCCAACTACGGGTGCGGAATCCCGCCGCACGCTGCGGCGGGGAATCGGGGCCGGCGCGGTTCCCCACGCCGCCTCGCGGCGGTCAGCAACCAGCGACGCGCTCCATCTCGTTCAGCACGTCGTGGACCATCGAGTTGGTGGCGGCGGCTCGCCCACGGCGATCGGTCCCGTAAACCGCCTTGGCGACCTCGACCGCCTTGGCGTAGCGGGTCTCGCGGTCCTCGTCGCGCGCGATGTGGGCGATGCAGATGTCCTGCCTGCCCGCCCCCCCACCGAGGCGCGTGTTCTGCTCGATGGTCACTTCCGCGCCGCGTTCGGTGCGGCTGATCTTGACGTCCTGCTCCTGCCCTTCGATCACAACCGTCTTGATGTTCATGGGCGTGCTCCTTCGTGGGGATGGGGGAGGGGGTGCGTGCGGGGCGAGCGGTTACTCGGCGAGGAAGCGCTCGACGTCCTCGCGGTCCATGCCGCTGAGGAACCCGACCACATCGATCAGGTCGCTGCGGACCTTCCCGAGGTTGCCGGTGATGCCCCAGTTGGTCGGGTCGGCCTTGGCCTGCTCGTCGTGCTTGTCCAGTTCCATCGCCAGCACGTCGAGCAGGCGGGCGATGTCGTTCCGCCGGGCGGCGTACATCTCGGCGGCGGTGGGCTGCGCGGGGGCGGGCTTGGCGTTCTTGTTCGTGCGGTTCTTCATACTGGTACCTCTCGTCGTGTGCGGGGCTTGCGGTGCGTTGAGACTCCGGTAAACAACGAAGCCCGCATTTCGCGGGCTTCAGGCGGTCGGGCGGGTTGTGCGGTTGGGCGGGGGCGTCTTGGGTCGGCCCACCGCGTCGAGGTAGTCCACCAGGTCGCTGGCGAACCAGGTATCGCCGTCGACCGCGTCGTGCTCGTCGGGCCCGCGGCGGCCGTCGGGGTCGATCTCGAAGAGGCGGAACCCGCCCGCGCTGGCGGCGTCGACCGACCAGGTCCGGCCGTCGGGCGTGCGGACCTCCAGGCAGGCGACCGCGAACCCGCGGCGGCCCAGGGCGGTGGCGATCTCGATCGTGCTCTTCGTCGTCGCGTTCATCGGCGTGGTCTCCATCGCGGGGTTTGTGGGGGGTTGCCCCGCGTTGTGACACATGAAGCCATGACATCCGCGAACAGGCAAGGCCAATCGGAGCGGTTTCGCCGTCATTCCGCGACATGTGGGCAACTCGGCGGGACATGTGGGCAAGTTCGGGCGGGAGGTCCGCGATGACTCCCGAACACGCGCCTAGTCCCGCCCCCCACACCCCCCACCCCGCCAACGCCGCCGGGCAGGGGATGTCCCGGCTCAACCCCGCGGCGCTCCCCGTGGCAGACGCCGCGCGGGTGCTCACGCGGCTCGGCGGCAAGGCCGTCAGCGAGGTGATGCTCCGCCACGACATCGACGCGGGCGCGCCGACGAACGCGGATGGCACGCTCAACCTCGTGCACTACGCCGCATGGCTTGTGAAAGAGATGGCCGGTTCCGGAGGTGGCGGTGGCGATTGACCCGCGCAAACTCAAGCCCGGCGAACTGGCGCGGCTGCTCAACAGCACGCCCCTGGGCGAGGTCGTCAGCGAGCGGCAGCTCCACCGGCATCGCACGCGCGCGGGGTTCCGTGTCGCGGCCGACGGCGACGCGGGGAAGGTGGATCTGTTCCGGTACGTCGCGTGGCTCGTCACGACTCGGCACGAAGCTCTCGCGGAAGCGGCCCGTCAGCCCGAGGGGCTCACCGGCTACGAGGCGATGAAGGAGCGGGCGCGGCTGCGCAACGCGACGCTCTCACTCTCAGGGCGTGACATCGGCGACCTGACCGCGGTGGCCGATCCGGCACGTCGGGAGCGGGCGGCCCGGGACTTCCGGTACTTCTGCGAGACGTACTTCCTGCAGACGTTCCACCTCAAGTGGTCGGACGACCACCTCAAGGTCATCGCCAAGATCGAGCAAGCCGTCCTCGAGGGCGGGTTGTTTGCGATGGCCATGCCGCGCGGCTCGGGTAAGACGTCGCTGTGCGAGGTCGCCTGCCTCTGGGCCATGCTCTACGGCCACCGCGACTTTGTGGCGCTGATCGGATCGGACGAGGAGCATGCCGCAGGGATGCTGGAGTCGATCAAGACGGAACTGGAGAATAGCGACCTCCTCGCGGGTGACTTCCCAGAGGTCTGCCACCCAATCCGCTCGCTCGAAGGCATCCACCAGCGTGCGTCGGGCCAGCTGTTCCAAGGCAAGCAGACGCATATCGGGTGGACGGCTCGGGAGATCGTGCTGCCGACGATCCCCGGCTCGGCGGCCGCCGGCGCCATCATCCGCGTCGCCGGGATCACCGGCCGTATCCGCGGCATGAAGCACAAGCGAGCCGACGGCACCTCGGCGCGTCCGTCCCTGGTGCTGATCGACGACCCCCAGACCGACGAGAGCGCCCGGTCGCCCTCGCAGTGCGCCAACCGCGAGCGCATCCTCGCCGGCGCGATCCTTGGGCTGGCGGGGCCGGGAAAGAAGATCGCGGGGCTGATGACGCTGACGGTGGTTCGCCCCGACGACCTGGCCGACCGCATCCTCGACCGCGACAAGCACCCGCAATGGCAGGGCGAGCGGACGAAGATGATGTACGCCTTTCCGGTCCGCGACGCGCTGTGGCAGAAGTACGCGGAGCTGCGGGCGGAGGGGCTGCGGAACGACCGCGGGATCAAAGCCGCCTCGGAGTTCTATGGTCAGCACCGCACCGCGATGGACGAGGGGGCGGTGATCGCCTGGCCCGAGCGGTTCAATCACGACGAACTGTCTGCGATCCAGCACGCGATGAACCTGAGGCTCCAGAACGAAGCGGCGTTCTTCGCCGAATACCAGAACGAGCCGCTTCCCGAGGTCCAGGCGGCGGACGACCTGCTCAGCGCCGACCAGATCGCGGCGAAGGTCAACGGGCAGGCCCGCGCCGAGGTTCCCATCGGATGCACGCGGCTGACAATGTTCGTTGACGTGCAGGGCAAGGCCCTGTTCTACGTCGTGGCCGCGTGGGAGGACGACTTCACCGGGTACGTCATCGACTACGGCACCGAGCCGGACCAGAAGGCACCGGGGGGGTACTTCACGCTCCGCGACATGCGTCGGACGCTGGCAACGGCGGCTCCTCGCGCCGGCGTTGAAGGGGCCATCTACGCCGGGCTGGAGCGCCTGGTGGCCTCGCACCTGGCACGCGAATGGCGACGCGATGACGGGGCAATGGTGCGGATCGACCGCTGCTTGATCGACGCCAACTGGGGATCGTCCACGGACGTGGTCTACCAGTTCTGCCGCCAGAGCCCGCACGCGGGCGTGCTCATGCCCAGCCACGGGCGGTACGTCGGCGCATCGAGCATCCCCTTCTCCGACTACAAACGCAAGCGCGGCGACCGCGTCGGGCTCAACTGGCGCATCCCGGTCGTCACCGGAAAGCGCGCCGTGCGGCACGTCGTCTTCGACACCAACTACTGGAAGTCGTTCGCGCACGCGCGGCTCGCGGTGCCCATGGGCGACCCCGGGTGTCTGTCGTTGTTCGGGAGCAAGCCCGAGCCCCACCGGCTGCTGTCGGAGCACCTGACCAGCGAGTACCGCGTGAAGACCGAGGGGCGCGGACGCACAGTAGACGAGTGGAAACTCCGCGTGGAGGGCTTGGACAACCACTGGCTGGACTGCCTCGTCGGCGCAGCGGTCGGGGCGTCGATGGAAGGCGCCGTGCTCTTCGGCACGGACCATAGGGCGACGTCGCGTCCCCGGCTGCGGCTGTCCCAGTTGCGAGGAGCACGCCGGTGAATGCCCGCACGCCAGCCCGTCCGGCCAAACCGCCGTCTCAACCGCGCGGGCTCACCTGCCCGCGGTGCGGGTGCAGCCACTTCGAGGTGCTTTACACTCGCGCGGCTCCCAGCGGGGCGGTCCGGCGTCGGCGCTCGTGCCGGCACTGCGGGCGCCGGATCACCACGGTCGAACGGTTGGTCGAGTGATCGGGTTCTACCGGTAGACCGTTTCCGCCACTTCTCCATCGACGGCGCGACAACTTAGCGGCATTGGCAGAGGGGTACTGGCGTGCCCACGGACTCCTCCAGCGACGACGACGCTCTGCGCGAGTCGGCCAAGCAACCGGCCAAGGTCTCCGTCGACGGCCAGTCCGTCGAGCAGCACTCGCTGAAGGACCAGATCGAGGCCGACCGCTACCTCGCGTCCAAGGACGCCGCGAGGAAGCCCGGCCTCGGGGTCAAGTTCGCCAAGATCGTCCCTCCCGGTTCTGTCTGACCATCTCATGCTCAAAGC
>JAHCJE010000115.1 GCA_026128865.1 Phycisphaeraceae bacterium | reverse complement strand
GTGGGCACCCGGCTGGGGCGGGGGGGGGCCCGGGGGGGGGGGGCCGTCGCGTACATCAACCTCGACATGGCGTCGATGGGGCCGAAGTTCGGCGCGGCGGCGACGCCGAGCCTGCGTCGTGTGATCGCCGGGGCGGCGAAGGCGGTGCCGCAGGCGCGCGAGCCGGAGCGGTCGGTGTACGAGGCATGGGGAGACCCCCACTCGGGACGCGAGCCGTCGATGGGCGAACTCGGCGGCGGGAGCGACCACCTGCCGTTCGTGGCGCACGCGGGCGTGGCGGCGGCGGCCTTCAGCGGCGGCGGGAGCGACGGCGTGAACTACCACACGGCGTACGACACGCTGCGGTGGTACCGGCAGGTGGTGGGCGAGGACTACGAGCCGGCGCTGATGATCGCGCGGATGACCGTGGCGACGACCGCGCGCCTGGCGGAGGCGCCGCTGTTGCCGCTGGACCCTGTCGCGGGCGTGTCGAGCCTGCGGCGGCACCTGGGGGATCTGACGAAGCGGGGCGTGGAGACGGGGGTGTTCGGGAGGCCGGAGGCCGAAGGAGGAGAGGCCGGAGGGGGGGGCGGCGGGCTGGGGCCGGTGGCGGAGGAGTTGGCCGCGCTGGACGCCGCCGCGGCGCAGTGCGAGGCGGCGGCGCTGCGGGCGTGCGATGCGCTCGAGGCCGCGCTCGCGGAGGGTCGGCTGACGGGCGATGAGCTGGCCGAGGCGAACGCCGCGCTCTTCGCTGCGCAGCGTGCGTGGAGCGACGAGGCGGGCCTGACGGACCGCCCGTGGTACAAGAGCCTCTACATAGCGACCGACCCCGACACGGGCTACGGCTCCTGGCCGCTGCCGGGCCTGCGGCGCGCGGTGGAGGACGGCGACGCGGAGGGCGTGCGGCGCGAGTCGGAACGGCTGGAGGGAGTGATCGAAAGACTCGCACGCGTGTACGCGGCAGTCGCACATGAGTAATCGGATGCCGGTTCGCGCACGGCTTATGTCCGCGTCGGTAGTGGATGCTCGAAATCGGCGCGTGCGGCTGCTCTGGCGGTCCGCGACGACGGCCAAGGAGCGGTGGCGGATGCACGCGGAACTGTCGCGCTCGCCGCGGGCGAAGCGCGCGGTGTGGATCGCGTTTGCGCTCGCACTGCCGACGTTCGCGCTCCCCGCGCTGCTGCTGCCGCACCTGACGCGCGCGATGCTCGGCTCGCCGCCGTCGTTGGAGGCGTGGCGGATTGCGCTGGTGATCGTCGCGGGCGCGTCGAGCGGCGCGCCCGGGCCGCTGGTGATGATCCTGGTCGCGCGGCGGATGTACGCGGCGGAGATCGCGCGGTTCGTGGTCGGCGCGGGGGCGTGCGCGTCGTGCGACTACCCGCTCGCGGGCGTGCCGGAGGCCGACGTCGGCTGCACCGTCTGCCCCGCGTGCGGCGCGGCGTGGCGGCGGATGGGCGAAGCGGCAGAGACGCGCGCATGAGGCGGCGTCGGGGCACGGGACCGCGATCGGGTGGACCGGCGGCGCAACCGGGCGCGCCCGCACCCTCGTCGTTCCGGAGAGGCTCGCGTCATCGACGCGGGAGACCGGGGTCGGCGGCGCTCGCTCCGGGCCGGGCGGTCGGTGCGGGCGCCGCCGCGGCGGTCAGGACGGCACGCGCGTAGGACAGGGTGAAGCCGAGCCGGGCCGCGTTGCGTTCCGTCGCGATGCCCGGGAAACTCTCGATCAGCGCGATCGTGCACCCGAGGTCGCGTGCGGCGTTGAGTCGGTGCGAGATCAAGGCCAGTTGTACGCCGCGACCGCGGAACTCCTCGACGGTGACCGCGCCCGCCAGCGCGCAGAGCCGGGCGCCCTCGATCTCCGTCCATTCCACCGCGCCGACGGCCGCGACCCGCCCCCCGATCCGGCCGATGAACCCGGCGATGCACTCCCGCGTCATCGTGCGCACCGTTGACGCGATCATGCCGTCCGTCACGGCGTCGGCGGGCATGAAGCCGTGCAGGACCGTCAGGACGTACTCGCGCACGGCCTCTTCGTCGCCCGCGTTCATCGTCTCGACGACCAGCCCCTCCGGCCAGCCGTGCGGCAGCGCGAGCCGCACGTCCTCGCCCGGAGCGATCGCGCGTGCGTAGACGTTCTCGAACTGGCGCACGCCGAAGCCGCGGTCCGCGAGGCCGTCGAGCAGTTCCTTCGGCGCAAAGACGGGAATCTCCACCTTCGGCTCGACGCCGCGCGAGCGGAAGTACCCGACGATGCGGTCGAGGTCTTCACCCGTCACCGGGCCTTGATACCCCAGCCCGGCGGCGCGGCAGAACCACGGCGAGCCGGCGCAGAACGACACCCGCCCGCCGCCGATCGCCACGGACTCGTCCCCGTACCTGCCGCCGATGTGCGCGTGACGCAGCTCGTTGAGCCGGGCGACCGCCCGCGAGTCCGGCGTCGTCATGCGTTGTCTCCCGTAGAACGGCGGGCGGACCTGCAAGCATATCCGCGGCGTGCGCCGGGCCGGCGGGCAAACAAACGCCCCTCCGGCCGAGGGTTCGACCGGAGGGGCCGCATCAGGCTCGGGATCGCGGCGCGATCAGGCGGCGGCGCGGTAGTTGTTCTGATCGTTCTGCGATTGCGACGCGCCCGCCGAGGGCGTGAACGCCTGCTTCCACTGCGGGTTGGCGAGGAAGAGGTAGGCGATGATGGCCGGGTAGGCGAAGCCGATGATCTGCGTCAGGCCGAAGCCGGTGCTCAGCAGCGCGATGCCGGCGAGGTTCACGATCACGGCGATGCCCGCGTAGGCCAGGCATGCCCGCCGCGCCCACGGCTTCATCTTCAGGATCCCGACACCGCCGACCACGAGCAGCAACCCGGCGAACAGGCCGAGCAGCCCGACAAGGGTCAGCCCGATGCCCGCGCCCGCTCCGCCGCCCGACTCGCCGGACGCCGACACTGCGCCGCCGAACACCGCGAGCAGCCCCCCCCCGAGCGCCAGGAACAGGCCGCCGAGCATCCCCCACCCGCCGAGGATGAAGTTGAGCACGGCGACGGCCGTCATGCCACCGGTTCGATTCGTGTTCATCGCGAAGGTCTCCGCTGCCCGCCGGAATGGCGGTGCCGCCTGTCCTTTCGGCTCGCGGCTCGCGTGCCCGCCAGTTTGCGGGGAGAACCCCGGTCGGAATCCCCCAATCCGACCGCACGCCCCCCGGCAGAATCTGCGCATGGGCCACCCGGCGCCCCCCGGCCGGTACACTCCGGCCATGATCAGACAGGCGACGGTTCTCAGGCGCGTGCTCTCCTCGCTCTGCATATCTCTCATCCTCGTCGTCGGCGCGGAGGGCCAGGGCATCACGACCTTCAGCAACCCCCTCGACCCTCAACTCGCGGACCCGCACGTCATCCGCCACCAGGGGACGTACTACGTCTACGCCACCACGGACGGCTCGCGGGGCTTCGGCGTCTGGTCGTCGCCGGACCTCGTCAACTGGCAGTGGCGCGGCTGGTCGTTCGAGAAGAGCTCGAGCGGCTGGGCGCAGGACGAGATATGGGCGCCGTGCGTCGTCGAGCACGCCGGCCGGTTCTACATGTTCTTCAACGCCCGCAACAACCCTGTGATGGGCCACCGCATCTGCCTGGCGATCGCCGACACGCCGGTCGGGCCGTTCCGCGAGCACCGAGCGCCGCTCTGGGACCCCGGCTTCGCCATGATCGACGCGCACTGCTTCATCGACCGCGACGGCTCGGCGTACCTCTACTACTCGCGCGACATCTCGCAGTTCCCCGTCAGCGAGACGTGGGTTGTGCCCCTCTCGCGCGACCTGCTCTCCGTCACCGGGCAGCCGACGCTCTGCGTCACGCCCGACAAGGAGTGGGAAGGCAAGTGGAATGAGGCGCCGTACGTCTTCCGCTGGGGGAACCGGTACGTCATGTTCTACTCCGGCCCGGGCTACGCCTACCCGACCTACTCGGTCGGCGTGGCGACGGCCAACTCGCCGCTCGGGCCGTGGACGAAGGACCCCTTCAACCCGCTGATGACGCGCACGCCGCGCGTGTCAGGCCCGGGTCACCCCAGCATCATCGCCTCGCCCGACGACCGCGAACTCTTCATCGTCTACCACACGCACATGCAACTCGCGGGCGGCGGTGCTCGACAACTCGCCATCGACCGCATGCGCCTCACGACCGGACCAGACGGCGCGCTGCGCATCGAGGCGGACGGGCCGACGACGATCGCTCAGCCGCTCCCCTCCGGCGTGCGCCCCCTCCCCTTCGCCGCCACGGATGAGTTCAACGCCAACCAACTCGACCGCTCGCGCTGGCAGATCGTGAACGAAGACCCCTCACGGTGGCGCCTCGCGAGCGGGAAACTGGTCATCTCCACGCAGGACGGCGACCTCTGGAAGACCCGCGGCGACGTCCGCAACATGTTCCTCCAGTGGGCGCCGAACGACGACTTCGAGATCATCCTCCGCCCCGAGTTCCGCCCCCAGCGGAACTTCGACCAGGCGTTCCTCATCGTCTACCAGGACCACAACAACTACGTCCGATTCAGCAACGGCTGGATCGACACCCGACGCTGGCAGGTCGCCTACCAGGTGGACGGCGAGTTCCGCGACTTCATCACGCCCAACACCCTCGGCGACGTCGCGTGGATGAAGATGGTCCGGCGCGGGCGGTCGATCTCCTGCTACGCGAGTCTCGACGGCCAACGCTGGTACGCCGTCGGAGGCTCGTACCTCGCCGACTTCTCCGAGGTCCGCGTCGGCTTCGGGGCATCAACGCCGGGTTCGGGCAGGCGCATGGACGTCGCCTTCGACTTTTTCCGCGTGCAGCGCCCCGCGCCGCCGGGGTTGCTCGGCACGCCCGACCGCCCGCCCACCCCGCCGGTCGGCCCGCAGCCCCGCTCGCCCTGATACGCTGGAGCGATGAACAGACGCGAGTTTCTCGCCGCAATCGGCGCGACGACCGCCGCATGTGCCGCAGCCCCCGCCCTCGCCCGCTCGCTCGCGGCCACTCCGTCAACGTCCACGGTCGATTCGGTGCGCATCGCCCGCCTCGCGCGCGGCGTGAACCTCTCGCACTGGATGTGGTTCCCGCACGCACAGGGCGAGCAAGCCCGCCGCGCTTTCATCCCGCGCGCCGACCTGGACCGGCTCAAGGCGTCGGGCTTCACCCACGTGCGACTCCCATTCGAGCCGGCATGGCTCTGGGACGAGCACACACGAACCCTCAAGCCCACGGAGTTCGCCGAGTATCAGGACGCGATGCGCCTCTGCCTCGCGGCCGGGCTCGCCGTCGTCGTCGATGCCCACTGGAGCCGGACGCCGTGGATCAGGCCGCGCGGCGCGGACTTCGACGAGCGTTTCGGCGAACTCGGCCGCATGTGGGCGTCGCTCGCGTCCCGCCTCGCCGGCACGGACCCCGATCTCGTCTTCCTCGAACTCGTGAACGAGCCGCACGACCTGCGCGACCCCGAGTACTGGCACGACGCGCAGCGTCGAATCGCCGCGACCGTCCGCGAGGCCGCGCCGCGGCACACCATCATCGCCACCGGCGCGGACTGGGGCGGAATCGACGGCCTGCTCCGCCTGAATCCACTCGACGAACCCAATGTCGTCTACTCCTTCCACTTCTACGGCCCGCACAACTTCACGCATCAGGCCGCGGAGTGGGGCTTCCCGCCCTGGAAAGACATGCACGGCGTGCCGTGGCCGGCCGACCGCGCCGAACTCGAGCGCATCGCGGACACCTTCCCCCCCGAGTCGCGCAACGCCCTGCGCTGGTCGGCCCGCGCCGGAACCGAGGATCCCTGGACCGTGGACGCACTGCGGGCGACGATCCGGCGCGCCGCCGAGTGGTCGCGGCGCCACGACCGCCCCGTCTACTGCGGCGAGTTCGGCGTCTACGCGAAGGACTCGCCACGCGAAAGCCGCCTCGCCTGGCACCGCGCCGTCGCCGACGCCCTCGGCGAGCACGCCATCGGCTGGTCGCTGTGGGACTACGTCGGCGGCTTCCGTATCGCCTCTGGTGATCCGGGGAAGCGGACCATCGACAGAGAGCTAGCAGCAGCGATCGGGCTTAGTGAGGCTCGGTGATCGCGCGGCTCGCGGCACCCTCTGCTAGCACCGCGACCGCATCGAAGACCGGAAGCGGGGACTGCTCGGCGGTGACCAGCAGGGGGGCCTCGGAGCAGCCCAGAATCACGCCCTCGCACCCCCTCGCGCCGAGGGTGGCGATGATGTCCAGGACCTTCCGCTGCGATTCGGGCACCTGCCGGCCGTAGATCAGTTCGTTGAAAATGATGGCGTTGATGGCCTCCGCGTCCCGCTCGTCGGGGGTGAGGACATGGATGCCCTTGAGGCCGAGGACGGTCTGGTAGGTGGAGCCGGCCATGACCAACCGGGTGCCGATGAGGCCGACGGTTCGGAGCCGAGCCGTGACGACGGATTCGGCCACGAGGTCGGTGATGGTGAGCCAGGGGATGGGCGAGCCGACCTCGGCCAGTTGGATGGCGTGCTGGACGGCGTTGTCGGGTGTGAGGCAGAACTCCGCGCCGCACCCGGCCAGTTTCTCGGCAGACCGCCGCAGCAGGCCGCCGATCCGCATCCAGTCGCCGACCTGGAGTGCGTCGATGTAGGCTCCGAGCGGTTCGTTATGGATGGAAACACGGGGGTGGTCGCGAGGAGCCAGTTCCTCGGGCGGAATGGCCGCGAGCCTCCGGGACAGGCTTCGGTAGAACAGGGCGGCACCCTCGGGACTGACCGCGGCGATGCCGATGTGACGTGGCACTGGCGGTGCATCCCTTCCCGAGCCGGTCCGGCTCCGTATCCCTCCATCCTCGACGGGCGGCGGGCGGATGTCAACGGGGGTGTTTGGCCGGGGGTCTAGAGTGGTGCGTGGACCCCTTCGACACGCTCGGACTTCCGGCTCGTTTCGATCTCGACGAAGGCACGATCCGCCGGGCGTACCTTGCAAAGGTGGGGGCCGTCCACCCTGACGCGGCAGGGGGCGAAGGGGAGCAGGCCTCGGCCCTGAACGAGGCACGGGCAATCCTGAGCGATCCCGAGCGGCGGGCAAACGCACTGCTCGCCCGCCTGGGAGGGCCGATCAAGGAGTCGGACCGCTCCCTGCCGGACGGGTTCCTTGCGGGCATGATGGAGGTGCGCGAGGAGGTCGAATCCGACCTGGCGAGGGGAGGCGACGAGGCTCGTCGGCGGTGGGAAGTGTGGGCCACGAATCGACGGTCGGAGTACGAGCGCCGCGTCGCCGAAGCGTTCGCCGGACTGGGCGACCCGCCCGCCGCGGCGGGATTGCGTGCGATCCGGATGGAACTGAACGCGTGGCGGTACGTCGAGCGTCTGATCGAGCAACTCGACCCGCAGTATGATGCGACCCGCGAGGCCTGAGCGGAGAGAACGAACCGCTCATGCCCGGAGACCCGGCCGGGATGGCTCGCTGCCCCGGCGACCGACATGCCCCTCGCCGACCTTTCCCTGATCCTGGCGCTTCCGGTGCTCGTGGTCGTCTCCGCGCTCTGCTCGGGGAGCGAGACGGCGGTCTTCGGCATGTCGCACGCGGAGCGGGTCCGGCTTCGCCAGCGCAGCCCCGGTTCGGCGGCCGCGCTGGCGTGGCTGCTGGAGAAGCCGCGCCGGCCGCTCATCACGATCCTGCTGCTCAACATGATTGCGAACGGGGGGTACTTCGTGGTTTCCTCCGTGCTCGCGCTGCGGAGCGACTCGGTCGGCGTGCGGATCGCGCTGAGTGCGGCCTCGCTGATCGCGATCGTGCTGATCGGGGAGATTCTGGCGAAACTGGTGGCGTCGGCGCACCGAACGACGTGGTGCGTCGTCGCGGCGCGCCCGCTGCTGCTCGTGGTGCGCGGGCTTGGCCCGGTCGTCGGGTTCATCGACGGGTGGCTGGTCGCGCCGCTGTCTCGGCTCGTGCTGCCGCGAAGGGGCGGCGGAGTGCGGGGCCGACTCTCTGCGGAAGAACTCGAAGCCCTGATCGACCACAGCGCGCGGCGCGGCGTGATCGATCCCGGGGAACAGCAACTGCTCGCGGATGTGCTCGGGCTTGGCGAGCGCCGCGTCCGAGAGGTGATGGTGCCGCGGCAGGACGTGCGCTGGGTAGACGCCGACGCCACGCCGGACGAGGTGCTGGTCGCAGTCCAGGAGACCGGGCACACGACGCTGCCGGTCGCGCGCGGCTCGCTCGACGATGGCGTCATGGGGATGCTCGACGTCAAGCGGTACCTTCTGGCGTGCGATCGATCGGGAACGACCGCTGTCTCGTCGCACCTCCGGCCCGCGCGCTTTGTGCCGGAGAACGCCAGGCTCGATCGACTGCTCGAACGCTTCCGCGAGGCGGAGACGAGCGTGGCTGTATGCGTCGATGAGCACGGCGGCGTATCAGGCCTGATCTCCATCGAGGACGTTGTCGAGGAACTGGTGAGCCACCAGCCCGATGCGGAGAGCGAGCCGGAGAGTGAGGTCCGCTCGCTGGGCAACGGGAGGTGGCTGGTGCCCGGGCGGCTGGGCGTGCGGGAGTGGGCCGAACTGCTCGGCGTCGAGACGGCGCTCCTGGGCGCGCACCCCAGAGTGGCGACGGTGGCGGGCCTGCTGATCGCCCGCCTCGGGCGCATCCCGGCTGTGGGGGACGAGGTCTCCATCGGCAACGTGCGACTGCGCGCCGAATCGGCACGCGACCGCGTCGTGGACACGGTGCTTGTCACGCTCGAAGGGGGTGCAGCGTGACGGCGCAGGAGACGCTGTTCTGGGCGGCGCTGGCCGCGGTGGGTGTCGTCGGGTCCGCGCTCTGCTCGGGGCTGGAGATGGGTCTGTACTCGCTCAGCCGCGTTCGGCTGGACCTGCGTGCGAGCGCGTCGCCCCCGGACCGGTCCGCGCGGTTGCTCCACCACGAACTGGAGCGACCGGATCGGATGCTGACGACGCTGCTGTTGGGCAACAACGCGTTCAACTACATCGGCATTCTGGGGGTGACGGCGTTGCTGGAGGGCGCGGGCTATTCGGAGGCGGCCGTCATCGCGTTCAGTGTGCTGGTGGTGACGCCGGGGTTGCTGGTCGTCGCGGAGAGCACGCCCAAGGAGGTGTTCCGGGTCGCCGCCGACCGGTTCACGCCGGCGTTCGCGATCCCGCTGGCGGCGGCGCGATGGCTCTTCACGATCTCGCTGGTTCTTCCCGCGTTGATCGCGATCGCACGGTGGTCGGCGCGGCTGCTCGGCGCGCCGACCGGCGAGACGGCCGGCGACGCGCGCCAGCGCGTGGCCGTGCTGCTGCTCGAGGGCGCGGGGCATGGCGTGCTCAGCGAGTCGCAGTCCTCGCTGCTGGACCGGGCGCTCGCGCTGCGCAACGCCCGCGTCGGCGATGAGATGGTGGCGTGGGCGGGCGTGCGGACGGTCGGCGCGGACTGGCCGCGCGGGCGCGTGGTCGGCGTGCTCTCGCAGGTCCGGCACACGCGCCTGCCGGTCGTGGACGGGCGGGGTCGTGTCGTCGGCGTGCTCCGGCGGATGGACGTCTTTCTCAGGCCTCGGGCGTCGGTGCGCGACAGTGACCCCGCGCTTCCGGCTCGATCAGCATGTCGGTGCAGGACGCCCTGGGCGCGATGCGGCGCGAAGGGGCCGCGCTGGCGATCGTCGAGCGGGGAGGGCGACCTCTGGGCATCGTGACGGTAAAAGACCTTGTTGAGCCGCTCATCGGGGACGTCCGCGAGTGGTAGGGAGGGACGCCGGCATGAGACGCAAACCGTGGCAGACGGCGATGATCGTCGTGTCGGCGGCGGTGGTCGTGCTCTCCGCCCTGCACATCCTGCGGGGCGGGACCGCGCCGATGCCGGCGCCGTTCGCCACCGGCGCGACCGTCGGCGAGGCGATCGCGGCGTCGAGTGCGAGCGGGCGGCCCGCGCTGGTCTTCGCGACGGCCGACTGGTG
This sequence comes from Phycisphaeraceae bacterium, assembly GCA_026128865.1. Classification (GTDB taxonomy): domain Bacteria; phylum Planctomycetota; class Phycisphaerae; order Phycisphaerales; family UBA1924; genus CAADGN01. The sequence goes on along the minus strand of JAHCJE010000115.1, from coordinate 1,322 downwards.
CGGGCCGTGCCAGTCGTTCAAGCGTGGCGCGCTGGCGGACGCGCGGGTCGGGGCGTGGATCGAGGAGAACGCGCACGCCGCGCTGGCCGACCTCACGGACGCGAACGACGCGCGGGCGCGCGAACTCGCGGAGCGGCTGGGCATCCAGGGCGTGCCCGCGCTGGTGATGCTGCGCGACGGTCGAGAGGTGGCGCGGATCGAGGGTGTCGTCGGCGCGGGGGAACTGCTGCGATGGCTGGAGCGGGCGGCTACGACAGGGGGTTGATGAACAGGCCGGTCGCCAGTTTCGGGTAGAAAAAGGTCGATTTCTGGGGCATGAGTTCATTGGCGCGGCTCACGTCGCGCACGGCGTCCAGCGGCGTCGGGCGGACGATCACGGCGAGTTGCGCGAAGCCCGCGCCGCCGCCCGCGCCCGTCTCGACGCCGCGGCCGATTTCCATCGCCTCGGCGACCGAGTGCGGGAAGGCCCATTTCACGGGCTTGCCGCCGTTGAGCATCGGCTCGCAGATCTGCTCGACGATCAGGTGCTGCACGATCGCCACGTCGAGCGTGCGCCAGGCGCGGGGCTTGTCGGGGAACTGGTCCTCGAGCGGGTCGGGCATGGCGGGGACGGCGACATAGCACAGGCCGGTGGCGAAGTCGATGAGGCCGAAGGCGTTCTCGTGCCCCTCGGAAGCGGCCTTGCGCATCTCGGCCTCGATCTTCGCGGGGTCGTTGTCCACCGCGCGGACGTCGAGCAGGCCGGCGGCCTCCTCGACGAACCGCTCGATCGTGTAGTCCTTCATGCCGCCGAGGACGCGGTGCGTCGGGCCGATGACCAGTCCCGGGTCCGACATCCCGACCAGCACGATCATCACGCGGCGGGCGGGATGGTCGGCGGTGACCTCGCCGCGTTCTTCGAGCCCGCGCAGGTAGTTCAGCGCGGTGTTGTAGCGGTGGTGCCCGTCGGCGATGAAGACGTCCTCCCCGGCGAGCGCATCGGCGTAGGCACGCAGGGTCGGTTCGTCGTCGATGGTCCAGACCTCGTGCAGCACGCCGTCGCCCGTGCGGGCCGTCATGTCCGGGGCGCGGGCCGACGCGACGGAGGCGAGCAGGCGGGTGGCCGCGCCGTCGTCGTCCGCGTGCAGGCCGAAGATCGGCGAGAGTTGGGCCGCCGTCGCCTTCATCAGGGCGAGGCGGTCCTCCTTCGGGCCGGAGAAGGTCTGCTCGTGGGGGAGGATGCCGCCGCCCTCGCGCGGGCCGAAGGGGAGGGCCTCGACCGTGCAGGCCATGCCGCTGCGCTTGTGCGTCTTGCCGGCGAACTCGTAGGTCTGGCGGTAGGC
>JAHCJE010000114.1 GCA_026128865.1 Phycisphaeraceae bacterium | reverse complement strand
ACCGCGATCACGATGGGCCAGGTCGCCGAGCCCTACATTCCGCGGCGCGCGATCCGGCACCTGGAGAAGGGCCGGGTCGTCGTGCTGGTCGCGGGCACCGGAAACCCGTTCTTCACGACCGACACCTGCGCCGCACTGCGCGCCCGCGAACTCGAGTGCGGCGTGCTCCTCAAGGCAACCAAGGTGGACGGCGTCTACACGGCCGACCCCCGCACGGACCCGACCGCCACGCGCTACGAGCGCCTGACCTTCACCGAGGCCATCGAGCAGCGGCTCGGTATCATGGACCTGACCGCGCTGGCCATGTGCCAGCAGCACGGCATCCCCGTCGTCGTGTTCGACTTCAAGCAGCCCGGGAACATCCGGCGCGTCGTCGCCGGTGAGCCGATCGGCACCCGCGTGGACCGCGCCTAGCCCGACGAACCGACGGCCCGATCACGGAGCGAACCCATGACCGACCCCGACACCATCCTCCTCGAGACCGAAGACGCGATGCTCAAGGCCGTGGACTACCTGAAGAAGGAACTCCGCGGCATCCGGACCGGCCGGGCAACGACCGCGCTCGTTGACTACCTGAAGGTGGATTACTACGGCTCCTCGACCGACCTCAAGGCCCTCGCGGCCATCAGCATCCCGGAACCGACGCAGATTCTGATCAAGCCGTTCGATCCCGGCTCACTCGGCGAGATCAAGAAGGCGATCGAGTCCTCCGGTCTGGGCATGAACCCGATCGTCGAGGCGAAGCAGATCCGCCTGAACGTGCCCGCCCTGACGACCGATCGCCGGCAGCAACTCGCGGGGCAGGCGAAGAAGATGGGCGAGGAGCAGAAGGTCGCCCTGCGGAATGCCCGCCGCGACGCGAACAAACACGCCGACGGCCTCGCCAAGCAGGAAGGGAAGCACTACCCGGAGGACGAGGTCGAGACCCTGAAAACCGAGATTCAGGAGATGCTCAAGAAGTACGAAGGGCTGATCGACGTGGCCGTCGAGGAAAAGACCCGCGAGATCATGGAGATCTGACGCCTCGCCCTCGGCTCAGCGAACCACAATCGCCTGGGGCAGGGTGAGCAGAACCGGCTCGCGGCGGAGTTGCATGAGGGCCGCTGCACCGCGCCGGACCTGCGACCACGTCTGATCTCCGAGCAGTTCGCCCGCTGCGTCGGCGAATCCCGCCGGAAGCGACAGGCCGGGCGTGGAGAGGGCGGAGCCGAACAAGTCCTCGAGTAGCTCCGCGATGCTCTTGGGGCCGGGGAACTCGAGCACGTCGTACTCGTCAAGACCGAGTTCGGCTGCAAGCGCTTCGATGCACGCGTCCAGCCCGCCGATCTCATCGGCCATCCCGAGCGCGATCGCCCGCTCTGCCGTGAACAGACGCCCCTCGGCAGTCTTCGAGAGATCGATCCCGGGACGCCCCGCGACGACGCGACGGGTAAACAAGTCGTAGGTCTGCTTCATCTTCGTTCGGACCTGCTCGACCTGCGCCGGAGACCACGGCTCCGTGGACGAGAACATGTCGCCCGCCGGGCCGCGTGTCCGGGTCGTCACCCGCACCTTGAGCCTGTCGTAGAGCGGCCCCATCGAGATCTTGCCCCCGACGACGCCGATCGAGCCGACGATGCTCGACGGGTTCATGTAGATGCGGTCGCCCCCTACGGCGATGTAGTAGCCGCCCGAAGCAGCCATCGACCCCACGCTCACCCAGACCGGCTTCTCGGCGGCCACGCGCCTCAGCCCCTGCCAGATGACCTCGCTCGCGGTCGCCGATCCTCCCGGCGAGTCGATCCGCACGACGACGCCGAGGATCAGGTCGTCGTGGAGAATGTCGTCGAGGGCGTTGCGGATGGTGCGGCTGCCGACGCTCGACTCGCCCAGGAACCCCCCCTGGGACGAATCGCCGTCCACGATCGCGCCGTCGATATAGACGACCGCGATGCTGGGCATGGTGGCCGAGTGGTCGGGCTGCTGCGTGAAGATGCGGAAGACCGCGAAGGGGTCCGACATGCTCGGCGGCTGGACGGACGCTCCGAGTTCGTCGGCCCACTCGACTGCCGCTCCGAGCGAGGAAGTCAGCCGGTCCTCGATCTCGTCGAGATCAACCTCTCCGTCGATCAGACGATGCCGGACCGCCTCCTCCGCGGTGCCCCACCAGAGGTCGCGCATCGCCGCGTCGAGTTCCGCGTCGGTCAACCGGCGGTTCGCCTTCAGCGTCGCCCGCATCTCGGCGTACAGGCCGTCGAGCAGTTGCGTCACGTTCCGCTCCCACGCCTCGCTCGGGCCGCTGCGAGTGAACATCTCGTTCGCGCCCTTGTAATCGCCGACCTGAACGAGGTCGGCCTTCATCCCGATCCACGCCAGCGTGTCGGCGAGGAAGATCTCCTCCATGTGCATCCCGGGGAACGAGACCGAACCCGCCCGCTGGATCAGGCTCTCGTCCGCGTAGGACGCCAGCAGCAGGTCGGTCGGGCCGTAGTTCTCGGCGTACACGATCACCCGCTTGCCGGCTTCGCGAACCGCGTGCATCGCCTCGCCCAGTTCCTGCACGTGCGTGAACCCCAGTGCGGTGTCCTTCAGGCGGACGAAGACGGCGTCCACGTCATCGCGCCACACCGCCTCGTGCAGCATCCCGACGTAGTCCCGGAGCGTCGTCTCCCCCATACCCAGCCACGCCAGAGGGCCGGCGGCCTCCACCGGCGTGCCCTCGACCTCAAGGACAACGACACCGGCAGCGTCGCTGTCGCGTGCCTTCGTGCCAGAGACGAAGACCAGAACGGCGACACAGACCGCCAGCCAACGAACGACAGCGTGACTCATGGATGGTTCTCCGGGGGCTTGGCCCGCTACGCCACAGTGTACCGCCCGAACCGAACGAGGAGCCAACCGACGATTCGCTCGGCTCAGTCGTACCCGAGGTCCGCCAGATCGTCCTCGTCCAGCCCGAAGTGGTGCCCGATCTCGTGCAGCAGCGTGATGCGGATCTCCTCACGCACCGCCTCCTCGCCGCTCCCCCACCCCCCGGCGAGGTTCACGATGCCGACGCGGAACAGGTGGATGTCGTCCGGCAGATCGCCGGAACGCTCGACCGACCGATCGGACAGCGAGACCCCCGTATGCAGGCCGCAGAGTTCCTCGGCGGCGTCGGCGCGCTCCTCGGGCGGGATGCCCAGTTCGTCGAGCAGGGCCGGTGTCGGCCTGTCGATCACAATGACCGGCAGCTCGTCGATTACCCGTCGCACTCGACGCGGCAGGCCCTCAATCACCGCCTCCAGAAGAGCGTCAAAGCGTGCACGCTCGGCCTCGGTCATCGTCCACCCTCCCGCGACTCCGGTTCATCGCCGCCGAAGACATCCCCGAGCGAGAGCGGACGACGTAGCAGCACGGGCAGAAGGCGCCACGAGTCGATCACGAGTCCTGCAAGGCCGATCGTGAGCAGCATCGATCCCACCGCAACGAGGAACAGGCTGGAGATGGATGTCACGTCGCCGATCGGACCTCGCAGCACCCCCGCGAGCAGACCCATCGCGTCTCCGAGAGCAACAACCACGATGGAAGCGAGCACCGCGTACATCGTCTGGCGATCGACGCGGCCGGTCCGCAGCACGAGTGATCGCGCCACGAGCAGCCGTAGATTCGGGCGCAAGCACAGAACCATGACCGTCATGACGCCCGATATCGCCAGGCGAAGGGACAGGCGATCGACCACCAACTCCTCGACGATTCCTCCCTGAGCAAAGTACGGAGGCCGCGCAACGGCGTCCAACACGCCCACGATCTGCCAGTGCAGCCACGCGAGCGGCGGGTATGCGGCCGCCGCGACCAGCGTGAAAGCGACATTCCGTCCCCGCACGCCCGCATGAGGACGGGCCAGGGTGAGGGCGCCGAGTCCCGAGATCAGGATTGCGATGACACCGGCCTCAGGGCACCATCCCACGTCCCACGCCGAGCCGTGCATCAACTCGGCCACGTGGGCGATCTGGATCAGCCATGTGAAGCACGCCGCCGCGAGCGCCCCGACGGACCAGCACATCACGCCGGCCGCCACCAGCCTCGGGCGGGGGATGGGCTGAATCTCCGTTGCCATGGGATCGATGCGGGCGAGGATCGTCGCTCGCACGGGCACTCCACACTCAGGACAGTTCCCTCGCACGGACAGCCCGCGCAGGTTGTACCCGCACGAAGCGCATGGGAGATCCCCGGTCAGGTCGAGCGCAAGCGATCCGGCAGGGCGATGCTCGCGTGGCGAGTCGCCCCGCTGATCGCCGCTCACCTCTCCCTGTTGGAACGCTTCACTCATGGTGCGCCGATGCACTCGCCCGGACCCGCGACCGTCCCCGCCGAGCGGCGCTCAGCATACGCGATCGCCGAGGTACTGAGCGAACCCTGCAGACCCCCATATACTCACACCCCACGCAACCCCCGACCACCGCGGACGAACCGGACCAGCGAGCAGACCCCATGCCCGACGCCATCCAGCGACTCCGCGACAATGTCCAGCGGGTCTTCCTCGGCAACAGCCCGGCCGTCGATCGGATCATCTGCTGCCTCCTCTCCCGCGGGCACCTGCTGATCGAGGACGTTCCGGGCGTCGGCAAGACCGTGCTCGCCAACGCGATCGCCCGGAGCATCCACTGCTCCTTCAGCCGCATCCAACTCACGCCAGACATGCTGCCGGGCGACGTGCTCGGCGTCTCCATCTTCGACCGCGAGACGGGGGAGTTCACCTTCAAGCGCGGACCGATCTTCGCCAATGTCGTCCTCGCCGACGAGATCAACCGCACGACGCCACGCACCCAGACCGCCCTGCTCGAAGCCATGAGCGAGGCGAGCGTCTCCATCGACGGCGTCGTCCACCGGCTCGACCAGCCGTTCATGGTGCTCGCCACCCAGAACCCCTACGAGTTCGAGGGCACCTACCCGCTCCCCGAGAACCAGTTGGACCGGTTCCTCATGCGCGTCCGTCTCGGCTATCCCGCGCCGGAGGACGAACGGCGCATCCTGGAACTCCGCCCCGCGACCACGGTGCTCGAATCGCTCAAGCCGGCGATCGACAAGGACGAACTGATCCACCTTCAGGCGGAGGTCGATCGCGTCCGCGTCGATCCGGCCCTGCTCGACTACGTCGTGGGGTTCGCCAACGCCACGCGCCGCCACGACCGCATCCAGATCGGCCTCTCGCCGCGGGGGTCGCTGGCCCTCACGCAGGCCGCTCGTGCGACCGCCCTCTTCCGCGGGCGCGACTACGCGGTGCCGGAGGATATCCTCGACAACGTGACGGCCGTGTGCGCGCACCGGATCATCACGCGGACCTATCTCGGCGCGGCGCCCGAGGCCGCCGAGGACGTGCTGACCGGCATCCTCGAAACCCTCCAAAGTCCCGCCTGAGCGGGGGAGTTCGCCATGGCTCGCTTGGTCCGCTTCGAACGCGACGGCCCGTACAAGATCGAACCGGGCCAGATTCCCGCGGACAAGCCGCTCTGGATCTGCGGGTGCGGCCTGACGAAGAACCCGCCCTTCTGCGACGGCTCCCACAAGCCCTGCCGCAACGAGCAACCCGGCACGCTCTACGTCTACGACAAGGATCGTGCCTCGGTGGTCGAACAGCGTGACGACACCTGACCCGATCGATCAGCCGAGCATCGACGCCAGCAACTCGACCGGGTGCAACGCACGAACGCCCGCGCCGTCCTTGAGTTGGTGTCGGCACGAGGTGCCCGTGGCGACGACCGTCGCACCCGGGTCGCCCCGCACGGCCGGGAAGAGGGCGAGTTCGCCGATGCGCATCGAGAGGTCGTAGCGGCCGGTGGTGTAGCCGAACGAGCCGGCCATCCCGCAGCACCCGGCGTCGAGCGTCGTCAGGCCGTCGCCGACGAGCCGTCTCAGGAGCGAGCCTGAACTCTCCGCGCCCCAGAGCGCCTTCTGGTGGCAGTGTGCGTGAAAGAGCACGCGGTTGCCTTCGCCCCGTGCCGCCAGCGCGGCATCGACTACCGACTGGTTCGGATGGCACCCCCACCGCTGCTCGATGAACTCCTCGACCAGTAGGGCGCGGGCGGCGATGGGCCGTCGGGCCTCGATCGGTGTCGTCGCCCGCAGACTGAGCCAGTCGTCCTTGATGGCGGAGAGGCACGAAGGCTCAAGCACGAGAACCGACTCGACGCGACCGTCATCGAGCCAAGGGAGCAACCGCCCGAGCGTCCCGTCGATCGTCGCGGCAGCGTCCTCCAGCAGACCCGTCGAGATCATCGCACGCCCGCAACACCCGGCGTCCGCCAGTGCGACGCGGTACCCAAAGGCCGAGAGAACACGAACGGCCGCCTCGCCCAGCCCCCGCTCGCCGTAGAGCGTGAAGCAGTCGCCAAAGAGGACGACCGCCCGCTCCCCCTCGCGCAGTTCGCCCGGCCGTCGTGCTATCTGCCCGCCGACGCGCCGGCCCAGCGGCGCGGCGAACTCCGGCAGCGTGCGCCGGCGGTCGATGCCCAGCAGCCGCTCGGCCATGCCGCGCGCGAGCCTGGTCCGGTTGACGGCGTTTGCCAGGCCGGGCGTCACCGACGCCAGGCGCGAGAGTTCCCGCACGCGCCCGAACACTCGCGCTGCGAGCGGCACGCCCCCACGCTCGCGGTATCCCTGAGCCAGGTACTCGGCCTTCAGTTTCGCCACGTCGACGTTGCTCGGGCACTCCGCCTTGCACGCCTTGCACGAGAGGCAGAGGTCGAGCGTGGCGAGCGTCTCCGCGTCGTTCCACGCGGGAGCACCGCCCTCTCCGCCCGGGAACTGGCCCGTGATGGCGAGCCTCAGCGCGTTGCCCCGCCCGCGGGTCGAGTGCCGCTCGTCGAGCGTGCCCATGTACGACGGGCACATGGTCCCGCCGCGCTTCTTTCGGCAGACGCCCGCGCCGTTGCACTGCTCGACCGCGCCGCCGAAGCCGTGCTGCTCGGCGTAGTCGAAGTACGTATCGACAATCGGCGCGCGCAGGTCCGCGCCCATCGGGCGCACGCGGAGTCTGTCGGTGATCGAATCGACGCCCGGCCCGCCGCGCCCGAGCGTTTCGCCCGCCCCGAGCGGGGAGACGATATTTCCCGGATTGAGCAGGTTTCGCGGGTCGAAGAGGGTCTTGACCTCGCGGAACGCGCGCACGAGTTCCGGCCCGTAGAACCGCTCGATGAGCGGCGAGCGCACGCGCCCGTCGCCGTGCTCGCCGGACATCACGCCGCCCAGGTCGCGGGCCAGGTCCGCGACCTCGACGGCGATCGACCGCAGGATCGCAAGATCGCCCTCGTCGTGCAGGTCGATCATCGGGCGCACGTGCAGCACGCCCACGGACGCGTGCGCCCAGTAGGCTGCCTGCGTGCCGTGCCGCGCCACAATCTCCCGGAATCGGCGCACGAACTCGGCCAATCGCTCAACGGGCACGGCGTTGTCCTCGACGAAGGTGACCGGTTTGCGCGCCCCCGGCACGCCGTGCAGGAGCGGCTCGCCGGCCTTGCGGAGCGCCCACGCCCGCATCATCGAGGTCTGCTCGACGTGCAGCATCGCCGGCGCCCAGGGCAGCAGGCGGCGCAACGCGGCGAAACCCGCGTCGATCTCGCTAGGTCCGTGCTCGGCGGAGAACTCGACGTACAGGACCGCCGCGGGCGTCACGCCGTTCACCGCCGGCAGCACGTCCAGCAGGCGCGAGCATCCGGGGTTCGCCTTCGCCAGCGAGATCACCATGTCGTCGAGCAGTTCGACGGCCGTGGGTCGCAGCGTGAGAGTCGGGCCGACCGCCTCGACAGCGTCATCAAGCGACGCGAACCCGACAACCGCCAACCCTCGCGCGACGGGCAGGGGCGACAGCCGCAACTCCGCGCCCAGCGTCACCGCGAGCGTGCCCTCGCTGCCGCACAGCATCGGCGCAAGGCTGACGTCCTCCGCCGGCACGCCCGCGTCCAACTGCCGCAGCACCTCGTCCAGCCCGTACCCCGCGTTGCGCCGGACCGTCTTCGGGAAGCGCTCGCGGATCAGCGCGGCGTGGCTGCGCACAATCTCGACGACCGCGCCGGTCAAGTCGGCCACGCGCGGCTGCGTGCGGGCCGCCCTAGGCCCGAAGCGTGCCCGCGTCCCGTCGGCCAGGCACGCTTCGATCGAGATCACGTTCTCGCTCGTCCGCCCGTATCGGATCGACCTCGCCCCGGCCGCGTTGTTGCCGATGCACCCGCCAACGTTCGCGTGCCGGCTCGTCGCCGGGTCCGGCGGCCAGAACAACCCCAGCGGCGCGAGACGCTCGTTCAACTCGTCCACGCAGACACCCGGCTCGACCCTGCACCGCCGCTCGCCCGCGTCGATCGACGGCACGCCCCGGCAGTTCACGGAGAAATCGATCACGACCGCACGGTTCGTGCACTGCCCCGCGAGGCTCGTCCCCCCGCCGCGCGGCAGGATCTGCAGCCCGCGTGAGGCGCAGAACCGCACCGCCCCCACCGCATCCTCGACCGACGCGGGAATCACCACCGCCAGAGGCTCGACCTGATAGAGCGAGGCATCGGTCGCGTAGAGCATCCGGTCGTGCAGGCCGAGGCGGACCTCGCCCTCGACCGCCGCCGCCAGATCGCGTCCCAGCCCGTCGAGGCCCGCCCGAACCGAACCCCCGTCGAGCACCGGCAGCCCTGCCATGCGACCTCCCGCGCCACTATACGGCCCGGCGCGGCGTGTCACGCCCGCGCAACACGCCCGCGGGCCGGCACCCGATCCGAGCGGCCGGCGGTACCTAGGCTGCGCCGGGCCTGTTCGCTCGCCCGAGCCAGGAGACGAACCGTGAGACACTCGACCACCGCGCTCGTGCTCGCCGCCGGGATGGCGCTCGCCGCCCCGCACGCCGCCCTCGCCGTCGGCGACGGGGCGGACTCGCTGCCGATCAGCCAGATCACGCTGTACCGATCGGGGGTCGGCTCGTTCGTTCGGCAGGGTGTCGTCGAGGGGGACGCGCAGGCCAGCCTCCGATTCCGCACCGAGCAGGTCAACGACATCCTCAAGTCGATGGTCGTGCTGGACCTCGACGGCGGGACGGTGGGAGGCGTGACCTACGCCTCCAAGGAGCCGCTGGAACGCCGCCTGCGGGCGTTCGCGGTGGACATCTCCGACGACCCGAGCCGGGCGGAACTGCTGACGCGCCTGCGCGGCGCGCAAGTGCTCGTGCGCACGACGGAGGGCGAGGAACGCGGCGCAGTCCTCGGTGTCGAGGCACACGATGTATTCCATACTGAGACGCACTCGGAAACTGTCGAGTATGCGTTGAACCTGCTCACGGCCCAGGGCGTGCGGACGGTGCAACTCGACTCGGTCCGCTCGTTCCAGGTGCTCGACGCCGCGCTGGCGGAGGAACTGAACAAGGCGCTGGCCGCACTCGCCGAGCACAGAGCCGATACGACGAAATCGGTTGCGATCGACTTCACGGGTCGCGGGTCGCGGCGCGTGGTGATCGCCTATGTGCAGGAGACGCCGGTGTGGAAGACCTCGTACCGGCTGGTGCTGCCCGAGGAGGGCGGCGACGCCGGGCCGCGCCTCCAGGGGTGGGCCATCGTCGAGAACACCACGGATGAGGACTGGCTGAACGTGCGGCTGGCACTCGTCGCCGGCCAGCCGGTGAGTTTCCGCATGGACCTCTACGAGCCGCTCTACCTCGAACGGCCGGAAGTGCCCGTGCCCGTCGCCGCGGGCGCGTCTCCGCGTGTGTACAGCGGGGGCGTCAGTTACTTCCGCGCCCCGGACGCAGCGATGGAGGGAGCGCCCGAGTCTCGCCGCGGTGTGACCGCACGCCTGGCGGTTCCCGGCACCCCCGGACCGGCCGCGGACAAGGCCGCGGGCTTCTCAAACGGGTTCGACTTGATGGTCGAGCGCGCCGCGGCGGCCCGGGCGACCGCGACCCAGGAGGGCGAGGTCTTCCAGTACGTGCTCGACGCACCCGTCACGATTGCCCGCCAGCAGTCGGCCATGCTGCCGATCCTCTCCGCCCTCATCGACGCCCGGTGCGTCAGCATCTTCAACCGCAACGACGGCCTCGCCAGCCCCATGCGCGGCGTCGAGATCACCAACACCAGCGACCTGCAACTCATGCCCGGCCCGATCGCGGTCTTCGACGGCTCGGCCTACGCAGGCGACGCCCAGATCGGGCACGTCCCCGCGGGCGACAAGCGGCTGCTTGCCTACGCCGTCGATCTCGACGTGGCCGCGACCACCACCGACCGCGGCGCATCCTCCGTCCGCAAGGTCCGCATTGTGGACGGGCTGATCGAGCAGACGACCCAGCAGCAGCAGACGGTCGAGTACGCCTTCGAGAACAAGGACCGCGAGCAAGGACGGACCATCATCGTCGAGCACCCGCTCCTGCCGGGCTGGGACCTGGTGGACACGCCCGAGCCGAAGGAACGCACGCAGGACACGCTGCGGTTCGAGGTCTCGGCGAAGGCCAACGACGCCGCGAAACTGGCCGTGACGCAGCAGGTTGTGCAGAGCCAGCGGCTGGAGATGCTGTCGTACGACCTGCCCACGCTGCTGGCGCACCAGCAGGCGGGTCGCGCGTCGGCGAAGGTGATCGAGGCGTTCCGCGAGGCCGCGCGGCGTCAGGCGCTGGTGCAGGACGCGGAGCGCACCATCGCGCGCCTCCAGAACGAACGCAACGAGATCAACACCGACCAGCAGCGTGTGCGCCAGAACATGCAGACCGTGGACCGCCAGAGCGACCTCTACACGCGGTACGTCAAACGCCTCTCGGACCAGGAGACCCGCCTCGAGCAGATCGGCGCGGAGATCACGCAGGCCACGAACGAGCGCGAACGCCTCCGGGCCGAACTCGCGGCCTACCTGCGGAGCCTCAACGTCGAGTGAACGAACGAGCCGCGACCGTGAGGGAGCGGTTCACCCTCACACGGCGCCACCCTTCACTCCGTCAACCACGCCAGCGCGATCTGCACCATCACCACCGCCAGCGCGCCGGCCATGACGAGCAGCACGACGGGGTGCGCAGGCGTGCGCTCGCGCTGGGCCGGGCGCACGAGCCGCAGTCGAGGCTCGACGCTCGGGCCGTGCGGCCCTTCGCCGAGGCGCGCGGCGTCCTGCACGATGGCGATGACGAGGTTCGTGTCGAAGGGCCGCAGGCCGAGGTTCACGCCCAGGGCAACGAGGCGGTCCCGCTTTTCGGGAGGCAGCACCGCCGCGCGCCCGCCCTCCAGAGACGCCGCCGCGCGAACGGCCATCGCCCAGCGGGCGTCC
>JAHCJE010000113.1 GCA_026128865.1 Phycisphaeraceae bacterium | reverse complement strand
GACGATCTCGCCGCACGCCCGCGGACCTCCCCCGACCAGCAGCCCCTCTTCGAGCGCTGACGACCGGAACCCGCGGGAAGAAGGGAAGCTCGGCGCGCGAAGTTGAACGGGGGTGAACGCGAAGGGCGTCAATTCGGAGTCGCCCGACAGACCGAATCACAGGATCAAAGGGCGGCAACCCGCCATCCTTCTCTCGGTCTCCTCTCCATTCGGCTCTTTGCTTCTTCCGGTCATCCCTCCGCGACCTCCGCGCTCCTCTCCGCGCTCTCCGCGTTCCGTCCCTTTCGGCCCTTCGCTCACGACGCCGCAGGCACGAACCACCGGAGCCGCCAGTTGCTCTGCCGGAACACCGGCTTCCCCTCCTCGTCCGGGTGCTCCGTATCCCATCCCCCCCCCTCGAGCACCATGTCGAACCCACGCCAACGAAGCCCACGCGCCGCCAGACCGGTCAGCATCACACGGTACACCCGCTCGTCAACCTTCTGCACCACAACGTAGGGCGACCGCTCACCCGCCTGCATCCGCGCCAGCACCTTCAGCGCCTCGTCCCGGTGCCGACGCAGGTACCGGAACGCCTCCGCAGGCTCGACGCCGTTCTCGCGGCACTCCCGCACCGTCAACTCGCTGAGCACCTGCGACAGGAACAACTCCTCCTCGTCCTCGACCAGCGTCCGCTGGATGTGCGCCACGAGGTGCGCCGCCGAGCGCGAAACAAGCGTCTTCGAGCCGTCTCTGTGCTCGATCACGATCGACCCGCCCTCGACGTGCGTCGGGTCGCGGTACCCCTTCGGCCCCGCCCCCACGATCGGCTGGTTCGACTGCACCCCCGGCAACCCCGCGAACATCGGCCGGTTGTACGTCACTCGACGCTCGACGCACGCGGCCAGCGCGACCGCGCACACCATCGCCGCAACGCCGACCGCCCGCGACCGCACGCTCATCGCGCCGCCCCCGCCCCCGCCAGCGCCGGCTCGCGCTCCGGCGCGCCATCGCCGCGCCGCCAGCAGTCGTGCACGGCGTACTCCTCGCTCGCCTCGCGTCGATCCGTCCGCGTGTGGCAGCCGCGCGATTCCTCACGCCACTCCGCCGAGCGAGCCACCAGCGCGCCGACCAGCAGCATGTTCTGCGTCTCCCACCCCTCCGGGTCGTCGAACACCTTGTCCAGTGTGTACCGCGCCCAGAAGTCGAACATCTCCACCGCGTCGCGCAGCCGCTCCCCGCTCCGCTCGATCCCCACGTTGCGCCACATCGCCGACCGCAGGCTCGACCGCACGTCCTCCAGGTCCAGTTCCCCCTGCCGCGACGGCGGGATGTCGCTGACGATCCGCGCGTGCCGCGGCCCGTTCTCGCCCGCGCGCGCCGCCGACGCCGCCTCTTCGCCCGCGATCCGCCCGAACACAAGCCCCTCCAGCAGCGAGTTGCTCGCCAGACGGTTCGCGCCGTGGATGCCCGTGCACGACGCCTCGCCCACCGCCAGCAGACCCGGCACGCTCGTCCGGCAGCGCAGGTCCGTACGCACGCCGCCGATCGTGTAGTGCGCCGCCGGGTGCACCGGCACCAGGTCCTTCGCCGGATCGATCTCGAACCGCGCCAGCAGCGCAGCGATGCCGGGGAACCGCTCCGCGAAACCGTGCAGGTGCCGGCAGTCCAGCCACACGTGCTGCCCCCCCTGACGCGCGATCTGCCGCACGATCGCCCGCGTAACCACGTCGCGCGGCGCGAGTTCCGCGAGTTCGTGCACCTCCGGCATGAACCGCCGACCCGCCGCGTCCAGCAGGTACGCCCCTTCCCCGCGCACCGCCTCCGTGATCAGCGACCGCGCCGCCCCCGGCAGATACAGCACCGTCGGGTGGAACTGCACGAACGCCATGTCCGCCAGCCGCGCACCGGCCCGGTACGCCGCCGCAAGCCCGTCCGCCGTCGCCGACGGCGGGTTCGTCGTCTCCCGGAACAGCACCCCCGCGCCGCCCGACGCCAGGATCGTCGTCCGCGCCCAGATCATCTGCAGCCCGTACCGCGGGTGGTGCGTGATCGCGCCGAGCACCGGCGACCCCGGCTCGTCCGAGGGCGTCACGAAGTCAAGCAGAAAGCACCGCTCGAAGAGCCGAACGTTCGGCAGCGCTCGCACACGCTCCGCCATGCACCGCGACAGTTCCTCGCCCGTCGCGTCGCCCCCCGCGTGAAACACGCGGCTTGCCGAGTGCCCACCCTCGCGCCCCGCGTCGAGTTGGCCCGCCGCGTCGCGGTCCAACCGAAGGCCCCACGACAGAATCTCCCGCAGCCGCTCCGGCCCCTCCTCGCACAGCAGCCGCACCGCCGGCTCGTCGCACAGACCCGCCCCCGCCGCCAGCGTGTCCGCGACGTGCGACTCCGCGCTGTCGCCCGGCGCGAGCGCGGCCGCAACCCCCCCCTGCGCCCACGCCGTGTTCGTCTGCCGAAGGTCCGACTTCGAGAGGAGAATGACCTCGCCCCCGCGCGCCGCCGCCTCCGCCGCACGCAGCCCCGCCACGCCCGCTCCCACCACGAGCGTGTCGGTGAAGATCTGCGGCAGGAGCGTCGATCGGAACGGGATCAGGTACCGCCGCTGGTCGAAGACGCCTTCCATCCGACGCGAGTCTAGGGCCGCCCGGGCCTGCGCTGGTTCAGGCCGCCGCCCGCGCCCCGCACGCCTCGACCGCCGCGTTCAGCACGCCCGTCAGCCTCGCCATCGGCGTCGGCGTCGGGAGCATCAGCACGCGCCTGCCGTCGGCCACCGATTCCTCAGGCGCCACCGTGCCCTCCGGCGAGAGCACGATCAGCGGAAGCCGGCCTACCCCCGCGTCCGCCTCCGCCGACGCATATGCCTGCGACACCGGGAGCCGATCCGCCGGCGACGAGATGTGCACCACGCCCACGTTCGCAGGCTCATCGCCCGCGGCACGCAGCCGGTCCAGCGCGATCCGGTACGCGTCGCACGCCGGCGAAGCGCTCACGAACAGCGGACGCACCGGCGAGCAAAGCGCCCTCGCGTGGTGATCCACGCGACGCTTCCACTGCATCGTCCGCCCCGGCGACGCCAGCATCGCCAGTTTGATCGTCTCCGTCTCGCCTTCGATCGTCCTCTCGATCTCGGCGATCACCTCGTCCGCCAGCCCCAGCCCGCGGCACAACTCGTCGGTCGGGTACAGCGCGTCGTTCCCGCTCGATCCGAGCATGAACGCGTGCGCCAGACGATCCGCGAGCGCGAGCGTCGCCACCTCCCCGTACCGTTTCGGGCAGTTCCGCCGGATGTCCGCCGCGGGGAGGTGGTGGAACACGATCGGGTCCACCAGGTCGCGCGGAAAATGCCACGCCCGCAGGATGCGGTCCATCCCCTCCGCGTGGTTCATCAGCAGCATCCGCGACTCGACTCGCTCGACCTCCGCGCCAAGTTCCTCGGCGCTGGCGAGCACCTCCGCGTACTTGTCCCGCAGCAGTTCCGCGTACACCACGCGCCCCACGTCGTGCAGCAGCCCCATCGTGAACGCCGCGTCCGGCTCCCCCCCGCCGCGCGCCCGCGTCGCCGCCGCCGCGATCAGCCCCACCGCGATCGAGTGCTCCCAGAACAGGACCGGGTCCATGAACCCTTCCACCGCCACGCTGCTGAAGCGATCCACAACGCCGATGCTCATCACCGCCTGCCGGATCGCACCCACCCCGATCCGCAGCACCGCCTTCTCGACCGTGTCCGCAGGCGTCCCGCTCGCGAACGCGCTCGAGTTCGCGAGCCGCAGAATCTTCAACGCGATCGCCGGATCACGCTTGATGACCCCCGCCACCTGCTCGCTGTTCGCCTGCGGACTGTTCACCACCTTCAGCACATCCGCCACGCTCGGCGGCAGCGCCTTCAACTCCCCGCAGCGATCCAGCATCTCCACCAGTTCAGAACGCACGACGCGAGGCTTGATGTTCCGAAGCGCGGCCGCCGCCTCCTCGGGCGTCGGCACGACCGACGCCGTCGAGCCGGAGTCCACGCCGACCGTGCCCGCTCCCGGCGTCCCCCCACCGACCCTTCCCGCGACGCCCGACTCGCCATCACGCTGCGCAACGACCGCAGCCCCGGCTCCCGCCGACGCCTCCTCGCGCCGATCCGACGTCAGTTCTCGCACGCGTGCCACCATGTCCGCCAGCGAGAACTGTGCCTTGAGCAGGTAGTGCCGAACCCCCAACTGCCGCGACTTGAGCACCGAGTCCTTGTCCCCGGCCGCCGTCAGCACCACCACCGGCGGCGAGGGCAGCGTCGCGTCGGTCTTCATCCGCCGCAGCAACTCCAACCCGTCCATCTCCGGCATCCCAAGGTCCAGCAGGATCAGGTCCGGCGGCTGCGTCCGCATCAGCCCGATCGCCTCGCGCCCGTTCGCCGCGCACACCGCGTCGAACCCCTCACGCCGCAGCGCGGCCGCGATCGGCTCGCGGATCACCGCCAGGTCGTCAACCACCAGAACCCGCTTCATGCCGCCTCCCGGATGATCTGCACGCTCTCCGCCACCGCGGCCGGTTCCTCGAGCTCCGCACGCAGCACCACGACGAACCTCGTTCCCTCGCCCTCCCGCGACAGCACGCGCACAACGCCGCCGTGCGCCGCCGCGATCCCCTTGCAGATCGCAAGCCCCAGCCCCGTCCCGTGCGACGCCGCGGAGCCGACCATCCCCGAGTTCAGCGCGAACGCCGTACCGAGTTGCCGCACGACGTGCTCGGCCATCCCGCTCCCGGTGTCGCGCACCTCGATGTGCACGCGACGCTCGCCCTGCTCGGTCGTCTCCGTCGCCCCAACTTCGATCCGTCCCCTGCGCGTGTGCTTCGCCGAGTTGCTCGCCAGATTCATGACCAGCCGGCGGATCGCGTCCGCGTCGCCCCGCATCGTCAGGCCCTCGGGCTCCACCGACGACACGACCTCCACCGCCGACAGGTTCACCTGCGGCCGCACCGTCTCCAACGCCTGCTCCACCGCGTCGGCGACCCGCACCGTCCCCCAGTTCCACCGCGCCAGCCCACTGTCGAAACGCGCCGCCTCCAGCACGTTGTTCACCGTCTCCGTCATCCGCACCGTCTCGCCGTGGATCGACGACAGGAACTGCTCCAACTCCGGCGCGTTGCGCGATTCCGGCGCCATCAGATACTCCGACATCAGACGCATCGACGTAAGCGGCGTGCGGAGTTCGTGCGCCACCACCGCCAGCACACGCTCCATCGCCCGAGCCGCCTCCTGGAGCGAGCGACGCTCACGCTCCAGCCGCTGCGCGCACTTCTGCGCCATCGCGTACCGGATCGCCCGCTCCAGCGCCACCGCGCTGGCCGTGTCCTTCTGCACGTACTCCGTCGCCCCCGCCTCCAGCGCCTCGCGGTCAACGCTCCGGCCGCCCTGGCCTGTCATCAGGATCGCCGGCCGATCCGGCAGGGCGCCCGACACTTCCCGAAGCAGGTCGATCCCGCTCTCCGCGCCGAGCCGGTAGTCGATCAGGTACGCCTCGTAACGATCCTGGCCGATGACTCCGCGAGCCTCCGCAGCCGACGTCGCCCAATCGACCTCGTACCGACCGGACTCGACGTCCTCCAGCCACGCACGAACGAGGACCAGCATGTCCTCATCGTCGTCAACGAGCAGAACCCTTATCGGACTCTGTACCGGCGTTTCCATCACAGCCATCTATCGGCAGTTCCGCGTGCTCAAGCCAGTAGCGGCCGATGGCCTTCACCGTCTCCGACAACCCCGAGTAGGACGAGGGCTTCCGCATGTACGAGTTCGCGCCGCTGTCGTACGCAGACACCACGTCCTCCAACGCTCCCGAGGTCGTCAGCACCACCACGGGCACACACCGAAGGCTCTCGTCGCCGCGAATCTCACGCAACGCGTCACGCCCGTCCACCTTCGGCATGTTCAGGTCCAGCAGGATCAGCCCAGGCCTCGGCGCCGCCGCCCGGTCCGCGTACCGCCCGCGCGCGAAGAGGTAGTCCAGTAACTCCTCGCCGTCCTCAACGAACCGCAGGTCGTTGTTCAGCGACGCCTCGTCCCACGCCTCGCGCGTGATCAGGCGGTCGTCCGGGTCGTCCTCGGCAACGAGGACTGTAACCGATCTGTCTTTCCATCGTGGCATGGCTGTTCCCCGGTTGCCCCCTGTCTCAAAGGGAGTTCTATCACGAACGAAGCCCCCTCGCCAGCCCGACCCTCCGCGGCGATCCGGCCACCGTGACGCTCCACGATCTTCCGGCAGATCGCCAGCCCCATCCCCGAGCCTTCATACTCCGACCGCCCGTGCAAACGGTGGAACGGCTCAAAGATCACACCCGCGTACCTCGGGTCAAACCCGATCCCGTTGTCCCGAACCACCAGCCGGCACACGGAACCCCCGCCACCACCCGCCTGAACAGGGGACTTGGCCTCAATCGTCACACGAGGAAGACGCTCACCGCACCTGAACTTCAACGCGTTCGACAGCAGGTTCTGGAACAACTGGCGCATCTGCGTCGCGTCCGCGTCGATCACAGGCAGATCGCCAACCTCGACCGACCCGCCCGACTCCTGCAGCGCGACCTCCAGGTCCGTCAGCACGCCGCGCACAACATCGCCGAGGTCCACCCGCTCGAACGGCCTCCCCTTCGAAGTCACACGCGTCAGTTCCAGCAGGTCGTTCAGCAGCGACGACATACGGTCCGCCGCGTTGAGCATCCGGGACAGGTAATCCTTGCCCTTGTCGCCCAACGCACCCTCATACTGCTGGCGCAGCCGGTCGCCGAACACCAGCACCTTCCGCAGCGGCTCCTGAAGGTCGTGCGACGCGATCGACGCGAACTGCGCCAACTCATCCACCATCCGCTGCAACTCTTCCGTCCGCTGCTGCACCCGTTCCTCGAGCAGCGCGTTCATGCTCTGGATGGCGTCCTCCGCCCGCTTGCGCTCCGTCACGTCGCGGATGATCCCCGTGAACTGCCTCAGTTCGCCCAGCCGAACCTCGCCCACCGACAACTCGATCGGGAACTCCAGCCCGTCCTTCCGCAGACCGTACGTTCGCAACGCCCCGGCGGCGACCGTACGCCCAGGCCCGTGCTGCTGGTACCGACGCAGCCCAACGCGATGCAACTCTCGCAACCGCTCGGGCATCAACACCGTCAGCTCACGCCCGATCATCTCCTCGGCGCAATACCCGAACATCCGCTCCGTCGCCGGGTTCACCGACTCAATCACCCCACGCCCGTCCGCCACGATCACGGCGTCCGGCGCGGTGTCAAGGATCGCACGCAGACGCTCGCTACGGTCCCGCAACTCCCGCGTCCGCTGCTCGACAAGCGACTCGGCACGCGCATTCGCCACCCGCAGCGACTGCACGTACACCAGCGCGAGAACAGTCAGCACAAACCCGCACCCCAGCGCCCACGATGACGCCCGACCCTCCGCGTAATACGGCTTCATCGAACGAGCCACGAACACCGCAACCCAGTCACGACCAAGTGTCGAGTAGTGAACGACCTGCCGCAGCCCCGTCGGAACGCCCGCTCTCGAAACCTCACCCAAAGAAGCCACACGAGGATCGGTCGAATACAACAACTCCTCACCGCCACCGGGAAGCCGGTCGAAGAGATGGACCTCGACCTGGCCCGTCGGCACGTCACGCAGCGAGGCCGCGAGCAGGTCGCTCAAACGCACCGTCGCGGCAAGAAATCCCGACACCGCGCCGAGCCTCTGATCTTCCGCCGAAGGCAGCACGCCACGCTCAAACACGGGAAGGAACACCGTCACGCCGGCTCGGTCCCCGACACCAGTCGCCAGCCGGACAAGGTTCCGCCTCGCGCTCGCAACAGGCGCATCACGCCACACGGACATCTCGATCGCCGAAAGCAGCGCCGCTTCCGACGCGTGGTCGAACCCGGGCAGCCCTTGCGCAGGCAGCGCCGAGCGCGAATACAGAATCGGATAGTGAACCGGCCTCTCCGCAGCAGCCACCATCACGCCCGTGCCGTCCCTCTCCACAATCGTGTAGTCCTCCCCCACGACCACACGCGCCGAAGCCAGAAACTCTTCGGCTCGCTCAGCCGGCACCCGAGGAGCCCAATCCAGCGCAAGCACCGTCGAGTGCCGCCTCAGAATCTCACGCCCGAAGCGCTCGAACTCCTCCGGCTCGACCAACTCCGACGCCTCGTAGAACGCACGGAACGCGTACAACGCATCCACCGCGTCCGACAACTCCGCATCGATCGCCGCCGCGCGCCGAGTCGCGTCCGTCTGGAACCGCGAGATCGCAATCCCACGCTCACGCGACACCAGCACCACGTGCACCACCAGCGTTGCACCCAGACCGATCGCCGCGATCAACAGCGGCATCAGCCACGAACGCCGCAGCCGGCCACCGACCGCAGACCTCCCAGCGCCCGTACCCGACCCGGTCTGCTTCACGTCAACTCCCCGTCGAGAGATAACCCCGGCGCTCCGCCCCGGCAACGACTCGCATTACCCCGAGATCGACCATACCAGCCCCGGGGTTGACCGGGACCGTCACTCAACCCGCGATTCCGAACCCGAACACCCAGATCAGGGCTTCTCTTACGGGCACCCGGACACGAACGCGTTCAGGAACGCCACGAAGTCCAGCGTGTTCACCACCGTGTCACCGTTGAAGTCCGCCTTCGGGTCGCCCCCCACGAACGCATTCAGGAACGCCACAAAGTCCAGCGTGTTCACCACCGTGTCACCGTTGAAGTCCGCCGGGCAGCCCGAACCCTTCTTGAACACGATCCCGTCGCCGTCCGGCCCGCCCAGCGCAGCGATCTCCGCCCCGCTCAGCACGTCGTCGGCGAAGTACATGCTCGCCACGTAGACCACCTCGCTCCGCCCGCCCGGCCCGAACTCCGCGCTCCCCAGGTCCGCGAACAGGCAGAACGTCGAGGCCAGCGGCGTCGGACCCACCGAGCCCGGCTCCGTCCCGCTGCTGCGCGCCCACGGGCTGGGGAACTCGCCCCACGCCTGCCAGTCCGCCGGATCGACCGCCTCGCCGTCGCCGTACCTCGGATCGCCCGGATCGACGCTGTCGTACAGCCAATCGCTCCCCGTCTCACCCACCAACTGCCCGTTCACGTACACCCGCCCCACCCCACCCTGCATGTGGTCGCACACGAACGCAAGCCGGAACCACTCACCCGGCTGGATGAACGGCGTGTTCAAATACTGCCCCGGCTGCCGGTCGAACCCGATCACCCCGCCCCCCCCGAACGCAGGGTTGCGGATGAACATGTCCGCGCCACCGTTGTTGTTGTGGTTCCCATGCACCAGCGCGGCAACCCACTCATGGTTGTTCCACGTCTCGTGCGGGATGTACATGTCCCACACCATCGTCCACTGCCCGAACCACGTCCCAGGAAACGCAGGCTGCGTCCGCGGGTACAACGCAAGCCCGATCCCCCGGTAGTTCTTCGGCGCAGAGTCCGACAGGTTGCGCGCAGGACTCGTCACATAGACCGTGTCCTCCTTCCCGCCAGGACCGGCAATGCCGAGCGCTGTCGTCGTTGCGAAGAACGACTGCTGCTCCGTCACGCCCGTCGGGATCGTCGGGTCCGGGTTGTCCTCATTCCCGATCCCGCCGAGAATCGTGCCGAACGCGGGATCGTCGAGGTATCGCAGCATCGAAGGCCCAGAGCCGGACACCGAACCGAGGTCGCCCTCGAAGTGCCACTCCGTCTCCTGCCGCGACGATGCGCTCCACACCTCGACCGCCGTGGTGCCGCTCTTCACCTTCACCGTCCCGAACAGAATCCCGAGCGGGATGTCGATGTCGCGGATCTCGAAGAACGCCGCGCCGTCGTTCCTGATCCACGTGTCGATCGTGATCGACAGCTCGATCCCCGCCGCCTCGCCGACGAAGGTCTGCGCAAACACACCGTTCTTTGACAGCGGAAGCCCGCCCAGCAGGTTGCGCGAATACCCACGCAGCAGCCTCGACGCTCCAGGCTCGATGATCTCCATCATGTCCGCGATCGTCGAGTTGTTCGGGATCATCAGGCCAACCAGCCCACTCGTCTCGACGATGCCGTCGATCGCGAACGAGTACCCCGACGCCGGCACGATGAACTGCGGCGTCCCGGGCGGGAACGGGTGCGCCTGGCTGTTCCGCGACTGGTCCGGGAAGCACGGGCCGAAAATCTGGCAACGCAACTCCATCCCCGCAATGTTCACCACAGCGTCGTTGTCCGGCTGCCCCCACGCAGATCCCTGCCCGAACGCGAACCCCGCCAAGGCAACCGCCAGTGCGATCCGTCTCATGTTCGCCTCTCCTCGCCGACCTCTGCGGCCGGTCCAACATCCTACAGCCAGACCACGCCCCGCCCAAGGGGGATGATCCGACCGCCCACTTCCTGTACCATGACCCCTGCCCACCCCGACCAGCCCGGAGAAGCCCGGTGATCGACAGGCCCCCTCAAACAAAACACGCCTTCACGCTCATCGAACTCCTCGTCGTCATCGCCATCGTCGCACTCCTCATCGGCCTCCTCCTCCCAGCCCTCGGCGCGGCACGCGAAGCCGGACGACGCGCCGCGTGCCTCTCCAACACACGCCAACTCGCCACCGCCGCCAACCTCTACAGCAACGACACCCGCGTCGCACTCTTCCTCCCCAGCATCCTCACCTTCGAAGACAACGTCGGCTGGTTCTATCCGGATTACGTCCCCGCCATCGACGCCCCCATCTGCCCAGCTACTCGCAACACCATCCGCCCCAACTTCATGGTCACCGACGAACCACTCCTCGAAGACCTCCCCCTCCTCTACGGACGAAACTTCCTCTTCGATCACTTCTTCTCCGCAGACGACCGCTACGACCAGACCGGAGGACACTCCTACGAAACCTTCGCGTGGTTCGACGAGGGCAAGTTCCTCGACGGCATCGTCATCTCAGGACGAGGAAGAGGATCCATCGGCGCTCAACTCGGATGGAACTACAAGCCCGGCGGAGGCATCGACATCCTCGAACAACCCACCAAAAACCTCCTCAAAACACAGGCCACCGTCGAGTTCCCCTCACGAACCATCATCATCCTCGACAACGACAACGACGACGCCGACCCCGCAGGACTCGCCATCGGCGTCGGACGCGCCGACGGCATCAACAACTGGCCCGAACCCTGGAACAACCACGGACCCGACGGCCTCAACTCGGCGTTCTGCGACGGATCCGCCTCCTGGATCCCGCGGCGCGACCTCCTCGAAACCTACCTCTACTCCGGCTTCGAACCGCCCCTCGAACCGCTCCAGAACTCACCGTTCGGATACCGCCCCTACACCTGGCGAGGCGTCACCATCCGCGAGTACTACCGCAAGTAATGCGGATCGTGTGAAGTCGCTGCGCTCCGGGTACCCCGCCACTCCGTGGGTGGCGGCTCTGCCGCTTCCACCCCTACCACCGCGCAAGGACTTCCCACGTTCCGCATAAGAACCGCTCCACACCTCGTCAAACCGATCCGCCACACGCTTGGGCAGCCCGGAGGGCTGCACGCCCGTAG
>JAHCJE010000112.1 GCA_026128865.1 Phycisphaeraceae bacterium | reverse complement strand
TGCGCCCGCGCGACCCGCCGGTCGGGCGAGCGAAGGAGGAGAGAGACAGCCGAGGGTCCTCACTCGGATCGATCGAACAGGGCTCGGGAAGTGCGGGAGCGCTCCGCGCCTACCGCTTGACGATCTGATCGAACACGCCGCCGTCGTTGAAGTGCTCGGCCTGGGCCTTCTGCCACCCGCCGAAGACCTCGTCGATCGTGAAGATCGCCACCTTGGGGAACCGCTGAAGATCGGCGGGCTCGGCGTACTCGGGCCGGAATGGGCGGTAGTAGTGCTTGGCGGCGAGGCGCTGCCCGCTCGGGGAGTACAGGTATTGCAAGTAAGCCTCGGCGAGATCGCGCGTGCCGCGCTTCTCGACGACCTTGTCAACCACGGTCACCGGGGGCTGGGCAAGGATGCTGACCGACGGCACAACGATCTCGAGCTTGTCCGGGCCGAGTTCTGCGATGGCCAGGAACGCCTCGTTCTCCCACGACAGGAACACGTCACCGATGCCCCGCTGGACGAACGTCGTCGTTGAGCCGCGCGCACCCGTGTCCATCACCGGCACACGGCGGAACACCGCGGTGACGAACTCGCGTGCCTTCCGCTGAGCCGCCGCGACCTCGTCGGCCGCCGCAGGGTTGCCGAGCTTCGACAGGTCGCCGAGCTCGCGGTGCAGCGCGTACCCCCACGCTGCGAGGTAGTTCCAGCGAGCGCCGCCGGATGTCTTCGGGTTCGGCGTGATGACCTCCACGCCGGGCTTCAGCAGGTCGCCCCAGTCGTGAATCCCCTTGGGGTTCCCTTTGCGCACGAGGAAGACGATCGTCGATGTGTACGGCGCGCTGCCGTTGGGAAGCCGGGACTGCCAGTCCGAGGGAAGCAGCCCCGCGTGCTCCGCGATCGCGTCGATGTCGTACGACAGGGCGAGCGTGACGACGTCGGCCTCCAGCCCGTCGATGACGGACCTCGCCTGCTTGGCCGCTCCGCCGTGCGACATGCGAATGGCGATCGTCTCGCCGGTCTCCTTCTTCCAGTGCGCGCTGAACGCTTCGTTGAACTCCTTGTACAGTTCGCGGGTGGGGTCGTACGAGACGTTCAGGATGCTCCTTGTCTGCGCGTCGACGACTCCAGCGCTCACGGTCACACCGAGCAACGCCGCAAGAAACATGCGTGCGATCTTCATCCTGTGATCTCCTCGTGGGTGGTATGGGGAACTCGTCCGGATGTGCGAGTCAGTCGGTTTGCGATCGCCGCTGCCAGACCAGCGGCCTGGCGGCGGAGTTCGGGTATGGCCGTGCTCTCCCAGAGGCGGCCACGACGGAGCGGCCCGAGCGTCGAGATCCTGCCGTTCGGCACGCCGTCTCGCCCGACAACGAAGCCGGTTTCGTCCGCCCGGATGCCCAGCCCCACCTCGTCCGGCACAACGACGCCGTGAGAGATGAGGCTGTCCAGCAGCGGATCACGCCAGCGACGAGGATCAGGCTCGGGGCCTGTGCAGAGAACCACGGCCTCGAACGCCTGCGAGGCACCGCGATCCAGCGTGATCTCGATCGCGTGACGCTGCCGAAGAGCACGCACAATGCGACCCGCAATGACGCGAAGCCGGCCCTGCTCGCAGAGCATGCGGATTGCTGCTTCCGTTTCCGGCGGCGCGCGGTGACGATGCACGTCCCAGTAGGTGACGAGTCGGTGCATGAACCGCCGCTGCTCGGCCTCGCCCAGCGAACCCCACAGGCGAGGCAGCTGCGGCCGGAGGGCGTCCATCACTGACCGCCAGTCCGACTCATCGGCTTTCGATCGGATCGCGCGGAGAAGACCGGACGCCGTTCGGCATCGCAGCCCAGAGGCCCATGCCTCGTGGACCGACGGGTCCGATGGGCCGTGCGTGCGCGGGGTGAGCCCGTGCCTGGAGACGGCGACCATCTCGCCGGTGAAGCCGATCCTCGCCAGCGAGATCGCGGCATCGCACATCGTGAGGCCGGTGCCGACGAACAGCACGCGCCGGCATCCGGCAAGGGTCGCGAGCCGATCCGCGTTCCAGGGTGAGGAAAGAACCCGGTCATCTCCGAGGCAGCGCACCAGCGCTTCCGGGCACCTCGTCGGCCCGTGTCCTGGCGCAAGCACGACGGCGTCCGCCCAGGTCGCACCACCGGAGCGACTGAACACCCGGCACGCGTCGCCCGTCTGCCGAAGCGACGTAACTCGGTCCCTGACGTGGACAACGTCCACCATTTCTCGATGTGCGGTCATGACCGCGGCGAGCGAATGCTCCACGTACTCTCCGTACCACTCTCGTGGCACAAAGGAGGTTTCGTCCGCGCGCCTGCCGGTCGCAAGAATCCAACGATGGAACCCGCCTGTATCCTCGTCGTCCCACCCGAGCTTGCCCGCTGGCACGTTCAGGAGCAGGTGCGTGCCGGGCGTGCCGTAGGCGACTCCACGCCCGAGCCTCGCTGCCGGCTCGAAGACGACGATGCTGATCGGTCGCTCCGCTCGACGCGCCAACTGCATCCCGATCGCTGCGCCCGAGAAGCCGCCACCGACGATCGCCACAACGGGACGATCGGAATCCACGACCCCGCCGGTGTGGGCGCAGAACGCGATCACGGCGCCTCCTCCGGCACGAGGTCATACTCGGTCATGAGGGGCGTGGGTCGGTACAGATGAAGCGTGACCAACGGCTCGCTCGACCCGCGATCGTTGATCAGGGCATGAACGTCGCTGCCGTCGCAGGCGAGCACCGAGCCGGGAAGGTAGTCATCCCGCTCAACTTCCCTCGCGCGTCCATCCTGGGTGATCTCGTAACGAGCCTCCGTCGCGACGCCGCGCAGAACCCGCAACGCGCAGAGCGAGCCGCCGTGGTCATGAGGCTCAGATCGCTGGCCGGGCAGCCAGCCGCAGAGCACGACGCTCAGTCCTTGCGATTCGAAGAGCACGCGGCGCGTCCGCCCCGCCGAATCGAACACCGCGCACGCGCCAAGTGCCAGAAGGGACTCTGGGAGGGTGACCAGCAGGTCCCGCAGACCTTCGAGATCCGGTCGCTCAATGGCCAGGTTGGCAAGGTTGTCGATCCCCTGCGGCAAGGCTCTGACTCCTGAGGGATGGCTGCTCATCGCTCGACACACAAACAACCACCGTGCCATCGGCAGCTCCACCAGGAAACCCCACTCGGGGCGCCAAAAACGGCGTTCGCCGGCAGAAGCCGCGATATATCCGAGTTTCAGCCGCTTGATTTCGTGGTTATCCGCGATATAAAGCGGGCGTGAATCGCTTCGAGGAACTCCAGCTCGGCCTCTGGCGTGAGGCCTGTCAGCACATCGACCTCGCCCGGTCGATCTCGGACTTGGCCGCCGCGATCCACCAATACGTCCCGCTGGACGACATGCTCGTCTTCGGGTTGGACGGAGAACGATGCACCCTGACCGCATCCCTCCGTTCGGCCGTGTCGGCTGCGGAGATCGATCGTGACGGGGTGCGGTTGATCACCCGGTTCGCTCGCCGCGGTGGGCTGAGCCTCTTCAACCCCGAGCGGCCCGGCCGCAGTCTCCTCCGACCGCTTGCCCCAATCGTCGCGCCCGGCCCGGTCGTCTGCGGTGCATTGCAACGACAGGGCACCCCCGAAGGCGTCGTGGTCTGGAGGCTGGGCACAGGGGTCGCGCTCGACGACCGAACCTCGCGGCTCCTCGCTGGCACGCTCGAACCGATTACCGTCGCGCTGGATACCTCACGGAGGTTCCACGAACTCGAGGCATTGAAGCGAGCCGCGGAGGCCGAGAGTCAGTCCGCGCTCCGTCGCTTGGGGAGGGAATCACTCCGTGAGCCGATCGTCGGAGAGCATTGCGGCCTGAAAATGGTCATGGAACGAGTCAGCGTCGTGGCAGGTTCCGATCTGCCCGTGTTGATTCTCGGCGAGACCGGCTCGGGCAAGGAGGTCATCGCCCGTGCTATCCACGACCGCTCCCGGCGACATGACGGACCGTTCCTCCGCGTCAACTGCGGCGCGATCCCCCCAGAGCTGATCGACTCCCAGCTCTTCGGACACGAGCGGGGCGCGTTCACGGGCGCCACCGAGCAGCGGCAAGGATGGTTCGAGCGCGCCGACGGCGGAACACTCTTCCTCGACGAAGTCGGCGAGCTACCGCGCGCCGCGCAGGTACGGCTGCTGCGGGTGCTCCAGGATGGGACACTCGAGCGTGTCGGTGGGCAACAAACCATCACCATCGACTGTCGGATCATCGCCGCCACACACCGCGACCTCTCGATGATGGTGAGAGAGAGAACATTCCGTGAAGATCTGTGGTATCGCATCGCGGTCTTCCCGCTCGTGCTGCCGCCACTGCGCGAACGCCAAGAAGACCTGCCGAGCCTCGTCGAGCACTTCACTCACCGAGCGTCGATCCGCTTCGGACTGCCCCCGTTCACCGTCACCGATGACGACCTCGCCCGATTGCGTCAATACAGATGGCCGGGGAACATCAGAGAGTTGGCCGCCGTCATCGATCGAGCGGCTCTTCTCGGGATGAACGGACATCTGGCGATCTCGGCCGCGCTCGGAAGTGGTGGCGTTTACCCGCCCGTGTCAAAGGAGAGGGAAACACAGATCGAATCCTCCTCCGCGCGGACGCTTGAGGCGGCCGTTCGCGCAGCCATCGAGGCTGCGCTCTCCGCCTCTCGGGGTCGAGTAGAAGGGGCTGCCGGCGCCGCGGCCGCTCTGGGACTCAACCCGAGTACCCTGCGCTCCAAGATGCGGAAACTCGGGCTTGACGCGGACCGCTTCCGATAGCGTCGTGGGGCGGTGTTTGTTCTTCGAGTACCCGAACTGCTCCGTCCACCCATCAGTTGCTGTGCTGCTCAGCCGCACTTCCCATACCAT
Source organism: Phycisphaeraceae bacterium (assembly GCA_026128865.1). GTDB lineage: Bacteria > Planctomycetota > Phycisphaerae > Phycisphaerales > UBA1924 > CAADGN01. The sequence goes on along the minus strand of JAHCJE010000112.1, from coordinate 6,663 downwards.
ACTCCCGTGCACGCACCTGACGCGATACCGACGCTCATCCAGCGCCACCTCCCCAACGCCCTCGTCTGGCTGCGGCTCGTCCTCGCCGCGGTTTTCGTCGCCATCCTCAGCCTCTCCCTCCCTTTCGATTCCAACCTCCTCGTGCTTGCCGCCGCCATCTTCATCATCGCAGCCCTCACCGACACCCTCGACGGCTACCTCGCCCGACGCTGGCACGTCATCTCCCGCTTCGGCCGTGTCATGGACCCCTTCGCCGACAAGGTGCTCATTCTTGGGGCGTTCGTGTGCCTCACCGGCCCCAACTTCACCGTGCAGACATACGCGTACGAAATCCACGCCAGCGGCGTCCACCCATGGATGGCCGTCGTCATCCTCGCCCGCGAACTCCTCGTCACCTCCCTCCGCGCCCTCGTCGAGGGCGAAGGCGGCGACTTCTCCGCCGAGTGGTCCGGCAAACTCAAGATGATCGTCCAGTCCGTCGCCGTCCCGATCATCCTGCTCACGCTCGCCTGGGGCCGATGGGCGCCCGGCGAACCCGGCCGCGTCGTCATCGACGCCGCAGCCTGGACGACCGTCGCCGTCACGCTGGTCTCCGGCATCCCGTACCTTCTCCACCTCCTCCGCCGCAACCCCTGAAACAGCGCCATGCCATCCCGCAAGACACACAGCATCGCCCTCACACTCGCCACGACGCTCGGCCTGGGCCACCTCCGCCCCGCCCCCGGCACGTGGGGCTCGCTCCCGCCCGTCGGGCTTGGCCTGCTCCTGCTCGCGCTCGGCCTCGCAACGACACCCGTCTACGCCATCGCCATGCTCGCCCTCCTGCTCGTCTTCTGCGGCGCGTGCATCGCCGGCGCGGACGAGGCCGAGGCCCGCTTCGCCCGCAAGGACCCCTCGCAGGTCGTCGCCGACGAGACCGCCGGCATGGCCCTCGTCCTGCTGCTCCTTCCCCCCCCCTTCTTCGCCACGCCCGCGACCGCCGTCGTCACCCTCGCCCTCGCCTTCTTCGCCTTCCGCGCCATGGACATCCTCAAGCCCTGGCCCGCCAACTCCCTCCAGCGCATCCCCGGCGGCTGGGGCATCCTCCTCGACGACCTCGCCGCGGCCATCTACGCCGCCGCCATCGTCCACCTCGCCGCAGCGCTCGCCGCCTGACCCTCCCTCACTCTCAGAGCCGTGGCCTTCAGGCCACGTTCCTCTCCCACCTCACCGCGTCGCACGCTCTCACCCCCACAACCCCGCGGGCAGCGCCCACGCCGGCGCGTTCTGGTAGCACACCGGCCTGCACCACCGCTCGATCGCCCGCGCCCCCACCGCCGTCGTGTGCGGCTGGTTCGTCGCCGGCCACGGCCCGCCGTGCACCATCGCCTCGCTCACCTCCACGCCCGTCGGCACGCCGTTGAAGATCAGTCGCCCCACGCGCCGCTCCAGCGCATCGCGCAGCCTCAAGACCTCCGGGGCGGGACCTTTCAGGTCCTCTCCTTCCTCTGCTTCCCCCCAGAAGATCGCCCCCGTCAGAGAACCCCGGATCAGCCGCGCCCCCTCCACCATCTCCTCCACGCTCGCGCACTCCACCACGATCGTCGACGGCCCGAAGCACTCCTCGCGCAGCGTCGGGTTCGCCCGGAACGCCGCCAATCCGCACCGCAGCACCACCGCCCCCGACTCCACCCCCGGCCCGCGCGGCTCGCCCTCGCCGATCACGCGCTGAACGCCCTCGACGCTCGCCACCTCCCCGGTCCGCCGCGTGAAAACCTACCACCCCCCCCGCCCCCCCCAACCCCCCCCCCCCCAACCGCCAGCGCCGACCAGCCGGTCCCCCCCTCACCACGAACACCAGCCCCGGGCACGTGCACATCTGCCCGTGCGAGTTCGCCACCGACGCCGCCAGCATCGCCCCGATCCGCTCCGACCCCCACGGCCCCCCCCTCGCCATCGCCCCCGGCAGCACGAAGACCGGGTTCACGGACCCCATCTCCGCGAAGACCGGGATCGGCTCCTCCCGCCCGCGCGCCAACTCCGCCAGCGCCATCCCCCCCCCGAACGACCCCGTGAACCCCACCGCCCGCACCGCCGGGTGCAGCACGACCTCGCGCCCGACCTCCATCTCGCGCTCGCCGCCCGCGTGCAGGAACGAGAAGACGCCCGCCGGGAACCCCGCCTCGCGCGCCGCCTCGCACACCGCCCAGGCCACCGCCTCGCCCGTCCCCGGATGCCCCGGGTGCCCCTTCACCACCACCGGGCACCCTGCCGCCAGCGCGGACGCCGTATCGCCGCCCGCCGTCGAGTACGCCAGCGGGAAGTTCCCCGCGCCGAAGACCGCCACCGGCCCCAGCGGCCGCAGCACGCTCCGCAACTCCGGCTTGGGCGTCGGCGTGCGCTCCGCATCCGCCGGTTCCACCACCACCCGTGTCCAATGCCCCTCGCGCGCCACGCCCGCGAACATCCGCAGCGTGAACACCGTCCGCCGCAACTCCCCCTCCAGCCGCGGCCGCGCCTCCAGCCCCGTCTCGCGCGACGCCAGCCCGAGCAACTCATCCCCCATCCGCTCGACCCGCGCCGCCGCCCCCTCCAGCAGCCGCGCCCGCGCCTCGCCGCTCGCCCGCCGCGTGAACTCGAACGCCTCCCCCGCCGCCCGGCACGCCCCGTCCACATCCTCCGGCGACGCCGCCCGGAACACCGCCGCCGAATCGCGCCCCGCCGCCGGCTCGAACCCCCGGAACTCGACCGCCCCCCGCCGACTCTCGCGCCCCGCGACGATCGACCAACCGTGTGCCACCACCGTCGGCTCCATCACTCCCCTTCTTCCTCCTCTCCCCCGACGGTGGTGCAGCCCCGCGGCCGCCGTGCGCGATGCGCTCGTCCACCTCGTCCGCCGCATCATCCCCCTCGAAACCGCCCGCGGCGACATCCCCCGCACCGACCGCTCCCGCCTCTCCCCCGAAGCCCAGCCCCACCAGAACCTCATCGACCGCATCCTCTTCACCACCGCCGGCCTGACCGACACCGAGGCCGCAGCCCTCGTCTCAAGGCTAGAGACGATGCTGTAGTCCGCAAGGTGTGCCTTCGCTCGGTCCATACACTGGACCGCCACTCAAAGGACCAGACGCAACGGGTTCATACCATCTCTATGACCCTCCAGCCCCGTGCTTGCAACTTACTAACAGCGTCAGCGTCAAGCGCCCCGTCGTCACCGGCGAATGTGCTTCGCTTCATGGCTAGGCACAACAAGTGTGTCGGGCGAGTCATGGCGACATAGTGTGCCTTAAGGCGCCTCGGGCGCTGCACGCCGTCATTTCCCGCTCCGCTACGATCCCCAAGCAACCAATCCCGTAGGTCCTCCAAGTTGTGCCTATTCCAGAACGTCTCGAACACCAACGTAGCGGTGTGCGTTTCACCCTTGACCGAGTGGATCGAGCCAATACGGATGGCCACTTCTCTTCCACCGATGGAATAGCGATAGACGTTGTCGCGACGCGATTGCCCAGTCTGCAGCGGCTCCTCCCCTGGCGCACTCGCGGGCCAAGCAAGGAAGTCCTGCGCCTCCCTGCTCGCCAATGGGCAGCCGGCGATGGTTTCCCCAATCTCCTGTACCGCTGCTCGCAGCCGCTGGTCCCACGCTCTTTTCGTGAGTTCTCTTCGCTTGACCCCGTACCTCGACACCATAACGGTGTAAAGCGCACGCGAGCGCTCGCTCGCCGACAGCAACTCGCGTACGTACCGATGGGAGTGCTTGCGCACACCAGCCGTTCGGGTGCCGGAACCCATGCCACCCAGGCGCAGGCATCCCTGTGCGATCCTCTCAATGGCTACGTACGTCTCGCCGACCGCTTGGGCGCTTGACTGCCCGGATGTAATGTACTGGACAAAGCGCGACGGCTTCGGTTCAGACTTCGAGAGTTCCGGGTCGTATTCCGGCCAGTAGTGCCCGACGTGGCGGGGACAGTGATCATCCTGCTCGCGCTTGTGGACGTGGCCGACGGCCACGAACGAGCCTTCACGCAGTTCCAGATCGGAGAATGTCGCCAACAAGAGCTCGCCATACGCATCGAGCACTCTCCGGACGCCATCGTCGTTGAACAGAAAGATCGTGTGCGTCGCCTCGGTCGAGCCCGACGCAAGGCGCAGCCTGGGTCCTCGGCCGATCAGCCCACAGGGGTCCACCGCCAGCGGATCGGCCAAATCGGCGATCCTCTGCCCGAAACGGTGGCTGTTGGGCAAGTCCACCTTGGCATCACTCGGAAACAGGTCCGTCGTTGCTCCCTCCTGCTTGATGAAGCCGAAGATTGCCTGATTCGAATCTCCAAAGCGTTGGCGAATGACCGGCATCGGATCGGCACCAAAGACTCGCCGCAATATGGTTGCTTGGTCTTCGCTGTTGTCCTGACACTCGTCGATGAAGAGCAGCGGAAATCGACTCCGCAGGACGTTTGCCACTCCCGGATGCTCATCCATGAGTGCATTGCCCCATATGAACATATCATCATGGCAATGGAATCCCTCTCGCGCCACTTGCATACACGCACGCTGGATGCACTTGTGTGTGTTTGTGTGCGGCCCAAAGGAGAAGGTACCATGCTTTTTCGCCGGCTCGAAGTGAGTGTTGGCAATCCGAATGTCGGACCCTTCAATACTTCGCTGGCGAAGCGCATACCGTGTATTTTGCGAGAGCCTGCTCCATCGTCGCGCTTCGCAAACCTCCGAGTCAATCAGGGTGATCGGGTACCCGCGCGAGCGAAGGGATGGGACGGCCAAGAATTCATTGACGAAGGCATGAATCGTACCGACAAAGTGAGGGTACGCCAGCAAACTCCGTCCTGTGGCCGTCTGACCGAGCCGATTCTCGATCTCTCGCCGAGCCGCATTCGTGTGCGACAATACGCAAATACCACGAGTACGGTGCGGCCACTTCTCGGCGAGGATCGCGAGTTTTGCCACGAGCAGCGTCGTCTTCCCGCTGCCGGGGCATGCCGCAACGTCGATCGTCTCCATGCACTTGAGCACGCCGTGGCGCGGGTCCAGGCCATCTGGACCGTGGAAGCAATCGTACGGCAAGCCAAGCAGCCGTGCAGCCCGGCGCACGTCGTCGTCGGTGATGGTGCCTGCCAGCAGCCCACCGTTTTCAGTCATTGTTGTTCCCGGTGCCAACGGGTACAGTCCCCTCTTCGCGGGGCTGGGTGACGTAGTCAATCGCTTCAATGAGATACTTGGGAAGTCGTTCTCGCAACGTCTCAGCCGTCAACTCCTCGTTCTTTATCTTGTCTTCCAATCTGCGAGCCAGATACTGTGCAGCGATCGCCTTCGACGCCTTCGTGCCAGTCGTGAACAGGGCGTAGATCTTCGACGCGAGGACTTCCTCATCGTCATGGGCCTGTGCCCCGGCGCCATTGCCCGGCGACCGAATCTCTGCTTCTAGCGCAGCGAACGCGGCCTCCGCCTCCCTCGTCGCACTATCCAACGTTTCGTCTCGAAGCGAGTCGTCCTTTCTGGCCAGCGTCGCGGCTACAAATACGTCTTGAGCAAGACCCGAAATGGCGAGGTCGTACTCGAGCGTCCACCCTTCGGCGACGAATGTCTTCACGTACTGGCCGAAAGCCTTGTCCCGAAGCGCCCGACGCTTTTCCTCAACCCGGTCTGTCCCTAGGGACGCTCGCGTATGGCCTCTCTTTTCCGTGATTTTGGGGGCACAGTCTGGCATGACATCCAGATCAGTGATGCAGGCTACTGGGACAGGGATACGGCCGTCCCTTTCGGGATTCTTGCGCTGGAAGATGCGGGCGTACCGCCGCAAGCCGATTCCGCCGACGTTGACGATGGAGACGCCGTGCTCGGTGAAATCGCGGCCGATGAGGCGGGCCAGTGTCGGCAGAAGGATGTTCTCGGCATCTCCCTCGACGATCATCACGCCGCGTGCGAAGAACAGGTTTGCCTTGGTCGCGTCCAGGAAGCGCTGCAGAAAGCGGTAGTCGGATGGCTCCAGCGAGGTATACTCCTCAGCCATCGAGAATGCACGCCGTCCGGCGAGCATCAGGATGTTGTTCAGGTCTATCACTGAAGCGAGATTCGGGCTGTGCGTCGTCACGATGACCTGAATGCCATTCTGTTCGGCCTCTGATTGCAGGAACCTCATGGCGCGAAGCTGACGTTGTGCGTGGAGATGGGCCTCCGGTTCCTCAATCAGCAGCAGACGGCTTCCCTCATCGCCCTGCGCCAACAGCAGAAGTTCGCAGGCCATGAAGAGAATGTTGTTCGAACCCAGGCCGCGCCTGCCAACGCCCTCCAGACGGAGATCCAGCCGTTCAAGCAGTTCGCGCAGTCGAGCATCATCCGATAGCATTGAACCGTGAACACCTATTGTGCTTGTGACGCGGTCGCCTTGGAGCGTGAGCTGTGACAGATGTCGGTCAATCTCACTGCGAGTCGCTTCGACACCTTGCTGATCCTTGAGCATCGTTTCGACCAGCCTCGCGATGCCGAGCACGCTCAGATGTTGGTCGCTCAGTGGACGGGCGAGGTCGCACTCATCGTTGCCTTCCCCGATCTGCCGCGAGTGGCGCAAGACTTGTGCCAACCGAGAGCCACGTCCTGCTGCCAACGCCTGCTCGGCGTCACGGAGGGGTCGGAGATACGTCGCGCGCAGCAAGTCGCGTGCTTCGGGCGCAA
>JAHCJE010000111.1 GCA_026128865.1 Phycisphaeraceae bacterium | reverse complement strand
ACGCGGTGCAGCCGGAGGCGGACCCGGCCAACACGGACCCGGCCGACACCTGGCTGTTCGAGAGCGACGGCGTGCTCGAGGAGCGGGTCTTCATCTGCCAGAACTGGCGTGCGGACGCGGCGCTGGTGGTCGATTCTTCGGGCGCGGCGGTGCAACGGGCGTGGTACACGGCGTACGGCGTGCCGACGGGGGCGGACCGGGCCGACCTGAACGGCGACGGCGTGGTGGACTCGTCGGACGCGTCGGTGTTCAGCGCGTGGCACGGCGCGAGCGACATCCGCGCCGCCTGGAACCTGGACGGCACGGTCAACAGCACGGACACGATCGCGTACCTGAACGCCTACAACTCGGCGGCGACGCTGGGCGGCCGCGGCGTGCTGTCGTCGGCCGCGCTCGACCTGCGCGTGGGCTACGCCGGCTACCGCTGGGAAGCGTTCACGGAACGCTACCACGTGCGGCACCGGGTCTACGAGCCGTACATGGGGCGGTGGCAGAACAGGGATCCGATCGAGTACTTCGGCGATTCGTACAACCTTTACGAGTATGTAGGCAGCCGACCCACCGTTTGGAGAGATCCGCTTGGCCTTCAGGTAACGCCGCAGCCAGTCGTGCCACGTGACGATCGTCCACACCGTGCACCGTACGATATTTTCCCCGGCGAATCCATCGAGAGCATCATCAAGAAGCAGCGAGACGCGATTCAGGACATGGGGAAAGAGACGACGCTGAGCACGAGCGTTGAACAAATGGACTGTTGTTTCAGGCTTGGGCAGGGTACGAATGACGCGTCGTCCGGGCTCTTCAAGGATGACTGGGACGGCCTCCTACGCGAAGCGAAGGACGGCGCCACCAACATCGCGATGGAGTACGCGACAGCGGGTTTGCTCTGTGCCGGTTTTGGCGCCGCCGATGACATAGCAAAACTCTGCCAGAACCTCGTCAAGAAAAACAACAACAGAAATCGAGTCACGCTTCCGGACGGCAGAATAGTGGATCTCCAAGGCAAGCCGCACAACAACAAGCAGGGCTGTGGATCGGTCGTACCAACACCGCATGTCAAAACACCAGACCAGCGGCTTCATCCAGACAAGAAAACACGTCGAGATGTTCGCCCTGCAACACCAGAGGACCTGAGGGACGTCGAAGACTATCTCGACAAACGTAACAAAATCAAGAGGTGACTGTGCTACAACTTACATCACGATTGGAGCTGTGGTACGCCAGCCAGTGTGATGGCGAATGGGAGCACGAGAGTGGCGTCGATATCCGATCTGTCTCGGGTGAGCCTTCGGTGTGGGAGATCGAGATCGATGTCCTTCCGGCCGACGTTGGTCTAATCCAGCATCAAGAAGGACCTGATTCTCGGGTTTGGCAGCATACGAAGGTACGAGTACTCGGCGGTACGGGCGCGAGCGGTCTCGTGCTGTTCCTGCAGCAATTCCTAGATCGGTTTGGTCCCCCAGAAAACCCGCAAGCAGCGCCCGGTGTACTTGGGGATGACGAGGATCCGCTGCATCGTCTTCAGGCATGGTACGTCTCGGCACTGCCGGACTCCGATAGAAAGGTACAGCCCGAGATCCGAATCGGCACACTCGATAATCCTGGCTGGCATCTGTCGATCGTTCTCCCGCACGGCTCGGCTCTTTCCAAAGCACAAGTCGACCAATACGAGAATGATGCAGATGAACTCGACTGGTTTAACATAAAATGGTCTCCACCCGTCTTTGACGCTTGCGCTGGTCCCCGCCATCTATCGACTATTGTTCGGACATTCCTCTCATTGTGGCATTCCCAAGGTTGACCTCTTGAGCTAGAAAGGGACGATGGGGCGGACTACCTGTTCGTGTACGACACCCGCGGCCGGCTGACACTGGTGACGGACCGTGCCGACCCGCCGAACACGGTGGCGGAGTTCCGGTACAACGGCCTCGGCTACCTGATCGGCGAGCACGCGGACTTCAACGCGGACAGCGAGGTGGACGGGGACGACCCCTGGCGGTGGTTCGTGTACGATGAGCGCTGGCGGGTCATCGCGGCCTACCGCGGCACGGCCACGACGGTCGAGGCGGACGCGAAGGAGCGGTTCGTGCACCACGCGGCGGAGTAGCCGGGGCGCAACGACGTCACGCAACCCGCATCACTCCCGCCCCACCGGCAGAAAGTCCTTCTCCCGACCCTCCGCCCACGCCCGGAACCGCGGCCAGAACACCTCCCGCAGCAAGATCTTCACGCACGCCGCCAGCGGGATCGCGATCAGCAGACCGTAGAACCCGAACAGCGCGCCACCCGCCAGCGACGCGAACAGGATCGTCGGCGTGTCCATCCCCGTGCTCTTGCCCTGGATCATCGGCGTCAGCACGTAGTCATCCGCCGCCTGCGCGATGAAGTACACCACCATCGGCGCGAACGTCACCCACCACCACGCGTTCTGCCACCCCGGCCCCGATGGGTCCAGCCACATCGCCACGATCGTCGCCGGAATCCCGATCAACGCCAGGTACGGCACGATCGAAAGCAGCCCGATCGCCAGCCCGAACAGGATCGGCGCGGGCGTCCCGATCACCCAGTACAGCACGCTCAGAATCCCAGCCTGGATGAACGCGATCGTCAGCCGCCCGCGCACGAACCCCGACACCACCGCGTCGAACGCCCGCACCAGTTCCAGCCACCGCCCGCGCCGCCGCTCCGGGATCAACCCCTCCCAGAACTCCAGCACCTTCCCCCACCCCGTGCACACAAAGAAGAAGAAGAACGCCGTCAGGAACGCCCCGAACACGAGCGCGAACACCGACGCGATCCCCCGCAGCGTCGCCCCGATCGCCCCCGCCCCTGTCTCGAGCGCCTGCGTCGCGATCGTCTGCGCGTTCGCCCGCACCAGTTCCAGCAGCCGCTTGGCGACCTCGCCCTCCGTCACGTCGCGCCGCTCGACGAGGAAGTCCCGCGTCGCCAGCCAGAACCCCTCCGGCACCGCCGCCAGCGCATCCGCATCGTCCGGGTTCTGCACCGACGAGTACACCCGCTCGACCGAACCCGACACCCGCCCCGCGAACGCGACCCCCTGCGTCGCCGCGAACGCCGTCGCCACCACCGCCGGCACGACCACCACCACCGCCGCGACGACCACGATGATCGCCGCCGCCATCTGCCGGCTCATCCAAGACACCCGCGTCATCCGCTTCACCACAGGCTCGAACAAATACGCCAGCAGCGTCGCCAGCAGCAGCGGCACCGTCACGATGCTGACCAGGTACCCCAGGTACAGCACACCCAGCACCACCGCGATCACGAGCACGTCGCGCAGCGGCTGAATCTGCCACAGGTGCAGCGACCGCCAATCCGTCCCGCCGTCGGCTTGCGGTCTTCCAATCTCGCCCATGCCGGACAGCGTACCGCCTTCCCGGTCAGTCCGCGAAGCCCTCATCGAAGTCGAAGACGCACCGGAACTCCTCGAACGAGTCCCCCTCGGACGTCCGCATCAGCCCCGCGTCCACCATCGCGTACACGATCCGCCCGAAGTCCTCGGTCGAGTGCACGCCCCACCGGCTCAGCACCGTCCGCGCCAGCCGCCCGTACCGCTGCGTCGCGTAGTCCCGCAGCCCGAGGCACAACTGCTTCCCGCTGATGTGCCGCGAGTCGTCCTCCGAGTCACCGGCCGTCTCGCCGTGGATCATCTGCACCGTGTGCGTCAGCCCGGCGCGCACGAAGTCGTACGCCTCGCGCGGATACGGCCCCGCCTTGTCCCGCAACTCCTGCCACACCGTCTGCATCGCGTCCGACATACGCTCCACCTCTTCCGCCCAGGCGGGCGGACCTCATCGTAGGGACCGCCCCCCCGACCGGCGAGAGCCAGACCTCGACCCGCCCCGCGACACGTGCGGGCTGCCCGCGACGAACCACCGCAGCGGCCGATCCGCCCACTCCCCCGCATACGCCACCCCGATCCGCGCCGTGTTCACCACCTCTTCATCGGCCCGCCCCCCAGCGCCCGGCCCAACGATGAACACCCGCGACCCCGCCCCGGCAAGATCAACCCCATCGTCACCCCGATCAAACCCCATCGCCTCGCACAACCGCCCCGGCCCCGAGCACAGGTCCGTGTCGCGGATCACGCCGCCCCGCCGCGCCGACCGGCGCCGACGCATCTCCCCAAGCCCCTCCACCGGATCCAGCGCCCGGATCAGCACGGCCGCCGGCTCCCCCTCGCGCCCGCACACCACGTTGAAGCAGTGGTGCATCCCGTACGTGAAGTAGACGTACGCCGTGCCCGGCCGCCCGTACATCGACTCGTTCCGCGCCGTCCGACGCCCGCCGAAGCAGTGCGCCGCCCGGTCCTCAGGCCCCAGGTACGCCTCCGTCTCCACGATCCGCCCCGCCAGCCGCGTCCCGTCCCCCATCACCCGCACCAGCGTCCGCCCCAGCAGCGCAACCGCCAGCGCATCCGCCGCCCGCGCGTAGAACCGCCGCGAGACGGGACGTGAACGCAGAGCGCCCGGATCACTCGCGCAGTTCCCATGAGCACAAGACATGGAACCGCTCATCACGACCCCGTCGCCACGACCGCCGGTCCTCCGACCCCCGTTCCCCACTCCGCGCTCTCCGCGTCCCCTCCGCGCCCTCCGCGTTCGCCTTTCACGCGTACGCATGAAGCCCCGGCAGCAGCAGGTTCACCCCGAAGTACGTCCACAGCATCACCACGAACCCCACCACGCTCAGCCACGCCGTCACCAGCCCGCGGTTCCGCCCCGTCGTCAGCCGCAGGTGGATCACGATCAGATAGATGATCCACGTCAGCAGCGCCCACGTCTCCTTCGGGTCGAACGCCCACCACCGACCCCACGAGTGGTCCGCCCACCACGCCCCCAGCAGGATGCCCACCCCCAGCGTCCAGAACGCCAGTTGCAGCACCGTCATCTGCGCCGTGTCCAGATCAGCCAGCACACGCGCCCGCCCGAACGGCTTGTCCTCCGGCGCATTCAGCGCGGCCGCCGCGATCGCCTCCGCGTCCCCCGTCGCCGCCGCCGCCGCGCGCAGCCGCCCGACGTAGTGCGTGCACAGGTAGAACACCGAGCACACGAACCCCAGCGTGATCAGCCCGTACGACACCAGCACCGTCGTCACGTGATACTTCAGCAGCACCGACGTGTTCAGGATCGCCGCCTCCCGCCCGATGTGCCGCCCCGGCATGTCCGTCTGCGTCGCCGTGATCAGCACCAGGAACCCCGTCGCCGCCGCCGCCGCGCCGAACAGCCACTGCCGCCGCGCCAGCATGATCCCCCCCCCGACCACCGCCGCGAACAGGCTCAGCCCAGTCATCGACTCGAACTGGTTCTGGATCGCAAACCGCTCCGCCACGATGCACCGCAGCACGAAACCCGTCGCGTGCAGCCCGATCGCCCCCACCAGCAGCACGCTCCCCGTCCACGCCAGCCACCGCCGACCCGTCCCGAACGCGATCAGCAGCGAGACCAGCGACAGCAGGTACACCCAGTACCCCCACTCGAACGCGTTCATCCGGTTGTACGCCAGTTCCAGAGCGCGCCGCGACTCCGGGTGCGTCCCCGGGTTGATCGACGCCAGCGCGACCGAAAGTTCCGACGCCGCCGCGTTCACCCCCGCCGCGTCCGCCGCACGCCACGCCTCACCGAGCCGCAACGCCGCCGCTCGCGCCGGATGCTCCGCCGGCAACTCGCTCACGTGCCCCCACGGCAGGTCGCGGCTCTCCGGCGCGACCACCAGGAAGTTCGACCCGCCGAACGCGATCAGCCGCAACGCCCGATCCGCCCGGTCCAGCCCGTCGCGGAACCCCGACTCGCTCATGTGCTTGTCGCGGATCTCATCGCCGAAGACCAGCACCATCCGCGGCGACACCCGCGTCAGCCGCATCCACCGCTCCTGCTCCTCGCGGTCCCCCGGGAACGCCGACTCCAGCATCGCCCGCCGAAGCGGCAGGTAGTTCACGTGAATCACCGGCCTGTCGATGAAATGGTCCGGCGATACCGCCAGATCGATCAGCGTGAACAGCGGGTCGTGCCTCGCCTGCACGCCGTCCGGCAGCGGGTCCGCGTACCGGCTCCGCCCCGTCAGGTCGAACACCGTCTCCCGCGCCAGCGTGTCCAGAACCTTCACCCGACCGTTGTGGAACACCGCCACGTCGCGCAGCGGCGTCAGGTCCACAGCACGCTCGAACGCCAGTTTCTCCAAAGGCGTCGCCGCCGCCGCAGGCGCGCTCGACGACCCGAAAGGCTTGTCCAGCCGCCCCGAATCGTCCGAGACCTCCCGCGCCTCAGGGTGCGCGTTGCCCGCCGGCGCAGTCTGCGCACGCGCCGCCGAGCCACCGAACGCCCACGCGAGGACCAGCACAACGGCAACGAGCCTGGTCATGATTCCGCTCCCGCCGGCTGGGCCGCGCCACTCGGAACGAGCCGCACCGGCGGCCGGTACGTCCCCTCCGCCACCTCCCGCTGAATCCGCCGCTTCCGCCTCTGCAGAATCAGCGGCTTCACATAGAACGCCCACGGAATCCCCACCCCCATCAGAATGCCCCCCCCCGCGATCACGTGAATCCCCGGATTGTTCCCCACCTGCAGAATCGTGAACTGCGCGAACGGCCTCGCCACCAGCCCCTGGTCCGCCATCTCCTGCGTCCGACGCCAACCCTCCGCGTCCCACCCCGCCTGGCTGAACTTGAACTGCCGCGGATCAAGCCCCGCCGACAGCCGCGTCGCCGCGTTCGCAACCCACGACCGCCGCTCGTCCCAACGCCACGGCGCCCGCAGCGGCTCGTTCAACTTCGCCACGTGCTCGTACGCCTCGAAGTCCAGCGTCGTCGGCGTCACACGCACGATCGACTGGTAGTCCCGCGGCGCGCCCCGGTGGTCATACGACAGCATCTGGAAGTCCACCAGCGACACCTCGAACCCCGGCAGCGGGTGCTGACGACGACCGAAGATCAATACCACCCGCCGACCGTCCGGCAGCCGAACCTCACGCTGCGTGTCCGGGAACACACCAGCCAGCGGGTACCGATCGAACGGCAGCCACACCACCCTGCTCCACGCCCCCGGGGCATGCTCCGACAACGGATCGCTCGGCGCGGGCACCGAAACCTCCACCGCCACCATCGCCTTGTCGTGCGTCCCCACCATCGAGCCGTCGCGCTGCACCTCCGGCACCGGAACCGGACGCTCGAACGCCTCCGCGTGCTCCCACGCCGCCGCCACCACCAGCGTCACGTCGTACGCATCCGGGATGAGCCGCTCCAACCGCCCCCCCGGCCCCAGCGAATCAACCACCCGCACCGCGCCGCCCGGCAGCCGCACCACCGCGCGCACGCCCTCAGGCGCGCTCGCACCGACAGGCTCGTCGAAATACACCTGCAACTGCGACGCGTCGATCAGCCCCAGCCGGATCGACGGATCCGCGTCGCGACGGAACGGCCGCCCGTCCTCCCGCGCAACCTCCAGAATGTCCTGCGCAATCTCCGGGTACCGGTGGTACACATACCGCGTGAACGGCTCGGGATCATCCGCTCCACCCGGAGGCTCCACCCGCACCAGCGCCACGCTGCTGCTCGCCCCGCGATACCCCGGCGTGATGATCGGGAACGGCGGCTCCGGCGTCACGTCCTCCACCGCGATACGCCACCCCTCGACCTCGAACGCATCGCCCGCCTGCACCGCCCGCACCACGCGCACAGGCCCGCCCCCACCAGCCACCTCCACCGAAAGCGCATACGTCGTCCCCGCCGGAATCTCCGCCGTCAGGTCCGCCCACCGCCACGCCTCCATCCCACGCACATACTCCACGCCGAACACGCCGTTGTCCGCAACCCGGTGCGGCGGCGACGCCGGCATCAGCGTGTACGAGAACGCCGCCCCCTCGCGCACGCGACCATCGGGGTCCGGAACGTCCGTGTGCAACTCCACGATCCGCAGCGGATTCGCCCGCGCCGCGTCCGAGGGGGGGGACGCCCGCAGCCAGTCCTGCCTCCCCTCCGCGTAACCCGCGTACCCCACGATCCGCAGTTCAACATCCTCGTCCGTCAGCCCCAGCGACGACGCCGGGACCGGAATCGAAAGACGCCGGCCGCTCCCCGCCGGAAGCGACAAGCCCCGACCCGCCGCCGACAGCGCGCTCTCGCCCGCCCCCGAGTCAAGCCCGTAGTCGTTGTACCGCGGCACGCCCCGCACAGGACGCTGCTCCCACCCGCGGTACTGGCTCACGTACAGCGCGACGTGCGTGTTGTCGTAGAACGCGCCCACCGGCGCGCCCGCCCCCGGCACGCCCCGCTCGTCCGGCGCGCCCGCAAGCAGGATCGCGTCCCCCTCACGCTTCTGCGACTGGTAGTACACGCTCCCAAGCGCGATCATCACGATCCCCGTGTGCACCGTCAGCACCCCGAGGTTCACGAACACGAACTCGATCCGACGAACCGTCGCCACCACCATGTTCAGCATGAACGCCAGCAGCAGCCCCCGCATCGGCCACGCCGAGTAGAACTCCAACTCGCTCATCTCCACGCCCGGCAGCCGCCGCACCGTGACCGACTCGTACTCACGCACGAACGACGCGAACAGCCGCACCCCCGACCCCGTCGCCGGGTCGTAATGAATCGCAGGCCACACCGCCGACCCCCACACCGTCGCCCCGATCCCCGCCCCCACCGCCGCGCCCGCAAGCCCCACGACGAACCTCACCCCGCGCGACGCCCCGCGCAGACCGAGCCGCGCGATCAGCAGCAGCGCGGCCGCAGGCAACGCCGCCGTCAACACCAGCGTCAGCCCATAGAGCAGCCACGTCGGCCCCAGCGCGAGCAAACCCAGCGGCACGCTCGCCACCACGCCGTACACCACCACTCCCGTAAGCAGAATCACCGCCAGCGTGATCGAACTGAACGCACGCAGCACAAACTTCACCGGCCACGCCCACGCCGGGAAGTGCTCGTCGTCCCACTTCAGGCTTCGGCGCCACTTCGCGCTCATGCTGCTCCTAGGCGACCAGACCCCGCCGCGTTCCGGTCAGACAGGATTATTTCCCGATCAGCAGCAGCCGGGGCGGTCCCCCACCAAGAATCGCCGTTTCAAGGGTAGGCGTGGGGGCTTGCCGATCACGCCCCACCGGCACCGCCACCAGCCCCGCCAGCCGCCTCCCCGCCCCCAGCAGGAACCCCGCCTCATCCAACCCCAACGCGCGCGCCCCGTTCGTCGTCCCCATCGCCAGCGCGGTCCGCGCATCCACCCCGTCACGCTCCACCAGCAGCCGCATCTCGTCCAGCACGCTCATCCCCCCGCGCGACCCATCCGCCGCCTCACTCGGCAGGTTCACGATCGAGTCCGTTCCCAGGCACACGTTGATCCCGGCATCCATCATCTCCCGGTACCGGTGCGCCCCGAAATGCCCCGGAGCGCCGAAGTACGCCGACGCACGCGGGCAATACGCCACACTCACACCCGCTCGCGCCAGCACGGACAACCGCGCCCCGTCCGGGCAGTCGTTCACGTGCGCCACCAGAAACGGCGCACGCTCCAGAATCGGCGCCAGATGGTCGATCGGGTGCAGCCCGCGCCCGAACACACCCAGCAACCGATCCTCCCACGCACCCACCCGCTCCAGCAACGCCCGCTGCGGCCCCCGCGCCCCCGCGATGAACTCCCGCTCCTCAACCGTCTCCGCCAGGTGCGTGCACAACGCAAGCCCGTACCGCCGTGCCAGCGCAACCGCGTGCTCATACCCCGCCGGCTCCACCGTGTTCGGCGCATGAGGCTGCAACCCCGCGCGCACGAGCGACCCGGCCGCCAACTCCCCCGCGTGCTCCTCCAGAAACACGTCCAGCCGCCCCAGCGCGCGATCCCGCAACGCACCCGCCGCGAAAAACTCCACGAACGACACCCCCGCCAGCGGCCCCTCGCGCAGCGCCCGCAGCGCCGCCACTGTCGGCCTCCCCCCCGGCGCGCCCGCGATGTCCCCAACCGCCACCGTTCCCCCAGCCAGGCACAGCCCAACCCCCTGCCGCACGCTCTCCGCGATCCCGTCATCCTCCTGCCGCCGACCAGCCCGCACCCTCTCCACCCAAGCCACGAACCCCTCCTCCGGGTCGTGCGGCCGCGGCCCCAGATGCGTCAAATCAAGGTGCGTGTGCGCGTTCACCAGCCCCGGCAGAATCACGCTCCCAGCCAGCCCCACCACCCGGGCCGACGACGCCCCCGGATGCCGAGACACCTCGCCCGGCGTCCCCACCGCCAGCGCGACAGCCCGCCCCGTCGCCGCCACCTCCACCAGCAACGAAACCGGGGCCGAGACCAGCCCCCCCGCGTCAAACGCCGCATCCGCCTCGAAGCGGCGCAACCCCGGACCCTCGGGCAAGTCAGGCAGATTCGGCGCGGATTCCCGCACGATGGACGCCTCCCTCGCTGTCGGCCGATGGAAAGGGCGGTAGGATGCACGGGCCGCGAAGGGCCGGCGAGACGAATCCGCCGCACCCGTCCCGCGCCACACGGTACTCAATCGGCCGCCACAACGACCGGCGGCGTGGAGGTCTGCACATGCGACACGGAAGCAAGTGGGTTCGGGGAGCGCTGGCCATCGCGCTCATGGGCGCGGCCCTCGGAGGCTGCGTCAGCCGCGCAGAGTACGACCGCCTCGTCGAGTCGAACCGAAGCCTCACCAACCGAAACCAGGAACTCCAGGCAAGCCTCGACGACTGCCAGAGCATGAGCGGCGGCATGACCGCTCGCCAACTCGCCGCCGACGAAGCCGTCCGATCCCTCCGCGACGAGAACGAGCGCCTCCGCGGCCTCGTCGGCATGAGCGACGCCTCCCTCCGCGACCTCGAGTCCCAGTTGCGCTCCCTGCAACTCGGCGCCCTCGACCCCGAAACCGACCGCGCCCTCCGCGAACTCGCCGCCGCCAACCCAGACCTCATCCAGTACGACCCCGCCCGCGGCATGCTCCGCTTCGCAAGCGACCTCACCTTCGACTCCGGCTCCGACGCCGTCAAGTCCGATGCCAAGTCCAGCCTCGCACGCCTCGCCGAAATCCTCAAAGCCCGCGCCGCCGCCGCCTACGAGGTCCACGTCGTCGGCCACACAGACTCGCAGCCGATCAGCGCACGCACCGCCGAGCGCCATCCCACCAACATGCACCTCTCCTGCCACCGCGCAATCGCCGTCCGCCGCGAACTCGTCAGCATGGGCGTCCCCGCTGCAAAGGTCAACGCCTCCGGCTGGGGCGAGTTCCGACCCGCCGTCACCAACACCGCCACAGGCAACACCCCCGCCAACCGCCGCGTCGAAATCTACCTCACGCGCTCCACCGCCTCAGCCTCCGCCGCCCCGGCGCCCACGACGACGCCCGCTGCGCCGGAGCGTCAGCCTGACCCGACGAAGTAACCCCCGCGGCAACATCCACGCACCGCACGAACCGGGGCCGGTCGCCCCGGTTTTTCATTCCGTTCGTGCCTGGGCGGGCTGCGCCTTGCGTTCCATACGCCCCAGCGCCAGCGCAACCACCGCCCACGCCCCCGCCACCGGGATCGCAACAAACCCCACCGCCACCCCCGCCTGCGCCAGCAACTTCGGAACCCACGCCCCCACCGCGTCCCCCCCCCGATACACGAACGTGTCGATGAACGGCTTGGACTTGTACTTCTCCTCAGGCCCCAGCCTCGAGTACAGCATCTCCCGCGCCGGCCTGCCCACCGCGTACTCCGCGCTCCGCCGCACCACCTGGAACACCGTCAGCACCGCAAGCGTCGGC